>UQTA01000003.1 GCA_900543885.1 uncultured Clostridium sp.
CGTCAATATATAAATGTTGCAGGTCCGTATGTTCTTTCTCAAAAATTTTTTGATTGATATCACAGAATAGTTTCTCAATAGAATCGCTGAGTATCTCATTGATAAAATATCCAAAAGTCCGATAGGACGGGGCTTTATGATCCATCAGATACATGAACCTTAGATTCACTTTGCAGCTGTCTTCCAGCTCACGAAGAGAGACATATCCATTTGTCATAAATCCGAACAGGATTGTTTTCAGCATACTGACCGGGTTATACCGAAGTCTTCCCACCTCATGTTTCGGGATTTCCTTCAGGTATTTCTCCAAATCGATTTCTCTCATAAATCGATCAAATGTCAGCACCGGATCACAAATGTCCAGATAATCTTGAATAAATAGTGGCAAAACTGCCTGTTTTGGATTAGAATAAGTATTAGTTAGATTTTTCATCGCAAGTTAATTCTAACACAAAAAGAGGACCTTGGGGTTTTTTATGAACCCTTGGTCCTTCTTTTTTATAGGCTATGTTTTTTCACAGCCCCTGTTTTTGCTTACTATGAAATATATTTATTCCCTCCGGCATCTTTTGGAGCCTGTTCAGTTCACGTTTGCGCTCCCCAACAAGGCTTTTGCGGTAGCGGACAAGTTCCCGCAGCTCGCGCTGGTCTTTGTCTGGGGGTATAACTGGCCTGGAGCAGACCGTGTGTAAGGAGATTGGCAGTCCATTCCATTTCGCATCATTTATACTATTGAAGGCGTTTGACTTGTCGATGTGCTGGTTTTATCAAAACCTATTTTTTATATAGGATTCCCATATATTAGTTGCTATTTAGCAGTGGAGAAGATAAAATAAAAGTATTATTTTAGGGCAGAATGAGACTGATGGGGGAGAGATGTAATGAAACAGTACTACCAGGGATTGTCATTGAAAGTAAAACTATTTGTGATTTTTCTGTTGGTCATAATCGCCAATTTTGTCGCTAATCTGTTCTATCGTCATGAGGTAAAAAATCTGATTGAATTTTATAATGTCAGTCAGACAGAGCATTACCGTGTTAACAAGATTTCCGTATCTTTAAAAAATGCAAAGTTGAGGCTGGATGAGTATTATTCCAGTGGGGAAGAAGATGCTGCAGACGCATATGAGGCAGAAAAAGGAGAAGTATTGGCTTTTATTAGCCAATTGACTAATGAGCGGAACAATCCGGCGGAATGGTATATGATTCATGCTATCACTAATTCAGCGGAGGTCTTTTTTCAGAAAAGTGATATTACAGTCCGCAAAAAACGTGGCAGTGAGGATTTTATTTATATAGAATATTATCAGGCATCGAAAATCCAGGAATATTTAAATGGATACCTGAATGAATATCTGAATATCCTTCTGGAAAAAGATGGGGAAGAATATGCACGGCTGGAGAGGAAGGCCGCCAATATAGAGGCTATGACCAGGGTATTTTTGGTCGGAAGTGTTCTCATCAGTCTTTTGGCAGCGCTTAATCTGTCAGAGACGGTGACAAGTCCGATATGCAAATTGGCAGAATATACCCGGAAAATTTCAAAGGGTAACTTTGAACTGGAAGACATCCAGGTGGCAAGCCGGGATGAGGTGGGGGAACTGGCTGTGGCGTTTAATAGAATGAAGGATGACATCCGCCGCCTGATTGAAGAACTGAATCAAAAATCCCAGGTGGAAGCCAGGCTCCATCAGCAGGAACTGAAAAATATCCGCATGGATGAACTTTTGAAGGAGTCGCAACTTTTAGCCCTTCAGTCCCAGATTAATCCTCATTTCCTGTTTAATACTTTAAACTCCATCTCACGTTCGGCTCAGTACGAGACACCGGATGTGACAACGGCATTGATTCGTAATCTGGCAGACTTGTTCCGGTACAATCTGGATCATTTTAATCGTCTTTCCACAGTGGAAGAAGAACTGGAGATTGTGGCCAAATATATCTATATTCAGCAGCATCGTTTTGGGGAGCGGATACAATATGCTGTGCGGGTCGAAGAAACGGACAGTGATTACCTGATTCCCAGCATGACTCTGCAGCCTTTAGTAGAAAACGCAATGATTCATGGGATTGAAAACTTAGAATTCGGCGGTACGATTCTGGTGGATGTTTCCTGTCGCGGCGGTTTTCTGCGCATTAGGATTTGCGATAATGGTTGTGGGATTGAGCGGGAACGTCTCAGAGAAATATGGCTTGGAAATGACGAAAAGCGGAGAGGCCATACGACGGGGATTGGTCTGTCCAACATAGCGGCTCGAATCGGCCTGTATCCGGGAGGAGTCTGCAGGCTGTATTCCAGTCCAAGGTACGGGACGATTGTGGAGATTTTATTCCCACAGATGACGGAGGAGAAGAATGAATTATAAAATATTGATAGTCGACGATGAACAGTTGGAGCGCAGGGCACTGGAGAGCATCATAGTGTTGCAACTGGGTACCCGGGTGGAAATTATGCAGGCGGTAAATGGTAGGGATGCCGTGCAGATGGCACGGGAATTTAGGCCGGATATAGCGTTTCTTGACATAAAAATGCCGATTATGAATGGAATTGAGGCGGGCAAAGAGATCCTGGAATTTTTGCCGGATTGCTACATCATTATGCTGACTGGATTTACTTATTTTACCTATGCGAAGGAAAGCGTTAATATCGGGGCTGCAGATTTCCTTGTGAAACCGGCAGCCGACGAGGATGTGGTGAAGGCGTTGGAAAAAGCGACACGGGAAGTAGAGTCACGGATCAGAAAGCGGATAGACGATGAGGAAAACAGAAAGAAAGTCCGGCGTGCAGAACAATACATGGAAGGTGAACTAGTTTCAGCCATTGCCTGTAACAATGCAGACGAGGAATTGATCCAGGCACAGATGGAGGAACTGGGTATCCAGTTCCACTATGGAGTGGGAGTTGTGGTCAGGGCACAGGCCAGGGGGCCAGAAAATCCACATTCAACTGCAAAATTGTGCAAAAGGTGTATCAGTCGCCTGGAACTGGATGGTAGAATTTGCTATTGCGAACACTATCATAACTTTTATTTGTTGCTCCTGACAGATGAGAGTAGAAGTCGAGATTGGTATAAGGAACTGTTTAAACGGTTTAGTGTCATAGCGGAAGAGTCTGGTATCCAGGTGAAAGTTGCCGTAGGAATCCAAGTTTCCAAGTTGAAAAATATCTATCTGTCGTTCCAGGAAGCAAAAAGGAATATTAACAGTGATAAACGAATCCATATCCACCGGCATCAAATAGGGAACGGGGAGTCAAAACTGACTCAAAGGGAGCAGGAGCGCAAACTGATCGCTTATTTGAAGACAGGTAATTACGACGAGGCCATGCTTTATCTAGAACAGTTGATGGAACAGTTTTTTGAAGAAGACATGGAGCCTATGATGAAGATCTATGAGTTGCTTGTGGTGATTAACCGGAGTTTGCCGCAGAATCTGGAAATTATGCCGGTCTTTACCCTTTTTGAGCAGATGAGCGGGGAGTCCGAACGAGAACAGATTATGAGTTTGGCTTCCCAGTATGTGGAGCATGTGATGGATGCACTGATTGCAGAGGAAAGTATGATGGATACTGCTTGGGCGGCTCGTGCAGAGGATTACATCCAGGCAAACTACAGCAGGAATATTACATTGGAAGACATGGCGGGTCATACGGGATTTTCCATTTACTATTTCAGCAAGTTGTTTAAGCAGCAGTTTCAGATGAATTTTGTGGATTATCTGACAAAAGTCCGTATTGAAAAGGCCAAGATGATGCTGCATGACGAACAAGCCAGTGTGAAAGAGGTGGGCCGTAGCGTAGGTTACAGTGAGGCAGGATATTTTAGCAGGGTTTTCAAAAAAGAGACAGGGGTTCCGCCATCGGTATACCAAAAAAGTGCAAAAAGGACAAAAATGTGTTAAGGCTTTGTAAAGACAAAAAATGGATAAAATATACAACAAAAATCTGATAGTAGACGACAAGTGTGTGCATTTTGTTTGCACTCATTGTCGTCTATAATTAATTTATCAATAAAATAACCAATAGGGGGAATAAAATGAAAAAAAGAATGTCATTTATTTTGGCAGCAGTATTGACTGCAGTATCTCTGACAGGTTGTGGTGCTGGTTCTAAGCCTGCGCAGACCACCACATCGACAGCAGCCGCAAAAGAAGAGGAGACAACTGAAAAGGCGACAGAAACTGCCTCAAAAGAAACCATTGTACTTCGTCTGGCTGAGACTCAGACTGAGACTTATCCAGCTACCATGGGAGCCATCGAATTTGCCCGTTTAGTAGAAGAACGGACAGATGGACGGATAAAAATTGAGGTATTCACCGGAGGGCAGTTGGGTGGAGACGAGCAGGCAATTCTGGAGCAGGTACAATTTGGAGCAATTGATTTTACACGTGCAAACTTTGCCCCGATGACAGAATTTGCTCCGATTCTTAATCTGCTTCAGATGCCATATTTATTTACCGATGCGGATCATATGCATAAGGTGATAGACAGCGAAATTGGTACTGAATTGTTGAGTAGTGTGGAGGCAGGAAATTTTGTCGGACTGGCTCTGTATGATGCAGGAACAAGGAACTTCTACAACTCAGTACGTCCGATTAAGACTGTGGAAGATATGAAAGGATTAAAGATTAGAACCACACAGAGTCAGTTAATCGTGGACATGGTTGAGGCTTTGGGTGCCTCCGCTACTCCGATGGCATTCGGTGAGGTTTATAGTTCTCTGCAGACTGGAGTGATTGACGGTGCGGAGAATAACTGGGTGTCCTATGATCAGAACAGCCATTACGAGGTGGCAAAGTATATCTCTTTAGATGGACATACGGCTCCGCCGGAAATCCTGGTATGTAGTAAGATGGTATTTGATAAACTGTCCCCGGAAGATCAGCAGATTCTACGTGAATGTGCTAAGGAGTCAGAACTGTGGGAGAGAGAAAAATACGACGAGATTGAGAACAAATCGATGGAGCACGTAATCGCTGAAGGTTCTGAAGTGACTGAACTGGAAGACAGAGAAGGTTTTGTGAAGGCAGTAGAGCCCTTGTACGAAAAATATGCAGGTGACTATATGGATACTCTGCAGGCTATTATCGATATGCAGTAGTTGCTTCTAATGATGGGGGAATAATCATGAAATATATTGATGCTTTTTTTAACAGACTGTTGGATTTGTGTATGATTCTTGCAAAAATCCTGCTGGTAGTCATGACAATTATCATCTGTATTCATGTGTTCTACCGTTATGTGTTAAACCGCAGTATTCGCTGGTCTGAGGAGATCACCATGATGATGATGGTGTACATGGGGTTTTTTAGTATCGCCTATGGTGTAAAACATCGGCTTCATTTGAGTGTGACTGTGTTTTTTGATATTTTACCGGAACCAGTAAAAAGAGCGGTACTGAAATTTACAGATGCAGTGCTGATGGTTATGGGAATCGTTCTCCTGTATTTTGGAATCGGCCTGATCAAAAGCACTATGAATAATCTCATGATTGCGACCCACCTGCCGTCAGCCATGCTGTACGGCGGGGTACCAATCTCAGGAATTCTGATTGCTTATTTTTCTTTTGTAAATTTGACTGGATTGCGGTTTGAACAGAAAAAAACGGAGAAGGGAAGTACAGAACATGGTTGATTATCTTGGCATTACAATCCTTTTGGGGTCTTTTATCCTGTTGCTCATCCTGCGCACGCCCATATCGTTTGCGCTTCTGGCATCAGCAATCTTGACTTCTTTTTACCTGAAGGTACCGTTGATGAGCGTGGCGGTTCAGATGGTCAAAGGAATCCATTCTTTTTCCCTGTTAGCCATCCCATTTTTTATCCTGGCAGGAGAGATAATGGGAGCAGGAGGTATTTCAAGAAGGATTATTGAATTTACCAATGTACTGGTAGGCCGAGTGAGGGGCGGTCTGGCGCAGGTAAATATCTTAGCAAGCATGTTCTTTGGCGGTATTTCCGGTTCTGCGATTGCAGATGTGTCTTCTATCGGAGCCTTGTTAATTCCTATGATGAAGGATAGTGGTTATGATACTGACTACGCGGTGGATGTGACTATAACCAGCGCCTGCCAGGGACTGATTATTCCTCCCAGCCATAACATGATTATTTTTGCAGTGTCAGCTGGAGGCGTGTCAGTGGGACAGTTGTTTTTAGGCGGCATGCTTCCCGGCGTTTTGCTTGGGATGGCGTTAATGATTATCAGTTATGTTATTGCTGTCAAGCGAGGATATCCTAAGGGAGCAAAGATTTCTTTTAAGGAAGCAATCAAAATTGCCAGCAGTGCAATCCTGGGATTGCTCACTGCAGTGATTATTATCGGCGGTGTAATCGGTGGGATATTTACAGCAACAGAGTCTGCTGCGGTGGCCTGCCTGTATGCGTTTATTGTAACATTCTTTATTTACAGAGAGATTCCTCTTAGCAAGATGGATGAGATTTTGCTTAATGCACTGAGGACTTTGGCGACGGTTCTGGCACTCTTGGCATGCTGCAATGCATTCGGATGGTTTTTAGCCTATCTGAAAATTCCTGCCTTGATTACAGGTGCATTATTGGGTGTGAGCAACAATAAGATTGTAGTACTGCTTTTAATCAACTTGCTTTTGCTGGCACTGGGAACGATTATGGATATGGCACCGTTGATTATGATTACTACTCCAATCCTGATGCCGGTCATTCAGAGTATTGGAATGAATCCTATTCAGTTTGGTGTCATGATGGTGTTAAACCTGGCAATCGGACTTTGTACGCCTCCGGTGGGCGCGGTGCTGTTCGTGGGCTGTACCATCGGCAAAATATCCATGGAAAAGTTAACAAAATCACTGTTTCCGTTTTATGCAGCGATGCTGGCAGTGCTGATGCTGGTAACTTTTGTACCAGAGGTGGTTTTGTTTATACCGAATTTGCTTTTAAAATAAGAAGGAGATGGAATTATGATAGATAAAAAAGTATTGTTTATTACAGGCGCTGCAATTGGAATCGGTCACGCGGCATGTCTCAAATTTGCTTCTGAAGGGTATGCTATCGCTTTCAATGATTATAACGTAGAAAATGGGAATAAAGCATTGGAAGAACTTAAAGATAAGGGATATGAAGCAATTTTTCTTCCGGGTGATGCTACGAAGGAAGAGGAAGTCAAAGCCATGGTGGCGAAGACCGTAGATACATATGGCAGGATTGACACTCTAATTAACAACGCGGGGGGCCTGGGAGGCAGATCTTCTTTTGAAGGTATGGAAACTGAGTTTTGGAATCGGGTGATGGATTTGAACCTGAACGGAGCATTTTTTGCTGCTAGAGAGTGTATCCCATATCTGAAAACTGTAAAGGGAACTATGATTAATATTACCACGATTGCGGCTTATAATGGTGGAGGACCCGGAGCAGGTGTATATGCGGCAGCAAAGGGAGCGGTTCTGACTATGACGAGAGCACTGGCAAAGGAACTGATTCCGGCAGGCGTCCGCGTGAATGCCGTTTCCCCGGGAACAATCAATACAGCTTTCCACGCTGCCAGTAGTAAAGAACTTTTGGAAAGTTTTGTAAAGGCAATTCCTGCAGGACGCATGGGACGGCCTGAAGAGGTTGCGGATGTGATGTATTATCTGGCCTCAGATCAGTCTTCTTATCTGGTAGGCGAGGTGGTTCAAATCAATGGTGGACAGATGATGCTTTGATTGATATGTCAATGCATTGATAAGGAGAAGAACGACATGGTAGTAAAGTATGAAACTGTGGTGGGACAGGACATCGGAGGAGGAATTACAAGAAGGATTTTGGCTCATAACGGTAATATGATGATTGTTGAAGCTGTTTTTAAGAAGGGCGCAGTAGGGACTGCCCATCGGCATCCTCATGAACAGGTAAGTTACATTTTATCTGGCTCTTTTCAATATACGATGGAGGAAGAAGTTTATGAACTGAAAAGGGGGGATACCTATTATGTACCTCCTGGAGTTCTTCATGGTGCGACAGCGCTGGAAGACGCGGTGATATTGGATATTTTTACACCGCAAAGGGAAGATTTTTTGGAATAAAGCAGATAATCCCTGACCATGCAGATTATGAACTGTGGTCAGGGATTTTTGCTTTATTAGGAAATGTTATGTCCTATTATTTCCCGATGGAATCGAACTTATCGCAGATTTCCTTGGAAGGTGCTGCAGTGGCCAGGGAAACGATGATGATTGCCGCACAGGCCACCAGGAATGCCGGGAGCAGTTCGTAGATTCCCCAGATACCGCCCATAGGCTTGATGCCATATTTCCAGACAAATACCATGACGTTTCCGGCTACCATGCCTGCGATGGCACCTGGAAGGTTGCTGCGCTTCCAGAACAGGGCAAACAGCATTACAGGTCCAAAGGATGCGCCGAAACCGGACCAGGCAAAGGAAACGATGGTAAATACGGAACTGTCAGGGTTCCATGCCAGGACAACAGCCACCAATGCAATGCCGATAACGGTAAGTCTGGCGGCCCGCATGGAGGTCTTGGTGTCCATCTTAATCTTTAAGAAGTCCTGAAGCAGGTTCTGGGAGATGCCGGAAGCCGCTGTAAGCAGCTGGGAATCTGCCGTGGACATGGTGGAAGCCAAAATGCCTGCCAGGACGATTCCAGCGATGATGGAAAGCAGGAAACCATTCTGTCCTAAAAGTCCGGACAACTGAATGATAATGGTCTCAGACTGGGAACTGGTGGACAGCATTGGCACGGAACCGGCCACGGAAGCGCTGTCACCGATGATACCGATCAAGATGGCCACAAACATGGAAATCACTACCCAGACAGAAGCGATGCGCCGGGAAAGAGTCAGTTTGTTCTCATCCTCAATAGCCATAAACCGCAGCAGGATGTGAGGCATGCCAAAATATCCAAGGCCCCAGGCTAAAGTGGAGCAGATAGTCAGCAGGCTGTATGGAGAGGATGTGTGATCTGCCATATTGTGCATGCTGGTCATGCTTAAGTACCCTGCCAGGGACTGGGCGTTGGAAATCACGGCATCCCAGCCTCCAGCTACATGGATGCCGAAGAAGACGATGATAATAAGTGCAATGCTCATAACTACGCTCTGAATCAGGTCTGTGGTGGAAACAGCCAGGAAACCGCCTAAGACAGTGTATCCGATGATGATGGCAGCGCCTGCAATCATGGAGACATGATAGTCAAAGCCAAACAGACTGTTAAACAAGGTGCCTACGGCCTTAAATCCGGAAGCCGTATAAGGGATAAAGAAAATCAGGATGATCCCTACAAAGCCTGAAAACAAAGCGTTTGTAGGGAGTTTCTTGTGTTATGCTCTTTTGCCCAGTTCCATTTCTTTGAAGAATCTTTTGAAGTCTTCCTGCTTCGCGTAAGCATAGTAGAAGTTTGTTCCAAACGTTTCTTGTATTCGGCGATAATCCAAGGCTACTTGATCCTCGCTGCTGAATTTCAGGCTTGGCACCAGTTTCCCACTTTTCCGATCTGGGATTTCCTCGTACCGGATCTTTCCACCAACATCCAGCAGGCGGACATAACCGCCTCTTTCCAACAGGCAGTTTGCGCTTCGCAGCGCTTCCGCAATCCTGTCCACCGACAATCTTTCAATCCCCATCCTGTTTTGTATCAGACGCAGGATCACAAGCGCCACGAAACAGATCAGAAAGTGTGCCCGGATATGCTCCCGCTTGTTCAGATAAATCGGTCTTGCATCGAAATCGCTCTTCATGATCCGGAAAGATTCCTCAATACGCCACAAACCATGGTATACTTCCCGTATCTTTGCAGCATCATAATCCATCTCACTGGTTATGATTGCAAAATATCCGTCATAAAGGGCATCTTTTTCCGCCTTCTCCCGGTCCACTGCGGATACTTTGGCTGTCTGCCTTTCATCCAGAACTTCACCGGTCTCTTTCAGGATGGTTTCTTCTTTTATATACCGGTCTTTTCCATGGACGATCCCATAGGCATTGTTCTTTGGACTCTTTTCTGCTTTCTTCAGCTTTTCTTCTCTTTTCTTTGCTGCTATTTCTGCATCTGCTCTTGACCAGTAAAGAAGAACCTTCCGCTGCCGCCTTACCGCTTTCTTTTTCTCTGTTTTCTGTCCGTCCTGCATTTCAAATGAGATATCATACCCCTGGTATTCTTCCGTGAGCAGTTTCCATTTGTAGGAACCGTCTTCCGCTTCCTGCCAGCCTTCCTGGGCAAACAGGGCTTCCTGGTAACGTTTCCCTTTTGTTCCTTTTAATATCTGGGAAAATACATAATCATCGCCCTGACTGCACAGAAGATCAATATTGCGAGAACAGTTCATCCCTTTATCTGCCACGACAACTGTCCGTTCCATGCCGTATTCCTTCTTGAATCCGTCCAGATTTTCTTTCAGTGTATCGGAATCACTCATGTTCCCCCGGAATACATCCATGCATATGGGAACCCCGTTTCCATCCATGAAGAGTCCCATCTGTATGATAGGCGTCAGCTGGTGCTCCTTGGAAACGCCTTTCTGCCCCAGGGCAGGGCCGCTTACCAGCTTTCCCGACCGGTCACGGTATTCTTCATCCGGGTCTGCAAAATCTTTTTCCGTATAGTAGTTTGTTACATCATAGAAACTGTACTGCAGATCCCGACCAAACCGCTCTCCCACCTGTTCACTGATAAAACGCTGGAGGTCATAAAAGATGATGTTGAACTGGTCTAATGCGCGGTAAATATCCGGAAGGTCAAATTCGCTGTTCAGGCCGTAATAATTCAGAAGGCGTGAAGCTGCTTCCCGTTTCGAGGCCGGATAGAGGATTCTGTCCATCACAAGGTAACGGAAGATTTCATTCAGCGAGTATTTTCCGCGGAATCCGGATGACCGTTGGTATTGTTCAAAAAAGGTGTCGATTCCAAGAAGATGGTAAACGGATTCCGGAAACTTGTAGCTATAGTTAAGCAGCCTGTTGTTTTCGGAATACATCATTTCGGAAACGGGGATTTCAATACGCAGATCCCGCTTATGCTTGAGGCTGTCATTGCAGGCATTTACTTCTTTCCAAAATGCTTCCAGGTCAGTCTGATCTTCCAAATAGCCGAAGCTTTTTACGGTACGCTGTTTAGGGGAAGTGTTTGGATAACGTAAATAGAAATCATCAAAAAATCCCAGAATAATTGAATTTCCTGGGATTTTAGTATCTGCCACAATAATTTTCCAGCTAAAACTGTAAAAGTCAGGTTACCGTACAGGAACTTGCGATTTCCTTAAGACCATGAAAAATATCGAAAAAAGAAAGGAGATGTGTTATAATGTGGTGAGTGCGCAAGAAAAACAAGCGCCGCTAAAAGCGGCATTTGTTTTTCGGCACTCACCAACGAAGGACCCGCCTGCGTCAGCAGGCAGTAGAGCGCGAAGCGCGGGGGTCCTGAGTGGGACTACGACGCAACGAAGGACAACAAGTGAGGATACATTTGATGAACCAGAAATATACATATTATTTAAGATATGCCTGCATATCCGGTGCTTTGGCGGCAGCTTTGGCACTGGGGGGCTGCTCTTTGAGCGGCACTGGGGCTGCTGTTCAAAATGAGGCCGCAGAACCGGCAGCAGCAGATGCCGCAGATGGACAGGCGTTCTCAAACGGAACCGATGAGACCATAGCACCCTTAGGAATGGATGGACAGATCCTTCCTGGACTGACAGATGTAGAGCTTCCGGAGGACGCAGAATCAGCACCACAGTACTTAAGGGAAGGTGTTCGCCATGAGATCGTAAAGAAGCTGCAGCAGCGTCTGATGGATCTGGGCTTTATGGATAACGATGAGCCTACAGATTATTTTGGCCAGGCAACCCTTACAGCAGTAAAGCACTTCCAGAGACAAAATGAACTGCCTCAGGATGGTATTGTAGGAGATACTACCTGGAATGAACTGATGGCAGATGATGCCAAACATTATGCAGTATCTAAGGGAACCCAGGGCGATGATATCCAGAAGATACAGCAGCGACTGTATGAACTTGGATATTTGGCGTCAGCAGACCAGGTAAACGGCAATTTTGATGATGCCACAGAAACAGCAGTTTTAAAGCTTCAGGGAGTCAATGGGCTGGCAGAAGACGGAAAAGTAGGTCAGCAGACCTATAACCTGATGTACAGTGATGATATTAAGGCAAATATGCTTGCATACGGTGAAAAGAGTGATGTGGTACTGGCGTGTCAGCAGCGTTTAAAGGAGTTAGGTTATCTGACTACGACCCCGGACGGTACATATGGTCAGGACACCGTGATCGCGGTTAAGCAGTTCCAGGCACGAAATGACCAGGTAGTAGACGGTTATTTAGGCCCATCCACACGTATTGTATTGAACAGTTCCGATGCCAAGCCAAACGGCCTGATGATCGGTGAACAGGGCGATTCTGTTACCAGAGTACAGCAGCTGTTAAGCAAATATGGTTATCTGCCATCTTCTAATGTAACCGGTTACTACGGTGAAGCGACTGAAGACGCAGTTAAGAACTTCCAGTCACGAAACGGTCTGTCTGCAGATGGTAAGGTAGGCGTTTTAACAATGGCGAAGCTGACCAGCGATGATGTAAAGAAACCGGCACCATCCACTGCGGCACCGACCAAGAGCAATAAAAATAACAGCAGCAATAAAAACAATAATTCAAATAAGGGAAACAGTGGCGGAAATACCAGTACACCGGCTCCAAAACCGGCATCTGGCGCAGGCGTGTCTGCATTGATCTCTGTAGCTTCTTCCAAACTGGGAAGCCCATATGTATGGGGAGCAAAGGGACCAAGCTCCTTTGACTGTTCCGGTTTCGTATACTGGTGCTTAAAGCAGGTAGGTGTAAGCCAGAGTTATATGACATCTTCCGGCTGGAGAAGCGCAGGACGTTATACAAAGGTAAGTAATTTCAATGATATCCAGGCGGGCGATATCGTAGTTGTAAGAGGCCATGTAGGAATCGCTGCAGGCGGCGGAACCGTTATCGATGCTTCATCCAGTAACGGTAAGGTCGTACACAGAGGCTTAAGTTCCTGGTGGAGAAGCAACTTTATCTGCGCTTGGCGTATTTTCTAAACAAAGGAGGGGACATTTATGCAGACGATACTGGTATGTGATGATGATAAACAGATCGTAGAAGCCATTGACATTTATCTTACAGGAGAAGGCTTTAAGGTTATAAAAACATATGACGGCTATGAGGCTCTGGAATATCTGGAGACCCAGTCAGCGGATCTTTTGATCTTAGATGTAATGATGCCGGGGCTGGATGGGATCCGTACCACTTTAAAGGTGCGGGAGACCAGCAGTATACCGATCATCATCCTTTCAGCAAAATCAGAGGATGCTGATAAGATATTAGGGTTGAATATTGGTGCAGATGATTATATTACAAAACCATTTAACCCACTGGAACTGGTGGCAAGAGTTAAGTCCCAGCTGCGCCGTTATACACAGCTTGGAAATATGAACCAGCAGGCTGAGGGACAGGTGTACAAATGCGGCGGCCTTCAGATCAATGATGATAACAAAGAGGTTACTGTTGACGGAGAGCCAATTAAACTGACACCTATTGAGTATAATATCCTTCTGCTTCTGGTAAAGAACGCAGGAAAGGTATTTTCCATTGATGAGATCTACGAAAAGATCTGGAATGAAGAAGCAATTGGGGCCGATAATACGGTAGCTGTCCATATCCGCCATATCCGTGAAAAGATCGAGATCAACCCAAGAGAGCCCAAATATCTGAAGGTAGTATGGGGCGTAGGCTATAAGATCGAGAAACAGTAGGTGGCCTATGGAAAAAACGTCGTTCGGTCTGAGAAAATGGAAGGCGCTTTTGACAGTACTCCACGTGGTATTTCTCATTATCACGCTGGCGGGCATCAGCGCCATGTATTTAAACGGCGGATACGGGAAAGGCATCCGCTGGATCTACGATGAAACTTATGAAGATTCAGATGCTTTCTGCTCTCAGCTGGGAGTGGATATCAGCAACATCTTTACCTACATCGGCTATAAAGACATGTTTGAAACAAACGGTGTTCTGGATATGCATAAAGTGATCGTGCGTATTACAGATGGGCCGGGCGTAGACGAAGATATGACATTGGATCAGATCATCCGCTATGCCAAGATCCGGGGATATTATCTGGGAGAAGATTTTACAGTTAAGGGATCTCCTATGGCTATGGATGAAGATGATATGGAGGTCACCGTAGAATACAAAACGGATAATCCGGAGCTGACAGATATTGATGGTCTGGAAAACAGGATGACTAAGGAAGAAATGGCACTGGATATCCTGGACCGGCTGGGAAAATATTATACGATTTATTATAATTTCATCAGTAATAATACCAATGTCCGTTTCCGTGTTCTTTATAAAGGCGATGATGGAAAAGAAGTGGTCTATACCAATGTCCCATCAATGTCTTTAGACGAACTGCGGGGGTTCGGAAAATATTTATTTATTCCCGGAAATACCATCCGTATGGACAGCAACCTGGCAGTGATCCCGGAAAATGCAGCTTCTTTGCTGGAAACATGGAATCCTTTTGACAATGACCAGAACTATATGGTGGTTTCTGTGGATACCAATTACCCATATTCTGATAAATATGCAGAAGAAGCAGGGGAATACAAAGGCGCTCGTTCAGCCTTTATCGTAGGAATGGGCAGTGTAGTTGCAGGTATTGCCGGATTTTTCACTACATTGGTAGCTTTATTTCTGCTGTCCGGTCATGAGGATGAACTTGGGGGACAGATCCGTTTATTCCCCATTGATGAAATGTATACAGAGCCCTGTGTCCTTTTGTGGGCAGCGGCAACTGCCGGTATCCTGTATTTTTGCAGGAAACTGGGGATTCTGGTCATTGGTCTTTTTGCTTCAGAAGAGCGTCTGGCTTACTGGAATAAGCTGCTGAAATATGTGATCCTTTATGGATGCAGCATTCTTTGCGGTTTCAGCCTTTTAAGACGTTACAAGGCCAATACCCTATGGGAAAAGAGTCTTGCGAAAAAGGCAGTGAAGGCATCGAAAGATTATATTGCAAAAGCTAGTTTTGTGGCGGGAACCAGCCTGTGTTATCTGTTATTTTTAGGTGCCAATGGCATGATGATGTGGGGAATTTTATTCCTGTTTGCCTATAAAGATGAAAAGCTTACTTTCCGTATTCTGTTCTATGTAGCCACGATTGTGTTCCTTGGCCTGGATGGCTGGGTGTATCACCGACTGTTCCGCAAGGCAGAGCAGAAGGATCTTTTAAATGATGCTATTACCTGCATTGCAAAAGGAGATACAGGATATCGCCTGGATACGAAAAAGCTGACAGGAAGAGAAAAAGTGATGGGGGATCACATTAATAACATCGGAAGCGGTCTGGATTCTGCGCTCCAGGAAAAGGTAAAAAGTGAGCGTTTGAAGGCGGATCTGATCACTAACGTTTCCCATGATATTAAAACACCTCTCACATCTATTATTAACTATGTGGATCTGTTAAAGAGGCAAAAGATACAGGATCCGAAGATAGCTTCTTATCTGGAAGTTCTGGATCAGAAATCCCAGCGATTAAAAACATTGACGGAGGATCTGGTAGAAGCGTCTAAGGCAAGTTCCGGAAATCTGAAACTGGAAATTACAGATATTGACCTGGTAGAACTGGTGCACCAGACAAACGGGGAATTTGAGGAACGTTTTGATCTGCGCCATTTGAAGATCATCTCTGATTTCCCAGATGGAATGATCATCATCAAGGCAGATGGCCGCAGGCTTTGGAGAGTATTGGAAAATCTTTATACCAATGCCTTTAAATATGCCCAGGAAGGCAGCCGTGTATACGTAGATGTGGCAGCTGTAGATGGGAAGGCTATTTTTACAATGAAAAATATCTCTGATAAGCCGTTAAATATCAGTCCGGATGAACTGACAGAGCGATTTGTCCGGGGAGATGTGGCGCGGACCACAGAGGGAAGCGGACTGGGACTTTCTATTGCAAGAAGTCTGACCCAGCTGCAGAACGGTGAATTTGTGATCACGATTGACGGTGATCTGTTTAAGGCTCAGGTGATCTTTGAGGAAGAACGTCAGGAAACCAGAGCGGAAATGCGTTCGGAACGGGCTGCAGAAGAGGAAGCAGCGCAAGAGGGAGCAGATGCAGAGACTGAAAAGTCAGACCGGCCTTCGGAAATAACTCCCTATGGCTGGAATGTGACAGTAGAAGCAGATCCCCATTTAACGGAAAAAGAAGAGGTCCTGATCCGGGGCAGAATGAAGAAGCAGGGATCGTAGGCCGTAAGAAGATCCTGTGACAATCAGAGAGAACCATTATAAAGAAAGACAGGAAAATATATATGTACGAGACAAGTAAGATCCATGAGATAGCAGAAAAAGGCAGAAGAGATCGCCGGGATCCAGCATTCTGTTTTTGATATGGCAGAATATGGTTTTGAGGTGTACAACAGTGCTGCATATTTGGAAGAACTTCTGGAAAAAGAAGGTTTTACAGTAGAGCGGGGCATCGGCGGTATGAAAACTGCTTTTGTAGGAACCTACGGAAGCGGAAAACCAGTGATCGGTATTCTGGCAGAGTATGATGCGCTGCCAAATATGAGCCAGAAAGCAGGAGAAACAAAGCCGTGTCCCATTTGAAGGGAAGAAATACGGCCATGCCTGCGGACTGATGAATGTAGGTGTCAATTACCTGCGGGAGCACATTATTTCTACGGCAAGAGTGCATTATGCATATCTGGATACAGGCGGCGAAGCACCGAATATTGTACAGGATCATGCTTCTCTTTTATACTTTATCAGAGCGCCAATGTAAAAAAAATCCAATACAGACCAGGGAAAAAGAAATAGTTTACTGCGTGGCAGGTTGAGAACGATCAGCCTGTGCTAGGCGGATAAATTCATCCATTTCCCTGGTTTTCCATTTACTTTTGTGATAGAAGATTTGCTGATACATACTCAGCTGATAGTCTGTTACATTTAAAACGGTCAGTTTCCCGGCAGCAATGGTTTTGGCTACTGCAAAATAAGGCAGATAAGAGATACCCCCATTTTCCAGGATCATGCGGATGATGAATTCTGTATTGCTGCTTTCAAGAGAAGGTGTCAGAATGATTTCTTTGGTTTCTAGGAATTGATCTAGTTCTTTTCGGTAGTTTTCATTTTTTTCTGTAAGGAAAAATGGGTTTCCCAACAATTCTTCTACTGTTACTTCTGGTTTCTTTGCAATCTCCAGATCTGGGTTTGCCACAAAAACAATATTTTCTTTTTTCTCCCATTCTTTTGACCAGTGATTGTTATATCTGGGACGGTCCAGTATATAGATCAGATCTAGCTGGTTACATTCCATATGTTCAATTAATTCTTTTGGAGTTCCTGTAGTAAGTTTTAGAGGAACTTTGGGATAATGCTTGCGAAAATATCCCAGGATAGGTGGAAGCTTAGTGAAAAACAGAGATTCGATTACTCCTACGTGAAGAGGGGAATGAAGCTCCTGTTCCTGACGAATATCGGCTTCTGTCTGATTCATTTCTTCAAAAATCCGTCCTACATGTTCCCTGAGACACTGCCCTTGGGCAGTAAGGGCTATTTTTCGTCCCATACGCTCAAAGAGACGTGTATCCAGTTCTTTCTCTAACAGACGTATCTGCACTGTAACAGCAGACTGCGAATATCCTAGAATGTTGGCTGCTTTTGAGAAGCTTTCCGTTTGTGCGATCATCATAAAGGTTTGAAGTTGTCGAAATTCCATCTGAGGTATCCTCCAGCCATTTGTTTTATTATGAAAAAATTTCAACAAATATATATATTTATTGAATTGGATTTTAACTAACCTGCATGATATAATATGCCATGTAAAAAATCAATAGGTAATTTTAACAAAATCAAGGAAGTCCCATGTTTCTATTGCGTAAAGCCATAAGTATAGATGTGACTTACTTGCATTAGGAGGGGTATTATGGCACTTATTAGTGTATTTGATGTGCTTGGTCCTAATATGATTGGACCATCTAGTTCTCATACAGCCGGGGCCTGTTCTATTGCGCTTCTGGCGCGGAAAATGATTTCAGGCACTTTAAAGGAGGTTACATTTACTCTTTACGGGTCTTTTGCCCGTACGCATCAGGGTCATGGTACAGACCGGGCGCTTTTAGGTGGAATCATGGGATTTTCCACAAATGATCAACGGATTCCAGATTCTTTTGAAATTGCAAAGAAGAAGGGACTTAAATTTCATTTTCTGGTAAATGAAGCAGAAACGGATATTTATCCTAATACGGTAGATGTTGATATGGTCAATACAAATGATCAGAAAATGTCTGTTCGGGGTGAATCCATTGGTGGAGGAAAGATCCGCATCAGCAGGATCAACCAGGTAGAAGTTAATTTTTCAGGAGAATACAGTACGCTGATCGTGATCCACTATGATAAGCCAGGTGTGATCGCCCATATTACAAAATGCCTTAGTGATCAGAATGTGAACATTGCTTTTATGAAGCTGTTCCGCACGGCAAAGGGGCAGATAGCTTATAGCATCGTAGAATCAGATGGAGTTTTGCCGGAGGGAGTTACCAGTGGAATCCAGGAAAATCCATTTGTTCAGGAAGTTATGCTGATTCAGAAACAGCAACTTTCATAAAAATATACAAATTAGTTGGAGGGAAAATCATCATGTACGAAACAAAGAAGATTCGTGAGATCGCTGAGAGAAAATCAGATGAGATCGCTCAGATCCAGCACTCTATTTTTGATCTGGCAGAGTATGGATACGAGGTTCAAAAAAGTGCGTCTTATCTGGAAGCACTTCTGGAAAAAGAAGGTTTCCAGGTAGAACGTGGGATTGGCGATATTGAAACCGCGTTTGTAGGAACCTATGGAAGCGGGAATCCAGTGATCGGTATTCTGGCAGAATTTGATGCGCTGCCAAACTTAAGCCAGAAAGCAGGAGAAACAAAGCGGTGTCCCATCGAAGGAAAAGCATATGGACATGCTTGTGGACACAGCGCACTGGCGGCTGGAACTGTAGGTGCAGCGATCGTGGCCAAGGAGTACTTAAAAGAAACAGGAAAGACTGGTACTGTAAAAGTATTTGGCTGTCCTGCAGAGGAAACAGGATTTGGTAAGAGTTTTATGGTGAAGAGAGGCTGCTTTGAAGGGGTGGATATGTGCTTTACTTGGCATCCAATGGATCATACCAGTCTTTGGGGCCGTACACTGGGGTATTATAAAGTCCGCTTTGATTTTAAAGGAACTGCCTCTCATGCAGGTGGTGCGCCAGAATTAGGCCGCAGCGCGTTGGATGCCTGTGAGCTGATGAACGTTGGTGTGAATTACCTCCGTGAACATATCATTTCCAGTGCTAGAGTGCATTACGCATATTTAGACGCAGGCGGTGATGCGCCGAACATTGTACAGGATCATGCTTCCCTTCTTTATTTTGTAAGAGCCCCAAGATTGGCCGACAGTGCTGCTATTTTGGAACGTGTAAAGAAGATCGCTAAAGGTGCGGCTTTAATGACAGAAACAGAGGTAAATATTAAAGTTTTAGGCGGTATGAGTGATAACATTCCCAATCCAACTGCTTCCCGCATTCTTTCAGATGCTTTTGTTGCAGAGGGAGGTCCGGATTTTACAGAAGAAGAATTTGCCATTGCACGCCGTTTCTTAGATATCTTAAGCCCGCAGGAAAGAGAAAAAGCAATTCACATGGGAGCAAAGATGCAGGGGATCAGCGAAGAAGAATTTGCTAAAAGGCCATTAGTTACCCGTGTTGAGCCAGCAGATGAGCGCAGTATGGAAAAACAGTATACGGCATCTACAGATGTAGGTGATGTAAGTTATAATGTGCCTACTACCCAGTATGCGGGAACCACAAGTATACCTGGAACCGGCCTTCATACCTGGCAGTTTGCAGCTCAGGTAGGTACTTCCATTGGTGATAAGGGAAGTATTGCAGTAGCTCGTGCCATTGCAAGAGCGTGTGCAGAAGTATGGGAAAATCCGGAAGTAGTAAAAACTGCAAAAAAAGAGCTTTTAGAGACTACGGGCGGTGTATATGTTTCCCCACTTCCAGATGATGTAAAACCAGGTGAAGGAATGTAAATCGGAAAGATTCCAGGAATATATCAAAAAAAGGAGAAGGTAAATCAACGATGAGTTTTATTGAAATCATGAACAGCCCCCTGCTTTACGCAATGGTAGGAGCGGGTATTGTGTATATTTTATTATTCTGTGTTGTTACACTGCGCAAGTCATATCGTCATGCACTTGAGATTGGCATTACAAAAGAGAAAATCCGCACTGCTATCGTATCTTCTGCGATTTATACCATTGTACCATCTATTTCTGTTGTGATTGGTCTGTTCAGCCTTGCAACTGTAATTGGAGTTCCGTGGTCGTGGTTCCGTCTATCTGTTGTAGGTGCTGTGACTTATGAACTGGTTGCGGCAGATATGGCAGCTACCGGCGCCGGATATGAGTCAATTGCCGCATTAAACGCAGCGGGAGATCCTACCGTTGTAGGCACACTGATGTTTGTTATGAGTATCTGTATTCTCGGTGGCATTACTGGTGTTCTTCTGTTTGGTAAGAGGATTCAGGAGAACATGGTTAAGGCCAGAAGTAAAAATGGTATGTTAGGCGCACTGCTTACAAGTGTTATGTCTATGGCGATCATTGAAGCATTCCTTCCGATCCAGATTATCAAGGGGCCGGTTTTTGCAGCAGTTGCAATTACTGCATGTGTACTTACCTTTATTCAGACATGGATTGTAAATAAATTAAAGATCAACTGGTACAGAAGCTTTATCATGGCGGTTACCCTGATTTTGGGAATGGCGTCTTCTCTGCTCTGGATTCAGATTCTTAGTTAATTTAAGGAGGAAGTCAAAGATGAATAAGAAATATGAGAACAGTATTCACCGTCTGGGAAGGATTGGCGTTATTATTGGCATTTGTTTTATGCTAGGAATTCCGGCAGTGATCAGCACAGCGTTTCATGTATGGCCGGAAAATATTGGCAAATTATTAACAGCTTGTGTAGGACTTTTAGCCATCTACCTTCCAACAAACGTTGCTGAAGTTTTAGGATATACACCTATGCTTGGCTCTTCTGCTTATATTACATTTCTTACAGGAAATGTTACCAACTTAAAAATTCCGGTTGTTTTGAATGCCCAATCTTTGACAGATGCGGCCCAGGGAACAGACGAAGGTGATACCATTGCCAATATCGCGGTTGCAGTTTCTTCTATCATTACTACGGTGATCGTTGCTTTTGGTGTACTTCTGATGGTTCCGTTAAAGCCAATTTTAATGAGTAATGCAGTGCAGACTGCAAGTTTATACCTGCTTCCAGCTTTGTTTGGCGGACTGTTGTTAAGCAATATTAATCAGGATTGTGGTGAGTATAACGCAAAGAATAAATCCTGGATCCTGGTTCCTACCATGGCATTAGTAGTTATCATTAATCACTTCTATTCTTTACTGGGAAAAGAAGGCTTTATTGTAATCGGCTGTATGGTTGTCAGCGTTATCCTTGCTTATGTTATGTATAAAGGCGGATTTATCAAGATGTCTGAAAAGAATGCTGGATCAGAAGAAAAACAAGATTAAATAAAAAATGAAATTTCAGAAAACAGGAGATCGCTGTAATGGATTTTAAAAGTGCTGAAGAGTTATTAATGCTCTGTGAAAAAAATCACTGTTCCATATCAGAAGTTATGAAACAGAGGGAGATGGAACTAGGTGAGATCAGTGCGGCAGCTGCCGAGAAAAAAATGGCGGCCGCGCTGAACATCATGAGGGAATCGGCTTATACCCCCATACGCAGACCACAGCGTTCCATCGGCGGCCTGATTGGCGGGGAAGCAAAACTTTTGCGCAAACATAAAAATGCCGGACAGGACATTTGCGGTGGTGTTCTTTCCAATGCAATCACATATGCTATGGCAGTTCTGGAAGTAAATACTTCCATGGGACTGATCGTGGCGGCGCCTACTGCCGGCTCTTCAGGAATCGTTCCAGGACTTTTACTGGCCTTGCAGGAAGAGTATCATATCTCAGAAGAACGTCTGATTCAGGCACTGTTTAATGCAGGGGCCATAGGATATTTGGCTATGCGCAATGCCACAGTGGCAGGCGCGGTAGGCGGCTGTCAGGCAGAGGTTGGGGTCGCATCTGCTATGGCAGCATCCGCCGCAGTAGAATTAATGGACGGAAATCCAAAGGAGTGTCTGAATGCAGCATCGACTGTATTGATGAATCTTTTAGGTCTGGTCTGTGATCCCCTTGGTGGATTGGTAGAGTGTCCGTGTCAGAGCCGTAACGCAGCAGGGGTCTCCATCGCCCTGTGTGCCGCGGAAATGGCTTTAAGCGGTGTGCCTCAGATCATTCCTTTTGATGAAATGCTTGATACTATGTATCAGGTGGGAAAGAAGCTTCCACCTGAGCTTCGTGAAACGGCATTAGGCGGCTGTGCTGCAACGCCTACAGGCTGCCGCTTCGCAAAACAGCTTTTGAAAAAAGCGAATGTTTAAGTTTACAGATACAAAATAGATTTTATAAAAATCTAATGGATAGTAAAAAGACAGGCTCATACCGGGCCTGTCTTTTTGTGACCGTAAATGGGAAAAACGTTATTTAACGCTTCCCTTTCATGTGTAAATAGATTTTACTGATACTCGAAAACATTGATCCAGCTCTCTAACAGATCCTTTTCTTCCGGACGCTTATAAGCCAGCTGCGCGGCTGCTACGATTGGAAGCCAGCCCTGCACATAGCGTTTTTCTGTACCTGTTTTTTCACAGAACAGATCCATGTACAGCTCTGCTTTCTTTTTGTCCTTTAAGCTGAGCAGAAGGTAGGTTCTTGCTACATCGGCACTTGCATTGCCCTGGGAAGCATGTACCCAGTCAATTACATAGAGTTTTCCATCGTCACCAACAATGACGTTGGATGGATTGAAATCGCCGTGGCAGAGCTTGGTGTGTTTTGGCATTCCGTCCAGTCTGGTCAAAAGCTCATAACGAGTGCCTTCATCCAGCTGCTCCACGGATTTTAAGGAGCGGATGGTCTTTTCTTTCAGCTTGTTTAACAGAGGGCAAGCCTGGCTGTGGATCAACAGCTGTAAGTCTACCATCTGGGACATGTACTCTTCCAGCTTATCCGGATTTTCATCCATCAGCTGTTCTAAGGTTTTTCCTGGTACATATTCTTTGATAATAGCCCATTTTCCATCAGTTACCGTTACCCCTAAAACCTTTGGAACATTGAGCGCTTCAATGGTCTCAACTCTTGCATTACATAATGCTTCGTTTAAAACCTCAGCTTTCGGGAATCCTTCACAGAATTCCTTAATGGCAGTATCTCCGTCACGGTAGACGGTCTTTTTTGCACTACTGAAAATCATTTCTTTTGCCATAATCATACTCTCCTTCCACACATTATATACGGTACTGCTGCGGTGTGAACTGCCGCATCAGCTATTATTTTACTACATGACCGATTAAAAGTACAGCAGAAATTGATAAAAAATTAACGTTTATTTTTTGTCAAAATTAAAAAGTCCGTATCATAAAAAACTTCAAACATATAGCAAGAAATCAGAACCGGAAGATCGCAGTTCCATAGCCTCCAAGAGGATAGGAGATGGAGTATGGCTGTCCATCACATTCGCCTTTTACAGAGGTATAAGTTGGGCACTGGCTGGGTTTATATGCACCGTGAACATTATCCAAAAGGAGTGACAGCTTGCAGCGTTTCGGCACGCCTACGCGGTAATCCGGGCGATCCACAGGAGTGAAGTTTACGACGAACAGCAGGTTCTTTTTGCCGGTCTCATCTTTGCGGATAAAGCTGAAAATACTGCGGTCCCCATCATTTGCATTGATCCACTGGAAACCGTTCCAGTCATTGTCAAGGCGGTACAGACAAGGATATTTTTTATAAATATGAAGGAGGTCACGAACATATTCCTGAAGCTTTTTGTGACTTTCTTCTTCTGCTAAATACCAGTCAAGGCTGACTTTTTCATCCCATTCGTGCCACTGGCCGAAGTCCTGTCCCATAAATAAAAGTTTCTTTCCCGGATGGCCTAACATAAAGGTATAACCGGCTTTTAAGTTGGAGAACTTGTCCTCTCCAAGCCCCGGCATTTTGTTGATCATAGAGCATTTCAGATGAACAACTTCGTCGTGTGAGAGCACTAAGATATAGTTCTCACTGGTGAAATAGGTTAAGCTGAAGGTCATACGGTTGTGATTGTATTTGCGGAAATATGGGTCTAATTTCATATATTCCAGGAAATCATGCATCCATCCCATATTCCATTTGAAGGTAAAACCAAGTCCGTCATTTTCAGGATGTCCCGTCACTTTTGGCCATGCAGTGGATTCCTCAGCGATCATGGCAACACCGTGATTGCGTCCCTGGACAACCGTATTTAAATGCTTGAAGAATTCGATCGCTTCTAAGTTCTGGTTTCCGCCGTCCTTATTTGGTACCCACTGGCCTGGTTCACGGCCGTAGTCCAGATACAGCATGGAAGCTACCGCATCTACACGCAGACCGTCTACGTGGTATTCTTCTACCCAGTAAAGGGCATTGCTGATCAGAAAATCTTTTACTTCATTTTTGCCGTAGTCAAAGACTTTAGTGCCCCAGTCCGGGTGTTCGCCCTTGCGGGGATCCTCATATTCAAAGAGCGGATGTCCGTCAAAATCAGCCAGTCCATGAGCATCTTTTGGAAAATGGGCTGGAACCCAGTCAAGGATAACGCCGATGCCATTTTTATGTAAGTAATTGACAAAATACATGAAATCTTTCGGGCTTCCATAGCGGGAAGTGGGGGCAAAATAACCGGTTACCTGATAGCCCCAGGATCCGTCATAAGGATGCTCTGCAATGCCCATAAGCTCTACGTGGGTGTATCCCATTTCTTTTACATAGGCAGCCAGTTCATGAGCAGCTTCAATGTAGGTATAATAGCCGTCTTTTTCTTCACGGTCTTTCTTCTTCCAGGAACCTAAGTGTACTTCGTAAATGCTGATAGGCTGTTTGGTCATATCAGCCTGGGAGCGTTTTGTGATCCAGTCACTGTCATTCCAGGAAAAGCCGCTGATATCGGCAGTAACGGAAGCAGTGCCGGGACGGTATTCTGCGCTGAAGGCAAATGGGTCAGCTTTGTAAAGGATCTTTCCAGTATCCGTGGTAATGGCAAATTTATAAAGTTCCCCAACCTGCATGCCTGCATTGAAATATTCCCAGATGCCGGATGGGCCTACTTTTGTCATAGGATTGGCTTCCGGGTTCCAGCCGTTAAAGTCACCTACTAAATGAACAGCCTGTGCATGAGGTGCCCACACACCAAAATAGATGCCTTTTTTGCCTTTGTAAGTCATGGGATGTGCACCCAGTTTCTTATAGATCTCATAGTGAGTGCCAGCACCAAATAAATAGCAGTCCAGATCAGAGATCAGGCCGGTATTAATAGAATCCTTCTTTGCGCTGGCAGAATCCGCCGCTTTTTTGGCAGTTGCCGTTTTTCTGGTTGCCGGACTTTTTGCCGCTTTTGTGCCGGTGCTTTTTCTGGTAGTTTTATGTGCTGCGGCCGGTGCAGTTTTCTTTGATTGGCCTGCCTGCTTTCTCGTTGTCATATTAATTTTCCCCCTTGATTTTAAGGACAGCACCCCAGTTGCCCTTTAATTTAATTTCCAGCCTGCCGTTTTGTATGGACAGAACTGTAGTTTCATTTGAACTTGTATCATCTCTGTTTAAAAGATCCACCGCTTCCCGTGCCTGGATCGGGACAGGTATGTTTAATATGGCTTCGTTATCATCATTATTTAAGGCAGTGATGATCAGACTGTTATTTCCCCATCGTGCGTAGGCATATTGCCGGTTGGTAAGAAGCAGTTCCTGATATTTTCCGGTGTGCAGCTCTTCATTTTCCTGGTGGATCTTTCCAAGTTTGGAAATAAAATCAGTAAGCTTGCAGTTTAATTCAGGTATCTTCTGGGCCAGAATACAGGGCCGCAGGTCGTCATCACAGGTGGAAGTACGTCTGCCTTCGGTTGCCCACTCGCCGCCATAATAGATAGATGGGATTCCCGGAAGAGTCATTAAACAGGTGTATACAGGATACAGATGTTCTTTTACTTTTAACTTGCTGGCAATACGGTCTTCATCATGGTTGTCAAGGAAGGTGTAAAGCTGTCTTCCGATGGCTTCTAATCGGCGCACATTGTGGGCGATTTCAAAGAAGTTATGGTCATTAAAACCAGAGTAAATGCTTTTATGAAGTTCATAGTTTGTAACAGAATGGAGCATTTCAGGGTTGACCCAACGGCCGTAATCACCGTGGATCACTTCGCCCATAAGCCAGAAATCTGGTTTCATGGAAGCGGTTTTTGCGCGCATTTCCTTCATGAAATTAAAATCCAGGATATTGGCGCAGTCTAAACGGATGCCGTCAATGTCAAATTCATTTACCCAGAAGCGGATCACGTCAAAAAGGTAATCTTTCACCTGCGGGTTATAGAGATTTAAACAGGGAAGTTCAAAATGTCCCTGCCATGCTTCATAACCAAATGGATCTCCAAGAGGACTCTGCCAGCCGAAATTTACACCTTTGTACCAGTCTTTGTAAGGGGAGTCCCATTTCTTTTCCTGAATATCCTTAAAAGCGAAAAACTCACGGCCTGTGTGGTTGAAAACACCGTCAACTACTACTTTAATGCCGTTTTCATGGCATAGCTTCGTAAATTCGCGGAAAGATTCATTGGTTCCCAGTCTGCGGTCAACCAGTTTGTAATCTCTGGTGTCATAGCCGTGGCTGGATGATTCAAAAAGAGGACCTATGTAGATGGCATTGCAGCCTAAAGAATGGATATGAGGGATCCACTGGTCCAGTTCTTTAAAACGGTCTGTCACCTTTGTCTGTATGTTTGTCTTCGGGGCTCCGGTCATTCCTAAAGGATACATATGATAAAAGATAGCTTGTTCATACCAGGTACTCATGTTGTCAGTCCTCCATGTTTTTGAATTTTCTCAGTAAAAACTGATAGCGCAGCTGAGCTGCATTCCATTCGTAAATATAGCAGTCGATCAGTGACGGCTCTGTAGCCTGCTCAAAGTGGTTCTGTGCTGTTTCAAGGGCCCAGAGAGTGCGTTCAATATCGTCCCACAGTTTCTGTTTTGTAAAAAATAAATCTTCTTTTACAGAAGCTGCGGCTGCAGCTTCACGAATGCCTTTAAAAAATCCCGGCATAAATCTTCATCTCCCAACTGGTTTAACATTTATTTCTGCCGGATGACTTTTCTTTTTCCTGCAAGCACATTTCTGAAAAAAGTGAGGATATCTGGCATCAATTAGTATATCTGGGAAAAAAAGTTTTATGCATTTGGTGTAACTTTTTGTTACATGAATTCCTCCAGCCGATATCCTAATTCCATAAGAGAGCGGGTAGAGTTGCGTAAGGTGAGATAATAATAATTGGCTGTCCCGTCCTGACGTACTCCCACCAGGCCTGCATCTTTTAATATTTTTAAATGATGGGATATGGCAGGTCGGGAAAGGCTGGTGCGGCGGGTGATCTCATTTACATTCATGGCATGATTTTCAAAATCAATGGCTCCCTGGCTGCTGCCGGCTTTGATCGCTTCTTCACTGAGAAGTTCTACAATAGAAAGACGGACTTTATCGCCCAGGGCAATAAAAAGAGGCATGCAGCAATGAAATTGTTTCTGCAGATCCTGTGCCGTTGTCATAGCCATTCCCTCCTTTGGTTTAAATTTTTAAACTAATATTATTTTACCATTACAGTACACAGGGGTCAATAGAAAAACAATCAAAAAAGCTCTTGACAGGAGGGGCAAAATACGGCATAATAAGGTCACATTCTTAAAAAGTTCTATTTATTTACTTTTAACTCTGTAATTTTTACGTGCGTTTTCAGCACAGTATCCAGTTGTAGTCTGATTATAAGCAATCGTCGAAAGCAGTTTGCGAATATTGTCTGGTTTTCTAACAGCGGGGAAGTGTATTCGTTTGTGTTTTTGCAGGGGAGGTGGAAATTTCGGTTTATTTTAATTCAAACAGTTTTGTGCGTTTTTTGTTTTTGACCGGTCTGACCTTTGTGGGAATAAGTGACTGGAAATATTATCGGATCCCTAATAAGGTGATTGGCCTGGAAATGATATTGGGTTTTATTTCTTTGATGGTGCAGGCTGGTTTTATGGCAGCAGCTGATAAAAAACAGTGGATTTTGGCGGTATCAGCTGCATATGTGTTTCGGGCTGTTCTGGTATTGATCCCAGGGATCTTTCTTTCCCACTTTGGACTGGTGGGAGCCGGGGATATGAAGCTTGCGGCTGTTTTATCGGCCTGGTTTGGTCTTGTGAAAACAGGAGAAATTTTGATTTTGGGACTTCTTATGGGAGCAATCCTGTCTCTTTTAAAAATGCTGCGGGAAGGCAGCACATGTGATCGTTTTCTTTATTTATCTGCCTATATCAGGCAAGTGTTCAATTGTAAAAAAATGGAAAAATATTATATCCCGGCCCGGGATGGAACAGGGTGCGTGATCCCATTAGGAGCCTGTTTTTGCGTGGGAGCATTTCTGGTCATTTTTGGAAACGGGGGATTTTAGGAGGATGAAGTATGGTAAAAGTGATGGCTGTATATGATGAAGATCCATTGTATGCAGGACGCCTTGCAGAGTATGTGAACCAGAAAGAGACATTTCCTTTTCAGGCAATGGCATTTTCTGACCTGGAAAAATTAAAAGAATATGGTCAGACTCATGACATTGAGATCCTTCTGGTAGGTGAAAAGGTACGGGAAAAAGCAAAGGAAGTAAAAGCAGGATTGAAAATGATCCTTTGTGACGGCGAATTTGTATCGAAAGAGAAAGAAAAAGAAGAAGCGTCAGTGTATAAATATCAGTCAGGAGACTGTATTTTGCAGGAGGTAATGGCCTGTTACTGTACGGCACCCCTTCAGCCGGGACTGGCCCTTATGGGAAAACGGGCAGTGATCATGGGAATCTATTCACCGGTGGGCCGCTGCGGAAAGACTTCTTTTGCATTGACGTTAGCCCAGATGCTGGGAAAAAAGCAGGCAGTTCTATTTATCAGCATGGAGGAATACTCCGGATTTTCAAAGCTGGTATGCAATGGCTATGAGCAGGATCTTTCAGATGTATTTTACCTGTATCAGAGGGGAGACTTTAACTGGCTCCGGTTAAAGTCCATGATTTTATCTAATGGAAATGTAGACTATATCCCACCGGTTTCTTATGGGGAAGATTTAGACCAGGTCACACCAGAAGAGATAACAGGACTCCTTAAAAAGATCGCAGCGGAAAGTGGTTATGAAAGGATCATTGTGGATATAGGGCACATGGGAAAAGGATCTCTTTCCTTGTTTGAGGCCTGCGATGTTATTTATATGCCGGTGCTGGAGGATCGGGTATCAGCGGCAAAACTGGAAGATTTTGAGGATTATTTAAAAGAGGCTGATGACCGGGGAATCCGGCAAAAGATACAGAAACTGCGTTTGCCTGCAGGAAGAAGGACTGTTTGGGGCGGAAACCAGGTGGAACAGCTGGTCTGGGGGGAGATGGGGGATTTTGTGAGAAAACTTCTGGAAGGAGGCTATGAAGGATGAAGGAAGAGCAGGCGCCCTTTGCCGGAAGAAGAGAGGGAATCCGTGGAGAATTGAGAAAAAATGTAATGGGACAGCTGCAAGACCAGATCTATCTGGAAGATGAACAGCTGTATGACCAGATCGATCGTGCGATCCGGCAGAAAGGAAGAGAGACTTATCTGCCTCTAAAGGAACGGTTATGGCTGCGAAACAGCCTGTATGACAGCTTCCGCCGTCTGGATATTCTTCAGGAACTTTTAGATGATAAAGAAGTGACAGAGATCATGATCAACGGAGCGGGAAAGATCTTTATAGAAAAGAAAGGGGAAATGATCTTATGGCACCGCAGGTTTGAGAAAACAGAGCAGTTAGAGGATATTATCCAGCAGATCGTAGGAAAGGTGAACCGTATTGTAAATGTATCCAGTCCTATTGCAGATGCCAGGCTGGAAGATGGTTCCCGTGTGCATATTGTACTGCCGCCGGTGGCTCTTGATGGTCCTGTGGTGACCATTCGTAAGTTTCCGGAACCCATTACCATAGAAAAACTGATCCGTTTTCAGGCGATCACAGAGGAAGCGGCAGATTTTTTAGAAAAACTGGTAGAAGCAAGGTATAACATTTTCGTCAGCGGCGGTACAAACTCAGGAAAAACAACGTTTTTAAATGCACTTTCTTCTTTTATCCCGGAGCAGGAGCGGGTGATCACCATTGAAGATTCAGCAGAACTGCAGATCTGTCATGTTCCCAATCTGGTGCGGATGGAGACCAGAAATGCGAATACGGAAGGCGAGGGAGAGATAACCATCAGTCAGCTGATCAAGGCATCTTTGCGTATGAATCCCACCCGCATTATTGTTGGAGAGGTAAGAGGCGGGGAAGCACTGGATATGCTTCAGGCTATGAATACAGGACATCCAGGTTCTTTATCTACGGGGCATGGAAACAGCCCCCAGGATATGCTTTCAAGACTGGAGACCATGGTGCTTATGGGAGCAGAACTGCCTTTAGATGCCATTCGAAGCCAGATCGCCTCGGCGCTGGATATTATGGTCCATCTGGGAAGATTAAAGGATGGGAGCAGAAAAGTGTTGTCTATCGTGGAAATAGGGGGATATAAAAATGGAAAAGTGGAGCAGGAAGTCCTTTTTTCCTATGACAGGAAAGAAAAGAAACTTAAAAAATGCGGGGAGCTTAAAGCAAAGGACAAGCTTGCAGATGCCTGGGGCTGAGAGATGGACCAAGGGGGATGAAAAACAAGAAGGGGTCAAGCTGGCAAGACATCCTGATTATAGAAAGTACCGGCTTTCAGGAAAGGAATGGCTGCGTTTTTTGACCATAGGAATAGCGGTAAACGGGCTTTGTGCTTATACCTTTTACCGAAATCTGGCTGCATTTTTTCTGTTTCTGCCTGCAGTTTTTTATTATCCCATTTATAAGAAAAAAGACCTGAAAAAAGAGCGGATCCGTCAGCTGACCCTTCAGTTTAAAGAAGGGATACTGGTATTGTCTTCTTTTTTAAGTGCCGGGTATTCTTTGGAAAACAGCTTTTTCATGAGCGTAAAGGAACTGGAAGTTCTGTATGGCCCGGAGGGAATGATAACGAGGGAATTTGCTGATATTGCAGCGGGGGTACGTCTGAACCGTCCGGCAGAGATTTTATTGGAAGATATGGGAAGACGCAGCGGGATACAGGATGTGGACCAGTTTGCCCAGGTTTTTGCAGCTGCAAAAAGAAGCGGCGGAGAGCTGACAGATATCATCAGCCAGACGGCGGGGATCATTCGGGATAAGATACAGGTTCAGGAGGAGATCCATACCATGACAGCTGCCAGAGTATTTGAGCAGAAGATCATGAACGGTATTCCTTTTGGCATTATCCTTTACATTGACTTTACATCTCCGGGCTTTTTCCAGAGTATGTATCAGACCTGGCTGGGGCGGATCTGTATGACAATCTGCCTGGGTGTGTATATGGGAGCAGTTTATCTTGCCAAAAGGATACTGGATATTCCTATATAGAAAGCGGGCAGGGAAAAATGAAAGAAAAGATAAAGAAGTGGAAAAAACAGCTGCTTTGTATGGGTATCAGTGCTTTTCTTGGGGCTGTGGCTTGGATCGTTCAGGAGATGGATCCTGTGATCAAAGAGGGAAATGTGCTTGAAAGACCGGAAGCAGAGGACAGTTACAAAGACCAGAAATTGTATGTAAAGGGGCTTTTGGAGAAAGGCGGAGAAGTCCCGCTGGAGCTGCGCATCTATCCGAAACAGAATACAAAAGAAGAAGCATACAGCCTTTATGAAGAAATTCTGGAACAGATTCCGGAAAAGATCCGGGGAGAAAATCTTTCCCTGGAAGAGGTGAGAACAGATCTGGATCTTATTGCCCAGTGGCCGGAGTACGGGATCGCCTTAAGCTGGCAGTCAGCAGAACCGGAGATACTGGAAAGCGATGGAACATTGCACACAGAAAAACTGGAGGAAGATTCTGAGACCGGTTTGGCGCAAAAAAAGATCGGCCTGACAGTCAGGATGAGTGATGGGAACTGGCCGGAAGAATATTCTCTTTTTGTGACTGTAAAACCGGCAGTGTATACAGAAAAAGAGCAGGAAATAAGGGCGTTTTCCGGTCTGGTGAAACAGGAGGAAGAGGCACAAAAGGAATCACAGACATTTACACTGCCGTCGGAATATAAAGGGAAAAGTATTTCTTATCATATACCGGGACGGCCTGTATTTATACAGCTGTGCTTTTTAGGCGCGGCAGCTGCGGTATTGGTAAGCCTGAAGGAAAAAAGTGACTGCAAAAGGGCACAAGAAGACCGGAAAAACCAGCTTTTGATGGATTATTCGGAAATGCTTTCCCGGCTGATCATCTTTTTAGGAGCGGGAATGAGTATACGCACGGCCTGGGATAAGATCGCAGAGGATTACAAGAGAGCAGTAAAAGAAGGACGCAGTGAAAAGCATTATGTATATGAGGAAATGTACATTACAAGCAGCCAGTTAAAAAGCGGGATTTCAGAGACAAAGGCTTTTGCAGAGTTTGGTACCCGGTGCGGTCTGCAGCAGTATATGAAGCTTTCCGGGTTATTAGAGCAGAACCGGAAAAATGGTTCAAAAAATTTAAGGGAGACTTTAAGGCTGGAAATGGCAGATGCTTTTGAACAGCGCAAGCACCAGGCCCGGCGTATGGGTGAAAAAGCAGGAACAAAGTTGCTGATCCCTTTGTTTTTGCTCTTGGGAGTGGTTATGGTGATGATCATGGTTCCAGCCTGGACTGCATTTGGATAAAAAGGAGGATGATGAAATGAGAGAAGAAAGCAAAAATTATATTTTAAAAGAATTTATGGCGGAAGAAACAGGTGTGGGGGTGATAGAACTGGTGCTGATCCTGGTTATCCTTATAGGATTAGCCATTGTATTCAAGAAACAGATCAATACGCTGCTTGAAAATATCTTTAAGCAGATCAATACAAAAACCAAAGAAGTTTATTAACCGAAGAATGTTTTCGCATAAAAATCTCGATAAAAAGGGAGAAGTGACAGTCTTTCTTGCAATGATCCTGGTAATGCTTATGACACTTCTCCTGGTCATGGCAGAATCAGCCCGTACAGCAGGAGAACGGCTGTATCTGCGTATGGCAGTGGATTCGTCAATGGATTCCCTGATGTCCCAGTATCACAGAAAACTGTGGCAGAAGTACCGCATCCTGGGGCTGGAGGCGGACAGCAAGGCACTTTTAGAAGAGGAGTTAAAAGGCTTTTTAGAACCATATATGCAGGCAGAAAACTGGTATCCTTTAAAAGTGGAAGATGCAGCAGCAGTAGATCTGGCGGCGCTTACAGAGGGAAAAGGAAGCTGTATGGAGCGGGAAATACTGGATTACATGAAATACGGCCTTGTGGGGGTTCTGTGGGATGCCATGACTGAGACAGAAGCAAAAGAAGCCTTAGAAGGAATAAAAAATGCATCCAGTGTGAGCCGTGTATCGGATCTTTATGAAGAACATGGCAAAGAGGCAGTTGCTTTAGAGAAAGCCATTGAAAAGCTGAATGGAGAGTTGGAACAGCAGAGAAAAAACTGGGAGGATGGAGCAGAATGTCTTGAACATCTAAATGGTGAGGGAATGATCAAAAAGTGTAAAAACGTGATCAAAAACCTTAAGGCAGTTCCTGACATGGTAAAGTCCTATGAAAAACAGGCGGATCGTCTGGAAAAAGCATTAAAAGAAAGCAGAGAGACTTTTGAAGCGGAAGATGATCTTGAAGGTACTTCCAGGCAGATGATAGATGATCAGATCCGTTCTTATGAAACTTATATTTCCCAGGATGGAGAGCGAAGAGGGCAGATCCGAAGCCTTACAGAAAAAAGTCAGGAAAATATCCGCTTTATGGAGCAGCTTATAGAAGAAGCAGAGGATGTGATCCAGTATATTGATAACTGGACGCCTTCAGATGAAGAGGATGAGCTGGATGAAGAAGAACTGTGGGAGCCAGTGGCCAGACATATGGCTGGATATCCGGTTCTGTCTTTAGGTATTTCCTTTGGAGTAAAAGACAAAGAAAAAGAAGGATGGCTGGAGCGGATCAAAGCTATGACAGGAAAAGGAATCCTGAAGCTTGTATTGCCGGAAGGCAGTGAGATATCTGATGGAAAGCCAAAACTGTCTCAGGCGCCATCTGCGTTTTCAGGAAAAGGAGAAGAGCATTTTACAGGGACATCAGGTCTTGTGGATCGTTTGCTGATGGCTGAGTATGGAATCCGCTATTTTCCCCATTTTCAAAAACAGATGGAAAAGGGTGGTATTTATGAGATGGAATACATCCTGTACGGAAGGAAAACAGACCGGGAAAATCTGGAAACATCTGTTTTAAGGACGATCTCTGTGAGACAGGGATTGAATCTGGTCCATATATTGTCAGATGGTCGAAAACGGCAGGAGGCAGAAACTCTTGCGGCAGCTATTACTGGAGGGATAGGGCTTCTTCCTTTAACTGCGGTGGTGACATTCTTTGTAATGGGGATCTGGGCTCTGGCAGAGGCTTTGGTGGATGTGCGTTGTCTGCTTAATGGAGGAAAAGTGCCTCTCATAAAGGCTGCTTCTGACTGGAGTTTGAGTCTGGAAGGAGTGCTGCAAATTGGCGCAGAGGGAAAATTGCCTGATCTGGGGGACAACGGAACAGAAAGCAAAAAAGGACTGGATCTGACGGGATATCTCAGACTGTTTTTATTTGTCAACTATGGAAAGGAACCGCTTTTTCGGATGATGGATATGATGCAGATGAACATAAGAAAAGAACAGCCGGATTTTCTGATGGAAAAATGCGTGTGTATGGTGGATGCAGAAATCGGATTTTGTGGAAAACCTGTATTTTTTTCAGCCGGACCGTGGAAAACTTCAAGAGAAACCCGCTTTTCTGTCAGTGGAAGTTATCTTTCCAAACCTTGAAAGGGGGCCTGTGATGATGCTCTTTTTTCGGAGTTGTTTTTATTCAAAATCTCTAACACGACACTCCAATCCCAGATATTTAAAAAAAATTTGTGCACCTCTCCAAGTACAAATATGTAAAGTTCAAACCTATTTAAAAAAGAAAAAAGAATCCGGAAAAAGAGCATTATCATGGGTCTCCTTAAAGGGAAGTCTTACATTAGAAGCAGCGCTTTGCTTTCCCCTGATGATATTTTTCTGTGTGACATTGCTTATGCCTATGGTGATGATGGATCGGCAAAGGCAGATCCAGGCTGTGGCGGAAGCAGTGGGAGAAGAGATCAGCCAGTATGCCTATGTGGCTTATTTATATGAAAATGGAAACGAAAATGAAGGGGATGTCAGCAGGGCAGAGAATGGAACGGATGACAGGATCCTGAAAAAGGCTACAGCTGTTTATGCTGCAGCAGCGGTAAAAGAGAAAATACCGGAAAAATGGGTGCAGGATCTGGATTTTTATGGAACAAGGATAACAGAGGATGAAAAAATACAGATTGTAGTGCATTATAAAATGCCCCTTCCATTTTCCGTGTTTGGTATTAACAGCATACCGGTAAAAACAGTGTGCAGCCGCAGGCTCTGGACAGGTGCAGACGGGGGAAGAGGAAGGAAAAATGCGCAGATCGGGGAAAAAGAAGAAGTTATGGTGTATATAGGAAAGTCTTCTACCCGGTATCACAGACAGAGAAACTGCCATTATCTGTTTCATGATTTAAAACAGGTACGAACAGAGGATTTATCAGGGCTTCGCAGTCAGGAAGGAAAAAAATATAAGCCCTGCGCTTCCTGCAAAAGCAGTGGAAACAGCGGGTATGTTTATGTACTTCCTTATGGGGAAAGCTATCATACAAGGGAAGACTGTACTTCTCTCAGTGCTTATGTGCAGGAAGTACCGTTAGACCAGGCAGAATATCTGGGGGCCTGTTCTTATTGCAGTCAGTAGACGATATTTTGGCGGAAAAAGGAGAAGAAAACGTGGGTGTTTCGTTGTATATAGAGGCAGGTTTTCGCATAGGATTTTTATTATTTTTAATTTCTGCTGCCTGGCAGGATATGAGAAAGAAAAGTATCCGGGCATCTACTTTTTACATTTGGGGAATGATGGGACTGATGTTTCGGGCAGTACAGATCCTTTACAGGCTGCAGCAGATGGTCTGCGAGGAAGCTGGAAAGAGCGGGGAAGAGATAATGGGGGTTATGGTGATCTTAAGCCTGGAATTGTTCCTTGATCTGCTGCCTGGACTGCTTCTTTTGGGACTTTCAGCGGCTACCGAAGAGGCAATGGGCAGAGGTGATGGCTGGTTTTTCCTTGTTTCAGGTGTGTTTTTGGGATTCTGGAAAAATATAGTTCTGTTTGCCGGAGGTCTGTTTTTGTGTTTCCCGGTGGCAGTATGCCTTCTGACAGGAGGACGGGGAAAAAGTGCGGGGACAAGGCTTCCGCTGCTGCCGTTTATGTTTCCAGTAGGACTGGGGGTGCTGCTTTTATGAGAAAACAGGGAAGCATTACCGTAGAGGCGGCCTGTGTTATGGCAGTGATCTTGTTTTCTCTGGCAGCATTGATAGGAAATGCGGGAAGGATCCATGATGAGACAGTATCTGCTATGGTGCTTCATGAGGCGGTGGAAAAATGCTGCCATGAAAAGAAAATAAATGTACGGGATGTGGAGCAGTTTTTTAAAGAACATAGAGGTTTACGGCTGCGCTTTACAACGTTTGGGATCTCCATACAGGAAAAAGGAGAAAAAAAAACAGGAAGAGCCAATGGAGAAAACTGGGGAAAGCAGATAGAAATGACAGTATTCCGGCCGGAGACATTTTTGCGGAAAATTACTCTGATAGCCGGGGGAGACAGATGAAAATTGAATATATGCGTGAAATGAAGCGCAGCTATATGACGGTGAAAATGGAACGTGAGGAAACGGCGGAAAGCTATGAAACAGGAATGCTGGCTAAAAATCAGATTCCCGGGCTTTTAAGGATGAAGATCAAATATACAGATGGAAGCCCGGTGTATTGTTATGATATTACTTCCCGTCAGCCAGTCAGTCGGCTGTTTGAAAGTCAGCCTGCAGATGAAGGGCAGGTAAGAAGCTTTTTTCGCCAGCTTTATGAAACGTTGGACCGGATGGAAGCATATCTTTTAGGCGATGGAGGGATCCTTCTGGATCCGGAGCTGATTTATGTGGACCCGGAAGGATTCAAAATCGGACTTTGTGTGATACCAGGCGGAAAGGAGGAATTTAACAGCCAGCTTTCTCTGTTTATACAGTATCTGATGAAACATATTGATCATAAGGACCGGGAGTGCGTGGTCCTTACCTATGGATTATACCAGGCTTGCATGAAGGATAATTATAGTCTGGAGGATCTGATGGGGATACTGGCAGAAAAGATGCCGGAGCAAAGGGATGCGGAAGAAAATGAAAAGGATATCAGAACAGTAAAAACAGAAACAGCAAGTCAGGATTTCAGGGAAAGATATGGGAATATCCGGGAATGGGACAATGAAGAAAGACATAATGAAACGGAAAAAACAGAAATGAAAGGACCATCGGAGACACCAGAGACATTTTCTGAAAGCAACGGCTGGCGGCTGATAAAAAAATTGATTGTATTATTGGTGTTTCTGGCAGCCGCCTTTGGTGGAACATGTTTTTTGTATGGAGCAGATGTGCTGACTGCGTTCTGGATCTACGGAGCGGCTGCAGGAGGTATTTTGGCGGTCATTATTATTTTAAGTCATTTTATCCTTGAAAAAACAGGGAAAAATAAAAAGTTTAAGCCTGTAGAAACGGAGGAGGAAGATCCATGGCGGATTTTTTATGAGGAGCCGGAAAAACAGGAAAAAATAGATGATATCTATAGTTATAAAGAAACCGAGCACAGAATAAGACCGGGGTCAGCTGCTGCAGCAGAAGGATGGCAGAGTGCAGAAAAGACAAAAACAGTGGAAGAATTTCAGACGATACTTCTTACAGCAAAAGAAGAACCAGGTCATACACTTGTGTCTGCATTGCCGGAAAATAAGGATATTTCTGTGGAATATGTGCCTTTTGTAATCGGAAAACATGGGGGATTAGCAGATTATATCCTGGATAAACCTACAGTCAGCCGCTTCCATGTACGGATCACAGAAAAGAGCGGGGACTATTTTCTTACAGATTTAAATTCCACAAATGGGACAAAAGTAAACGGAAGGCTGCTGGCGGCTAACGAGGAAACCATATTAAAAGAAGGAGATGAGGTGCAGATCGCTGAAGAAAAGTATTTCTGGAAATAGGGATCGTCAAAATGCGGCAGGAGGTGACAAAAACAGACACCGTGAGGGGACGATTTCCTGGAAATATTGCAGAAATACGCTTAACAATAGAAAAAAATTATGTTAGTATTATAAACAAGAAAAGCGCTTATCGACACAGAAGAGGAGGAATTAGAAATGGCAGAAGACAATTGTATTTTTTGTAAGATTTCAAGGGGGGTGATTCCTTCAACGACCGTTTATGAGGATGAGGACTTCCGCGTGATCCTGGATCTGGGGCCGGCATCAAAGGGACATGCACTGATCCTGCCTAAAAAACACTTTGCTGATGTATGCGAGCTGGATAAAGAAACAGCAGCAAAGGTACTTCCACTGGGAGCGAAGATAGGAGCTGCTATGAAAAAAGGATTAGGCTGCGCCGGATTTAATCTGGTTCAGAATAATGGGGAAGCAGCAGGACAGACTGTTATGCATTTCCATATGCATGTGATCCCCCGTTATGAAGGCGGTCCTAAGGAAATCGCCAACTGGGTACCAGGTACAGCAACGGCAGAAGAATTGACGGAAGCAGCAGAGAAGATCAAAGGTTGTCTGTAATCATTTATGATCAAACGGATGGATGAAGAGGCAAAGGCCCGTTTTGAGGAAATGTATCTGACCTATCAGGATACGTTAAGACGTCTGGCTTATGCTTACGATATACCGGCAAATGATATCGACGATATCATTCAGGACACATTTGTTTCCTATGCAAGATATGATTATTCCCTGGAACAGTCAGAGACGGGAAAGAAAATTTTACTTGGAAGGATCCTTAAATGCCGCTGCATGGATTATTACAGGCAGAGACAAAGAAGAAGCTGTGAAGATCTGGAAGGAGAAGTATTTGCTGCAGAAGAATACAGAATGCAGGAAAGTCAGCCCGGGCTGATTGACATTTTCTCCGGAAAAGAGCGGTGTAAGGCGATCCTGGAGGAAATGGACCGGATGCCGGAAAACTGGCAGAAGGTTGCTACGCTAAAATTAATAGAAGGACGGCCGACCAGTGAAGTATGCGATCAGCTTTCGATTTCAGAAAAAGCCTGCTATTCACGGGTCAGCCGTATCAGAAAGTACATAGAATCTCTTTTGGGACGGGAAGACTGGCCATAAGAACGGACAAGCCTTCACCCCCCCAAGGGAAGCTTGTTTAGGATAACAAGCGGGAATCTAAGGTGCAGTTTATGAATGGGAAACGCAGGACTCGATTAAGCCAGTAATGGTTTCTACCGCGTTGCTGAGACTGCTTTTTTCCATAGTATTTATATAAGTTTCCCTGTTTTTGTAAAGGTCAAAAACAGCAGTACTTAAAGTTTCGTCAGAAAGATCTTCTTCTTTTAAGACTTTGCTGAATCCCTGATGAGCAAAGGAATCAGCGTTTAAGATCTGGTCGCCGCGGCTGGCAGCAGCAGAAAGCGGGATCAGAAGATTGGGCTTGCGAAGTGCCAGAAGTTCGCAGATGGAATTGGCTCCGGCGCGGGAGATGACCACATCAGCAGATGCAAACAGATGCTTTAAAGGCGCATCCACATATTCATACTGTACATATCCTTCGGTACCGATCAGGCTTTCGTCCAGATTGCCTTTTCCGCAGATATGTATTACCTGAAATGTGTTTAAAAGCTGCGGCAGGATCTTTCGTACAGCGGTGTTGACAGCAACAGATCCAAGGCTTCCGCCGATGATCAAAAGAACAGGTTTTTCTTCGTTTAAATGAGCATAGGCCAAGCCAGCGCTGCGGTCGCCTTCCAAAAGCTCTGCGCGGATAGGAGAACCTGTGAGGACTGCCTTGTCTTTGGGAAGATATTTAAGGGTCTCAGGAAAGTTGCAGCACACCTTTGCAGCAGATGGGATACAGATCTTGTTTGCCAGACCAGGAGTCATATCCGACTCATGGATGATAACAGGGATCTTATAGTGTTTTGCAGCCAGAACAACTGGTACAGCAACAAAACCACCCTTGGAAAATACAACATCTGGTTTATAACGCTTCATAAGGTGAAGTGCCTCAAAATAGCCCTTTGCCACACGGAATGGATCAGAAAAATTCTTCAGATCAAAGTATCGGCGCAGTTTGCCGGAGGATATGCCGTCATAGGGAATTCCGGCGCCTTCGATCAACTTACGTTCGATGCCCTGATAAGAACCGATATAGCGGATTTCATAACCTGCCTTCTTTAAAGAAGGGAGAAGTGCAAGATTGGGAGTAACATGACCGGCAGTACCGCCGCCGGTTAAAATGATTTTTTTCATAAAAACCTCCTGAAGGAAAAACGTCTACTAATATAGTAAGCATTAACTGTGAAAAGTCAACCCTAAACCGAAAGGGAACTTTTAGGGTATTTGACAATTGAGGTGTAAAGTGGGAAAAGCAGGAAAACTGGACTTGGAAATGAGAGAAATTTTAAGAAGTTTTGAACAGGCAGAAAAAGATACTCGCAGTCTGCCCTTAAATCCGCCTCCAGCTGATGAATTTGACCGCATCTGGAACAGGATCCAGGCTGAACGAGAACTGATCCCAGAGCCTGTTCCGGCTTCAAAACCTCATAAACGCCGTGTAAATAAAATATTTGCAGTTGGCATAGCAGCAGCGATGCTGACAGTTGGCGGATGTTTTGTAGCAATGGGGACGAAATCTTATTTTTATCGGGATGGAAGAAGAGTGAGTAATGGAGTTGTGTATAATAATGACTCTAATGTTCTTACTGTGCGTTATGAGGAAGACGCGTATGAGAAGATTTCGGAAGAATTAGGGGTAAAAATACTGAAATTAGGGTATATGCCAGAAGAAATGTATTTTGAGAAGGTTATACTGAGCGATGAATATGGAAAGCTGCAGTATATTTATAAAGATAGTAGAGTAATTTTTGCTTTGGCAAAGTCGGAGACAAAGGCATCACTGACTCATTCCTCTGATTCAAAAGAAGATTATGAAGTATGGAATCGAGGATTACATACGAACATCCAATTTCATGGTGAAAATATAGAGAGTGGTGAAAAAAGATATGAAGCATACTTCGCTTATAATGGAGTATATTATTATCTTGCAGGAGAATTACCAAAGAAGGAGTTTGAGGAGATATTGAAAAAAATTCATTTGTAAAAGATCGGAGATTATATGAAAAAAATAATGCGATTGGCGATAGGCGTTTTAATGGCAATGAATGTATTTACAGCGACTGCTTTTGCTGCTGTGCCATCACTGGATTACACTTCTGTAGATCAGGAATCAAAGTTATGTGATAAATCAGTATCTTATAGTCAGGGTACTGAAAGATCCTATGCAAGAAGAGGAAACTTTTTTATGGCGGCAGACGTTATTATAAAAGATGAAGGAAACGGAGATATTGGTGCCTCGGCTTATGCCTATTTGGCTAAACCGGTAACGGAAATGTATGTATCTCTTTATCTGGATCGATATGATGAAGATTTAGAAAAATGGCAGCGGGTTGATTCTGTAGATTTCGAATATACATTAGAAGAATATCCAGAAGGAATAGAAGATCCTATTATCAATGTAACATTTAAAAATCAGAAAAAAGGCTACTACTACCGGATCAGAGGTGCTTTCACTGCAAGTGATGGAGAAAAAGTAGAAGGCTTTGGACCGAAAACAGAAGGTATCTGGATCGAATAAGCAATCGGATGTCCAATCATTCCAACGTTCTGGCCAATTATAAAGTATAAAATAATTCGTTTACAGCAGCTTCTCAACAGAAGCTGCTGTTTTGTCTAATTTGGTTTATTTTTCGCACATCTCTTTACAACTGTCTGTAGAAGTTTCAAGTTATATCATGTATAATAAATGAATGCGGCGTACTGCGGATAGATGAAATATCAGATATTGCAGCTTAGAATGAAGATTAAGAAGATCAAGAAAAAAATCCCAGGAGCATATTAGAATACAGAGGAGAGTATAAAAGATTATGCGTGATTATTTAAACAAACTGAGAATGCAGTTTCAGCACTTTATGATCGGGCGATACGGAATGGACCAGTTTGGCCGTTTTTTGTCCGGAGTGCTTTTAGTACTGATCATTATGAATTTCCTGATCCCGGCAGCATTGCCTTCCAGGATCTTGTGGGCACTGGAATGGATCGTGCTCATTGTCCTGTATGCAAGAATGTTTTCAAAGAACATTAATAAACGTTATCAGGAAAATGAGGCTTTTTTAAGACGGCAGTTTTATGTATCAGAATGGTGGAAAAAATGGAAATTCCGTTTTCAGGAAAGAAGAAAGTACCATATTTACCGCTGCCCGAATTGTAAACAGAAAGTGCGTGTTCCAAGGGGACGTGGAAGGATCCAGATCCATTGTCCTAAATGTGGAAATAATTTTATAAAGACAAGTTGATCTCAGCTTATAAAGATCAATGATAGAATCACTCAGATACAGCTTATACAGAGCAGCGTCTGAGTGATTTTTCTTTCTGTGATTTACTTAAACTTTACAAAACCTATACCATACCTTGCTTTCAGCAACTGTAAAACTTTTGTATACTCCACAATATAAGAACAAGAAAACAACAAATAAAAATACAAGTACCGCAAAATGGATGCAAACACGAAAACGGTACAAAAATGGAGGAAAAACAATTATGAAAAAAAATGGAATGAAAGTAATGGCAGTAATCGGTTCAGCAGTAATGGCAGCAGGTATGCTTGCAGGCTGTGGAAATTCTAATACAGCAGCAACTACAGCAACAACTGCAGCAGAGACAAAGGCAGAAGAAAGCAAAACGGAAGCAGCAGCTACCGAAGCAGCTGCAACAGAAGCACAGGCAGCAAATGCAGATTTAAGTGGTTCTATCAGCATGGTAGGTTCCACTTCTATGGAAAAGTTGGCAAATGCAGTAAGCGAAGCATTTATGGAGAAGTATCCAAAGGTAACAGTAACCGCTGAGTTCGTAGGTTCCGGCGCAGGTATCGAGGCAGTTACCAATGGAACAGCAGACATCGGAAACTCTTCCAGAAACTTAAAGGATGAAGAAAAAGCAAACGGTGTTACAGAAAATATCGTAGCAATCGACGGTATCGCAGTTGTAGTTGATCCTGCAAACACAGTAGAAGATCTGACAAAGGATCAGCTGACCAGCATTTATGACGGTTCTGTAACCAACTGGAAAGATGTAGGCGGAAATGATGCTCCTATCGTAGTAGTAGGACGTGAGGCAGGTTCTGGTACAAGAGGTGCTTTTGAGGAACTGTTAAAGCTGGAAGATGCATGCAAGTACAGCAATGAATTAGACAGTACCGGTGCAGTTATGGCGAAAGTAGCATCTACCCCAGGTTCCATTGGATATGTTTCCCTGGATGTATTAGATGACACAGTAAAGGCAGTAAAATTAGACGGTGCTGAGCCAACAGAAGAGAACATTAAAGCAGGAAAGTACTTCTTAAGCCGTCCGTTCGTAATGGCTACCAAGGGTGAGATCAGTGAGCAGAACGATCTTGTAAAGGCACTGTTTGACTTTATCTACTCTGACGAAGGCTCTGAACTTGTAAAATCTGTAGGCCTGATCACAGCTGATAAATAATTGATCGGTTGATCATTCGAAATGAAAGGAGACTGTCTGCAATGACACAGGAAACATTTTCCGTCCGTTCCCATCATGGCAGCAAGTCCACAGTAGAAAGAGCTGCAGAAGTGATCTTCACTGCATGCGGCTTTTTCGCTGTTCTGGCTGTTGCTTCCATTACATTATATATGATATTCAGCGGTACACCGGCACTGTTTAAAGTAGGCATCCTGGATATCCTTTTCGGTACTTTATGGCAGCCGGCTGCTGCAACACCAAGCTTTGGTATCCTTTATGTTATCCTTACTTCCATTGTGGGAACATTTCTGGCAATCCTCATTGGCGTGCCGGTAGGTGTGATGACAGCAGTTTTCCTGGCAGAGGTAGCGCCAAAAAGATTAGCCAATATAGTCCGTCCGGCAGTAGAACTGTTAGCAGGCATCCCATCTGTTATTTACGGTCTGTTAGGGATCCTGATCTTAAATCCTCTGATGTACAAAATGGAACTGACTATATTTAAGGGGTCATCCACCCATCAGTATACAGGTGGTGCAAACCTGATCTCTGCTGTACTGGTATTGGCGCTGATGATCCTGCCAACGGTTATTAATATCAGCGAATCAGCTTTGAGAGCTGTTCCTGCTCATTTAAAAAGCGCCTCCCTTGCATTAGGTGCTACAAAGATCCAGACTATTTTCCAGGTGATCCTTCCGGCTGCAAAGTCCGGCATCATCACAGCAGTTGTTCTGGGAACAGGAAGAGCCATCGGTGAGGCAATGGCTATTACACTGGTATCCGGAAGTTCTGTAAACTTCCCGCTTCCATTTAATTCCGTCCGTTTCCTGACCACTGCGATTGTAGCAGAAATGGGATATGCATCCGGACTGCACAGAGAAGTATTATTTACCATAGGACTTGTATTATTTGCATTTATCATGATCATCAATATCAGTTTAAACGGCATTCTTAAGAAGGGAGAGAAAACAAAATGACAGGCGAAGCAGCGATCCGCATTCATGAAGATTCCATTGTACGGGAAAGCATTTATGGAAAACGTATCCGCAGTACAGATGTGATCTTAACAGGTATTATTTATGGCTGTGCCAGTATCTCCATGCTCCTTCTCATAGGAATCCTGGGATATACCTTTGTAAGAGGTGTTCCACATGTGACCTGGTCCTTTTTAAGCACAGTTTCCAGCGCAACCAAAGGAACATTTGGTATCCTTGGAAACATTATTAATACTCTTTATATTGTAGTGATCACCCTTTTGATCGCAACACCTATTGGCGTAGGTTCTGCAGTTTATTTAAATGAATATGCAAAACCGGGAAAGATCGTCAGACTGATCGTTTTTACAACGGAAACACTTTCCGGCATCCCTTCTATTATATTTGGACTTTTTGGAATGGTATTTTTTGGAAATACACTGGGACTGGGATATTCTATTCTTACCGGTTCCCTGACACTTACTTTAATGATTCTGCCATTGATCACCAGAACCACCCAGGAAGCCTTAAAAACCGTTCCGGACAGTTACCGTCACGGTGCACTGGGAATTGGTGCAACCAAGTGGTATATGATCCGCACGATCCTGCTGCCAAGTGCCATGCCGGGCATTCTTACAGGTGTTATCCTGGCTATCGGCCGTATCGTAGGTGAGTCTGCAGCACTGCTGTTTACTGCAGGAAGCGGCTATTACCTGCCAAAGAACCTGTTTGGCAAAGTGCTTGAATCCGGTGGTACGCTGACGATCCAGCTGTATCTGTTTATGCAGAAGGCAAAATATAATGAAGCCTTTGGCGTGGCAGTTGTTCTTTTAGTGATCGTACTGGCTATTAACGCTTTGGCAAAATACCTTTCTCACAGATTTAACGTAGAGACACGGTAAAAATGGATACTCGAATGTAAGTTTATGAAATACAAGTTTAAGGAATGTGAAAGGGAAACACATATATATGGAAAATAAAGTAAAGATCTCCACACAGAATCTGAATCTGTATTATGGGGAAAATCACGCACTGAAAAATATCAACCTGGATCTTTACGAAAATAAGATCACAGCGTTTATTGGACCATCCGGATGCGGAAAATCCACCTATTTGAAAACATTAAACCGTATGAACGACCTGGTTCCAAATGTAAAGATCGATGGAACAGTCTTACTTGACGGAGAAGATATTTATGATCCCCAGGTGGATACAACCCTTCTTCGCAAAAAGGTGGGAATGGTATTCCAGCAGCCAAACCCATTTCCAATGAGTATTTATGACAATGTGGCCTATGGTCCAAGAATCCACGGAATTAAGAATAAAGCTCAGCTGGATGAGATCGTAGAGCGCAGCTTAAAGGGAGCAGCGTTATGGGATGAGGTTTCTGACCGATTAAAGAAGTCTGCCCTTGGACTTTCAGGTGGACAGCAGCAGCGTCTGTGCATCGCAAGAGCACTGGCAGTAGAACCGGAAGTGCTGTTAATGGATGAGCCTACATCTGCCCTTGATCCCATTTCTACTTTAAAGATCGAGGACTTAATGGATGATCTGAAGAGTAAATATACAGTTGCCATTGTTACCCACAATATGCAGCAGGCGACTCGTATTGCAGATTATACAGCATTTTTCCTGGTAGGCGAGGTAGTAGAGTATGCTACAACAGATGAACTGTTTACCATGCCAAAGGATAAGAGGACGGAAGATTATATCACAGGACGTTTTGGGTGATAGTATATGATCCGGTGTGGGATTGCGAAAATGCAAAGTTGTAAAAATGTTGGAAAAACAACGGAAAGGGGAATGCCTGGATGCGCATTACTTATGAACATGAATTAGAGGAGCTGAATAAATGCCTGCGGGATATGGCCATGATGGTGGAAAAAGCTATTGAACAGACTTTTGTGGCATTTGAAGATCAAAATTATACCATGGCAGAGGACGTTATTAAAGGAGACCGGAATGTAAATGACATGGAACGTGCCATTGAGTCCCGCTGTCTGTCCCTGATCCTGCGCCAGCAGCCGGTAGCAAGGGATCTGCGCCAGATTTCTACTGCCCTTAAGGTTGTAACAGATTTGGAACGTATTGGAGATCATGCATCAGATATTGCAGAGTTGATCCTGCGGATTAAAAGTGATCATGCATATCACATTGTACAGCATCTTCCAGCTATGGCGGCGTCAGCCCAGAAAATGGTCCATGATGCAGTAGAGACCTTTATTAAGCAGGATGTGGAAGAGGCAGAGGAGATCATCCGCAGAGATGATGAGGTAGATGCACTGTTCAATCAGGTAAAAACTGATGTGGTGGAATTATTAAAGTCTTCTCCTTCTCATGCAGATCAGGGGATCGACCTTCTGATGATCGCCAAGTATTTAGAGCGTATTGGGGATCATGCAGTAAATGTATGCGAATGGACCCAGTTCTGCAAGACCGGTGCACTGAAAAATGTGCGTATTATGTAAAAGAACTTATAAGTATAAGTGTAAAAAGTATAAATGTAAATGCAGCTGTCTGGAAAGAACAGGCAAATAGTTACAGTTCAGCCATGACATCTTCTTGTTTCCATATTCATGAAAACAAGAAGCATGGTGGGTTCACCATATGCTGATTTGAATGAAAAAGTGCTTATGCAAGCAAGCTTGCAACACACTTTCTCATTCAAACCAGCGCATGGCTGAACTGTAACGGCAAATATGAAAAATCGAAGATATAAATACGAAAGAGTCCGCATGTCGGGCTCTTTAATTTGCACGTTTTTGCGTGATATATAAATTTTAAATGCGTTATTATGCATGCATAGCGGGGGAATATGGCAAATCAATGCGGATATTTGCTTGACATGTGCGGGCCATGCGCTATAATACAAGTATAAAAATTCAGTGGGAAACAGAATGAGAAGCTGCTTCCAGGGGAAATTTAAGAGGAGGATTATTTCATGAAGTTTTTTATCGACACAGCAAATGTAGATGATATCCGCAAGGCAAATGATATGGGAATTATCTGTGGTGTTACCACAAATCCATCTCTGATTGCAAAAGAAGGCCGTGACTTTAACGAAGTGATCAAAGAGATCGCATCCATTATTGACGGACCTATCAGTGGTGAAGTTAAGGCAACCACTGTAACTGCAGAAGGAATGATTGCAGAAGGCCGTGAGATCGCTAAGATCCATCCAAACATGGTTGTTAAGATCCCTATGACTGTTGAAGGCTTAAAGGCAGTAAAGGTTCTTCACGCAGAAGGCGTTAAGACTAATGTAACGCTGATCTTCTCCGCAGCTCAGGCTCTGTTAGCTGCAAGAGCAGGCGCTACTTATGTATCTCCATTCTTAGGCCGTCTGGATGATATTTCCATGCCGGGTATTGATCTGATCTATGATATTACCGAGATTTTCCAGATGCATAATATCGAAACTGAGATCATCGCAGCAAGCGTACGCAATCCGATCCATGTGATCGACTGCGCAAAGGCTGGTGCAGATATTGCAACTGTTCCATACAAAGTATTAGAGCAGATGACCAAGCATCCTTTAACTGATCAGGGAATCGCTAAATTCCAGGCTGATTACAAGGCTGTTTTCGGAGAATAAAAATCATAGGGAGATCAGATAAGAAAGATTCTGAGACCACATAATACATAAAAAGCCGCCCGGAAGGGCGGCTTAAATTCTATAGAAAATCAAGTCCCCGGTTTTTATAGCGGGAGGCCATTTCCTGAGGCACATTTCCGTCTGTGATCAGGGTGGTAAAATCTTCGATCCCACAAACCTGATACCGTGATACCGTGTTCAGCTTTATAGGATTTACCAGTGAGATTACGCGGCTGGAAGAGCGGATCAGCTGGCGTTTGATGCTGACTTCTTCCGGATAAGGGATGGTCATGCCGTATTCCGGATGGATGGCATAGACACCCATGAAACACAGATCCGGGTGGTATCCGGCAGCCTGTGCGGCAGCTACTTCCCCTACTGTGGTCATGGAATCTTTTAACAGGTCGCCCCCTAAGATAATGACCCGTATCTGTTCTTTTAGGGAACATACATGGGCGATGCTGTAACTGTTGGTAAGGACGGTCAATTTCAGGTTATCAGGAATGTTTTTGGCAAACTGGAGATTGGTGCTGCTGCCGTCAATGGCAACTAACTGGTCAGGCTCTAAAAATTCCAGGGCCCGCATGGCAAGCTGCTGTTTTAAGGCTATATCAGCCGTTTCACGGTCAAAAAAATTGATGACTGGTTTCTCTAAAGGGATCGCACCGCCAAAAACTCTCTTTAACTGTCCTTTCTGGTCCAGATCCAAAAGGTCGCGGCGAATGGTATCTTCAGAAACCTTTAATTCTCCGGCCAGATGGCTAACCACTACTTTTCCGGAGGTATGAAGTTTATTTAAGATCCAGGTCTGTCTTTCCTCTTTTAACATGATAATGTCCTTTCATAACTGTATGTGTCGTAATCTTAGCAGTTAGTATGTGAACAGATTCTGCAAAATCATTAAATTTATGTATTTCTTTTTCTAAATCTTCTATGACTAAATTCTATGACTAATCAATGACTTTCTATGACTAATTTTAACTTAATTTTAGTCATAGCTCAAGCACACAAACATAAGAAAGCACCCTACTGAAACTTTCAAAAATAAATTCCACCGCATAAGGGGGCAGTGAAATTTACTCTTGAAAGCTTCACGGAAAATAGCCTGAAAAACTCTCTATTTGCACACTTTCGGAGTTGATAAGTACAAAGTAATAAACTTCTATTTGTATAAAGGTGGTGAGGTATATGATTTTTAGGGACTTATTTTCTTATATGGCTGTTTACTGTATCGTCCATATAAACTGTTTTAGTTTATCACTTCTGTATGTGGGAATCCTTGTTTTACACAATAAAAGCGGGGTGACCATCTGCTCTGATTAAAATCCAAGCAGGCATACGATAACCGGCAGGAATACAGCAGGAAGCAGATTTGCGATCTTGATCTTTGTTCTGATGGTCAGATTTAAACCAAGGGCAAAAATAAGGATAGAACCGATACAGGAAAGGCGTCCGATCATCAGGTCTGTAAGATATGGCTTTACCAGACCTGCAAGTAGAGTGATGCTTCCCTGGTAGATGCCTACAGGAAACATGGAAAATGCAGCGCCGATTCCTAAGGATGCTGCAAAAACAATGGAAAGCACACCGTCCATAACGGCTTTTGTAAAGAGTATAGTGTAATCATGGTTTAAACTGTCTTCAATAGAACCAACGATCGCCATGGCGCCGATGCAGAAAACAAGGGAGGTACTGACAAATGCTTCTGTAAAGTTAGAAGTGGCGGTGCCTTTTGGAAGCTTGGATTTGACCCAGTCTCCCAGGTTTTCCATTTTCTGTTCCAGATCCAGCCACTCTCCGATAGCTGCGCCTACGGCCATGCAGATGACTACGACTAATGTGTCCTTGGTCTCAAAGGTAGTTCCCGATACATTCATCAGACCCTTGATAGCCCCTGTAATGCCTACAAAGATCAAACAAAGGCCAACTGCGCTGGAAATAGTAGTCTGCAGCCGCTTTGGAATACCATTTTTTAATAAAAGTCCCAGGCCGCTTCCTATAAGTATGGCAGCCATATTTACAAGTGTACCTAAGCCAGTCATATGTAAAACCTCACAATATCTCAATGTGTTTTGAAAATAACAAGGACATATTACCATATTTTTAGGGAGATGGGAATAAAGATTTAAGGGAAAAGAGGAGCCTATACAGCGGTCAGACTGGCAGAAAATACAGGAAAAATGGCGGTTTGGGAAGGTGCCTGGGGTTTACAGTGTCCGTCAGAGCAAGTATAATAATAGTGATTGCGCACCATAGATGAAAGTCAGTTGTTACGTGCCGTTGGCACTCCCACAACTGCCGCCAGTATTCGTAATCCGGGCTGTCGCCCTGCTTACTCATACCGGCTTGGTTGCCAAATGTCTATGGTTCCTTGCGTGCAAGCATGCAGTCCCCATAGCCGCTTGGCAACACTTTCATAGTAAATAATTTAAAGAAGCGAGGATATAAATATGAAAAAGCTGGAAGAATATGTAAGAAGCATACCTGATTTCCCAGAACCTGGCATTATTTTCAGGGATGTAACTACCATCCTTCAGGATGCAGACGGTTTGCACCTGGCAGTGGACAGCATCCGCAACATGTTAAAGGATGTAGATTATGATGTAGTAGTAGGCCCTGAATCCAGAGGATTTATTTTTGGTGTGCCGGTTGCCTATGCAGAGCACAAGGGTTTTGTACCGGTCCGTAAAAAGGGCAAATTGCCATGTGAGACTGTTTCAGTAAAATATGCCCTGGAATACGGCACCGCAGAGATCGAGATGCACAAGGATTCTATTATTCCGGGACAGAAGGTGGTTATTATCGATGACCTGATCGCTACCGGCGGTACTACAGAAGCGATCATTAAGCTGATCGAAGGCCTTGGCGGCAAAGTAGTAAAGATCTGCTTTGTAATGGAATTAGCAGGTCTTAAGGGAAGAGAGCTTTTAAAAGGGTATGATGTAGATTCTGCCATTATTTATGAAGGAAAGTAATTGGTGCGCTGCACCTTGCTTTTTTATTTAAAAAAAATTATAATGATAACTAATTATTCGTAAAAAGGTGGCCACATATATGGGAAAAGAGGGAACAAAAGAAAAACTGGATATAGAGCTTGAAGCTCCGGCGGACTTTACCAGCCCGGAAGTATTGTATCAGGATCTGGTAAAGACGATCCATAAATATCATCCTTCCGATGATATTTCCATGATCGAAAAGGCGTATAAGATCGCAGCACAAGCTCATAAGGATCAGAAGAGAAAGTCCGGAGAGCCTTATATCATCCATCCTTTATGTGTGGCTATTATTCTGGCTGATCTGGAGATGGACAAGGAGACCATTGCAGCCGGTCTTCTCCATGATGTAGTAGAAGATACGGTTATGACACTGGATGAACTGACCAAAGAGTTTGGACCGGAGGTTTCTTTCCTGGTAGACGGTGTTACCAAGCTGACCCAGTTAAACTGGGATAAAGATAAAGTGGAGATCCAGGCGGAGAACCTGCGTAAGATGTTTCTTGCTATGGCAAAAGATATCCGCGTTATTATTGTTAAACTGGCGGACCGTCTTCACAACATGCGTACCGGACAGTATTGGAAACCGGAAAAACAGAAGGAAAAAGCAAGGGAGACCATGGAAATCTATGCTCCTATTGCAGACCGTCTGGGTATTTCCAAGATCAAGATCGAATTAGATGATTTATCACTTAAGTTTTTAAAGCCGGAAGTGTATTATGATCTGGTAGAAAAAGTGGATCTGCGCAAGGATGCCAGAGAAGCCTTTGTTCAGTCTATTGTAGATGAGGTAAAGGCGCATTTGGATGAAGCAGGTATTGAAGCGTCCGTAGGCGGCAGAGTAAAGCATTTCTTCAGTATTTATAAGAAGATGTTAAAGCAGAATAAAACTCTGGATCAGATTTACGATCTGTTTGCAGTGCGTATCATGGTAGATACCGTAAAAGACTGTTATGCAGCACTTGGTGTGATCCATGAGATGTACAAGCCTATTCCTGGTCGTTTTAAAGACTATATCGCCATGCCGAAGCAGAACATGTACCAGTCTCTGCATACAACACTGATCGGCAGCACCGGACAGCCATTTGAGATCCAGATCCGTACTTACGAAATGCACCGCACTGCTGAGTATGGTATCGCAGCTCACTGGAAATACAAAGAGAGCGGAAGCGGACAGATCGCAGCGGGAAAAGAAGAGGAAAAATTAAGCTGGCTGCGCCAGATCCTGGAGTGGCAGCGTGATACAGATGATTCCAAAGAGTTTTTAAGCATGGTAAAGGGTGACTTAGACCTGTTCTCAGACAGTGTTTACTGTTTCACCCCATCTGGTGATGTAAAGACTCTTCCAAGCGGCTCTACGCCTATTGACTTTGCTTATTCCATCCATAGTGCAGTAGGAAATAAAATGGTTGGCGCCAGAGTCAATGGAAAGCTTGTACCCATTGAATATCAGATCCAGAATGGTGACCGTATTGAAGTTATCACTTCCCAGAATTCAAAGGGACCAAGCCGTGACTGGCTGAAGCTGGTACGCAGTACACAGGCAAAAAATAAGATCAATCAGTGGTTCAAGACCCAGATGAAAGAGGACAATATCATCCGGGGCCGTGATGCCATTGACCGTTATTGTAAGGCAAAAGGCATTAATCTTGCGGATCTTTCCAAACCGGAATTTATGGAAAAGGTAATGAAACGTTATGCCTTTAAAGACTGGGATTCTGTGCTGGCATCTATTGGACATGGCGGCTTAAAAGAGGGCCAGGTCATCAATAAGATGTTAGAGGAACGGGAGAAGAAGCTAAAACGGGAGATCACTGATACAGAGGTTTTAGACGGTATTGCTGATACTGACGGAAGAAGCGGCGAAGCTACAGTCCGTAAAAATAAGAGCGGGATCGTGGTCAAAGGACTTCATGATCTGGCAGTGCGTTTCTCCAGATGCTGTAATCCGGTACCTGGTGATGAGATCGTTGGTTTTGTTACCAGAGGAAGAGGTGTTTCCATTCATCGTACGGATTGTATCAATGTGATCAACCTGCCGGAAGATGAAAGAGGAAGACTGATCGATGCAGAGTGGCAGGTAGAGGAAAATCCTTCCAGCACAGAGCAGTATTCCACAGAAATCCAGATTTTTGCAAACAACCGGATCGGTCTTTTTGCAGATATTTCCAAGGTATTTACAGAAAAGCAGATCGATATCACTTCCATGAACGTGCGCACCAGTAAACAGGGCCGTGCCACGATCATTATGACCTTTGATATCCATGGAACAGAAGAGCTGAACCGCATTACAGATAAGATCCGTCAGATTGATGGGGTTTTAGATATTCAGAGAACGACCGGCTGATGTATTTTCGGAAGATTCCGGAAGTACATGAAGATAAAAAGGAGTAACATGAGTAATTTCAGGATAAAGACCATGGTGCTTGGAATGGTGAGCACAAACTGCTATCTGGTTTACAATGATGACACCAAAGAAGGTGTAGTAGTAGATCCGGCAGATAACGGGGCTTATATTTTAAACAAATGCAATGAACTGGGGGTAACGCCAGTGGCGATCCTTCTGACACATGGCCATTTTGACCATATTATCGGATTGCCGGAAGTAAAGAGAGCATTTCACATTCCTGTGTATGCCTCTGAGACAGAAGATGCCATGCTGGCAGACACTTCCTTAAACCTTTCCTGCCATCTGCCGGGCAAACAGACCAGCTTCCATGCAGATGTTCTGGTTCATGACGGAGATGAGCTGGATCTTCTGGGATATAAATGGAAAGTGATCGCAACACCCGGACACACAGCAGGATCTGTCAGCTACTATATTCCGGAGGAAGAAGTACTTCTTTCCGGAGATACGCTGTTTTATGAGTCTTATGGCCGTACAGACCTGGCTACAGGCAGCAGCAGTGATATTGCAGATTCCCTTTTAAATAAATTATTTGTGCTTCCAGACGATACTATGGTCTATCCGGGACATGGAGATCCTACGACCATTGGTTATGAAAAAGAACACAATCCTATTCCATATTACAGATAAAAGCGTTAGACTACGCCAGTCTGTTATGATCACGGACAGAAAGCAGGAAGAAAATGATCGGATTATTAATACAGGATAATGCGTATGAACAGGACATCAGAGAACTTCTGATGTCTTTTTATCCGGGTGAGACATATGCCCATGAAGTAAAAGAAGATGTAGATTTTTATGTACAGACCCAATTGGAGAATGGGGAAGCATCTATTGGGATCTGGGAAAAACCAGAAGAAAAGGAAATGAAAGAAGCCGGAGAGAAAGAAGCAGATAAATCTGCGTTGAAAATGTCCGCCCCGGAAGGACTGAAGGACTGGAATCTTTCCTGCTTTTCCTGGGGAAAAGCAGACCTTTCAGACCATTCTGCCACCAAAAATGTAATAAAGAAATTGTTTTATCAAATGCTGGTGAAACGTACCGGACACGAACTCCCGTGGGGTTCTCTTACCGGTATCCGTCCTACAAAGATCGCGTTAAGCCGTCTGGAAGCAGGATGGAAGGAAGAAGAGATCCGTTCTTTTATGAAGGAAACTTATATGACCAGCGACGAGAAAATCGATTTAAGCATTGAGATCGCTGCAAGAGAGAAACGTCTGATGGAGCCGGTTGATTATAACAGAGGCTACAGTCTGTATGTAGGCATCCCATTCTGTCCTACTACCTGTCTGTATTGCTCCTTTACATCTTATCCCATCAGCAAGTGGAAAGGCCGTACCGGGCTGTATCTGGAAGCTTTGTTTAAAGAGCTGGAATACACTGCAGAGAAGATGAAGGGAAGGCCTCTTGATACTATTTATTTTGGAGGCGGTACACCAACCTCCCTTCCGGCAGAGGATATTGACGCTATTTTGTGCAAGCTGGAGCAGCTGTTTGATACAAAAAATGTGTTGGAATTTACAGTAGAAGCAGGACGCCCGGACAGTATTACAGAAGAAAAATTAAAAGTTCTGGCTTCCCATGGCATCAGCCGTATTTCCATTAACCCGCAGACTATGAATCAGAAGACCTTAGATCTGATCGGACGCCGCCATACCGTAGAAAATGTAAAAGAAAAGTTTCATATGGCGCGGGAACTGGGATTTGATAACATCAATATGGATCTGATCATGGGACTTCCGGAAGAAAATCTGGATGATGTGAAGCATACATTAGAGGAAATCGAAGCTTTAAGACCGGATTCTTTAACCGTCCATTCCCTGGCCATCAAACGCGCGGCCAGACTGAATATGTTCAAGGAAGAATACGGTGACTTAAAGATCAGCAATACACCGGAGATGATCGCTTTAAGTGAAGCCTGTGCCCGCAGGATGGGCATGGAGCCATACTATCTCTACCGCCAGAAAAATATGGCAGGCAACTTTGAAAATGTAGGATATTCCCTTCCTGGAAAGGCATGCCTTTACAATATTTTAATTATGGAGGAGCTCGCTACGATCGTTGCCTGTGGTGCCGGAACGACTACAAAAGTGGTATTCCCATCAGAAAACCGCAGAGAGCGTTGTGAAAATGTAAAGGAAGTAGAGCAGTATATAAACCGCGTGGATGAGATGATCGGGCGGAAAGAGAAGATTTTGAATTAAGTAAGAGAGGATTTCTCTTTTGCGAAAAAATGTTTTAAAGAACAAATCTGTTGAGCAATAGACAGGTTTGTTCTTTTTTTATGTACATAAATGGAAAATCAAAACCTAGCCCCACTATTTCAAAATTCAGACTCATTGTGATGGATATATTAATATTGTATAATTTAAATCACAAAAGTAGTAAAAAACTGTATAAAACAACGAAGAGGAGGATTACTTATGAAACGAATTGCATACTTTTTGACAGTGGGAGCATTAGCAGCTGCAATGCTGGCTGGTTGTTCAACTTCTAACCAGAAGACAGAGGAAACTACTGCAGCACCAGCACAGGCAGAAAGTGCAGCACCGGCTGAAAGCAAAGCTGAGACAGAAAGTACTTCAGAGGAGGCAAAAGGGGAAGCTTCCGGTGAGTACACTGTAAAGCCAAGACAGATCACAGATCACAAGGTAAAACTGGGATTGATTCCGGTTGCTATGAATACTTCTTACACCATGACCATTAACGGCGCTAAGAAGCAGATCGCAGAGAATGGTGACCAGATCGAACTGATCGTGCAGGCTCCTTCCAGCAATGCAAGTACAATTACAGAACAGGGAAATATTATGGAGACGATGATTCAGCAGGGTGTAGATGCTATTGCACTGGCAACAGAGTCTGATGAATCCATGCTTCCATATTTAAGAGAGGCAGCAGAAGCTGATATTCCAGTATTTTTATTTAATATGACTGAAATCAATGACCAGAATATTTATTACGTATCCAGTATCGGATATGACCAGGAAAAGGCTGGTTATGACATTGGAAAGTGGATCAATGACAATCTGGGTGATCAGCCTCAGAAGATTGCAGTTCTGGAAGGTTATGCAGGTATTGTAAATACAAAACGTATGGATGGATTTAAGAGTGCCATTGCAGATAATTCTAACCTGGAGATCGTAGCTTCTCAGACTGCAGACTGGACTCGTGAAAAAGGCCAGAGCGTAACCGAAAGTATTTTAACCGCAAATCCAGATGTAACTATTTTATATGCGCCTTATGATGAAATGGCTCTGGGTGGCCTGACAGTTGTAAAAGAAAGAAACCTGTTAGACCAGATCTCTGTTGTTGGTTATGGCTGTACAAAAGATGGTGTAGCAGCGATTGAAGCAGATGAAATGGCAGCTACTATTGATGTTGGTGAGTATGGAACTGGTTTTGATATTGTAAATGCTGTTACCGATTTCTGTATCAATGGAAAAGATGTAGAAAAGGTTATCAATCGTCCATCTAAGGTTTATGATAAGACTAATTTAGATGAATTAGACAGAGTGATTTTTGAATAATATTTAAGCTTTACATTGAGAAAATACGGGGGCTGTCAGTCGGCAGTCCCCGGAAATTCTCATAAACAGAGAGAGGATACGGGAAAATGGCAAATCGAAAAATGTATGTAATAAGCGGCGGAATGATCATGTGTGATTTAAGTAACATGGTATGTATGCCTGTAATGGGAAATGCAAAACAGCATGAAGTGACCAGCATCTGGGCGTATTCTCCGGTTACCTGCATGCTGATCGAAAATGAAGAGGGACTGATCTTATTTGATACAGGCTGCCATCCAGAAGCAATGACAAGCCGTTGGAATGAAGAAAACAAGCTGAGGACGCCTGTTACCATTGGGGAAAATGAAGGGGTGCTGTCTGCACTGAAAATGCTGGGATATCAGTGTTCGGATGTACGTTATGTAGTACTTTCCCATTTACATGAAGATCATGCCGGATGTCTGGAATTTTTCCCGAATGCCCAGGTATATGTAAGTGACAGAGAATTGACCCAGACTCTGAGGTCCTATGCCTTGGGAGGAGATATGGGCGGCTACATCCGCAATGATATTACACAATGGCTGCGTCAGGGCGTAAAATGGAATCTGGTTTCAGATGAAGAAGATGAGGAAGATTTGGCAGAAGGAATAAAGATCTTGAACTTTGGACCGGGTCATACATTTGGCATGATGGGGCTGTTGGCGACATTAAAAGATAGCGGAAATTATATTTTAGCGTCAGATTGTGTAAATACAGGAAGAAATTATGGGCCGCCTATTCAATTCCCGGGTTTGGCCTATGATACCATTGGTTATAAGAAAACGGTGGAAAGGATTCACCGGCTGGAAAAGAAATATAATGCAAAAGTTTTATTTGGACATGATATCGATCAGTATCGGACTTTAAGATTTGTGCCGGAGTATTATTCTTAGAGGATGGGTGAAAATATGGAGAGAGAGATCGTTCTGAGTATGCAGAACATATGTAAATCTTTCGGCCCCGTGCAGGTTTTAGAGAATGTAGATCTTCAGCTTGGAAAAGGCGAAGTTATGGGGCTGATCGGGGAAAATGGAGCAGGAAAATCAACATTGATTAAGATCCTTTGCGGCATTTATCATGCAGACTCAGGTGAGATTATTTTAAATGGAAAAAATGTATCCATTCCTACTGCACAGGCAGCAAAAGATTTGGGTATTAGTACAATATATCAGGAACTGAGTATTATTCCGGATTTAAATGCGGTCCAGAATATCTTTTTAAACAGGGAACTGGCTCCTGGAAACAGTTTGTTTTCAAAACTAAAATATGCGGAAATGAAGGAAAAAGCCAGAAAAGTACTGGAAGAAGAGTTAAAAGTCCAGATGGATCTGGATATTCCTTTGAAATATGTACCTCTGGCTCAGAAACAGATGGTGGAAATCGCCAGAACGGTATATGCAAATGGCCAGATCGTTATCATGGATGAGCCTACAGCAGCTCTTCAGGCAGAAGAACGGGATAAGCTTTTTTCTGTTATACGTGGATTGAAGGAAAAGGGACATTCTATTATCTTTATTTCACACCATCTGGATGAACTGATGGAAATCTGTGATTTCCTCACAGTTTTAAGAGATGGCCGGAAAGTAGATGAAGGACCGGTAGGAGAGTTTTCTATTGATCGTATTATTTCTGATATGGTAGGAAAAGAATTAAAAAATAAATATCCTAAAAAGATGTTCCAATCGGAGATGTGATCATGAAGGTTGATGGGCTTTCCGATGGAAAAGCATTTTCTGATGTGTCCTTTGAACTGCATCGGGGAGAAATCCTGGGAATTGCCGGACTGGAAGGCTGTGGGAAAAATGAGGTTATACGCGCTATTTTTGGAAAAAACCATTATAGTTCCGGTACCATTGAAATCAACCATAAAACATATCCCAACCGCATCCATTCTGCTATGGAACGGGGAATTGCGTTTGTACCTGCAGAACGGAAAGTAGAAGGATTATTTTTAAAGCAGGATATTGCCTGGAATACTACCATTGCTTCTTTGAAACGGATTTGCAAAATGAATACACTATCCAAAAAAGAGGAAATGAAGCGGACAGAACTTTATATACAACAGCTGCATACAAAGACGAATGGTCCAAAACAAAATGTTTCAGCCTTAAGTGGCGGAAATCAGCAGAAAGTCATGTTATCCAGATGGATCATGACAGAGGCAGATGTGTTTCTTCTGGAAGAGCCTACCCGTGGTATTGATGTAGGCGCAAAAACAGAGGTATATGAGGCTATTGGTGATTGCGTAAAGAACCAAAAAGGTGTTGTGGTAGTATCTTCTGAAGAGGAAGAAGTATTAGGTATATGTGATCGCGTCATTGTTATGAAGAATGGTCGTATTGCGGCAATTTTAAATGCAAAAACGGCCACAACAGAAGAAATCAAGCATTATGCGGTATAGATGGATCAAAGAGGTTGTATACAATGGTATAGAAGGGGAGAAAAAGAATGGATAACAAAGATATTTTGAAGAAGATCAAGAACATAGATGGGATAGGTATTATATTTGTATATATTGCTGTATTTGCAGCGCTGAGCATTGCATGCCCAAATTTCCTGAAATTTTCAAATATCATGGTAGGTATCCGCCAGGCAGTGTATACTGCTATTGTAGGTTTTGCAATGACGTTTGTAATCTCTATGGGTGGCATTGATTTGTCTGTTGGTTCTACAGTAGGTATTGCCGGAATGATCCTGGCAGCTATGATCTTAAATGGACAAAATATTTATCTTGCGATCCTGGTGGTTATTCTGGTAGGCGCCCTTATTGGATTTGTGAATGGTATTTTGGTAACAAAGCTGAGAATGGCATATTTTATTGCGACACTTGGAACTATGAGTATATTAAGAGGATTGATCTATGTGTATACAGAAGGAATTCCTCTGTACGGCTTAAAATATCCAGAAATCAAAGTATGGGGTCAGGGATATATTGGAATGATCCCGGTGCCGATCATTCTTACGGTTATTATTTTTGCTGTCAGTGCTTATCTGTTTTACAAGACGAAATTTGGACGTTACACAGTGTCAATCGGAAGCAATGAAGAAGCAGCAAAACTGGTAGGCATCAATGTCGACAAGATTAAAATTTTAGTTTTTGTACTTAGCGGTGTATTTTGTGCCATTGCAGGCATTATCTTAGCTTCACGAAGCGAGGCAGCGATCCCTACAGCAGGAAATGCCTATGAAATGGATGCGATTGCAGCAACTGTTATCGGCGGAACCAGTATGTCCGGTGGAAAAGGAAATATGTTTGGAACTGCTTTGGGAGCAATCCTGATGGCAACTATTAAAAATGGTCTGAGCCTGTTAAATGTCAACACCTTCTGGCATCAGGTGGTTATTGGTCTGTTTATTCTGTTTGCAGTAGCGTTAGACGGATTTGCAGCAAAGAAGGCAAATTAAAGAAGTGATAAACGAAAAATGAAATTAAAAGTATTAATTGCAGATGATGAGATAAGCATCAGGCAGCTGATAAAAAAACTGATCGATCCGTCTGCTCCTGTCCAGATATTGGATGAGGCTGCAGACGGAAACACAGCTTATGAAATGATCCAGGAGAAAAAGCCAGACATTGTGATAACAGATATCAGAATGCCTGGCTTAAATGGCGTTGAGCTGATGCGAAAGACAAGAGAAAATGGGATTCAGGTAGAATTCATCTTAGTTAGCGGATATAGAGATTTTGAATATGCCCGCAGTGCTGTTCAGCTGGGTGCGCTGGATTATCTTTTAAAACCTATCAATAAAGAAGAGTTAAACCGTGTATTGGAAAAAGCCTGGAAAGCGCAGGAACGTTCAGAGACTATGCGGAAACAGTTGGAAAATGTAGAAGAAAAGCTGGCAAAAAATCAGAAGATATTGCGTCGGGAATTTATGATGCGCTACATTTCTTATGCAGAACATGGAGATGTACCAAAGGAAATTGATCATTACAGAAATGGATTTTTACCGGAAGCTGGCTGCTACACTGTATTTTTAATGAAGATAGATACGGATCAGACGGGGATAGAAAATCCTGAACGCCAAAGAAGATTGGAAGATCTGTCGGAAAACTATATCCGTGAGATATGCAGAGTGTGCAGGGAGACAGAAAGTTTTTGTACAGGAACTAATTTATATATCCTGCTTAATACAGAAAATGAAGATGTTTTAAAAACATTGGCAAATGTTTTAAGACTTAGGTTAAAAGAAGAAGCATCTTCCATGTGGCCATTTAGCCTTACAATTTCCATTGGGACTACAGAAACGACTCTTGAAAAAATAGGTGACAGCTTTGCTGCAGCTTATTATATGATCTGGGAGAGAGTACGCAAGAGAATGGGAGAAGTGATCGTAAGTAATCTGCAGATATTAAAAACGGAAAAAATTCCAATGCTTACCGAGGAAGTGACCCAGAAGATAGAGAAAAGTATAAGCGCTTTTCATGTTGCGCAGCTGCAGCAGATCCTGGAAGATGAGATAAAAATCTGGAAAGATCAGAGGATGTTTGTTTATGACCTGGTAAAATCTATGGAGCAGGTTATGGAGATCTGTGTTCGGGAATGTGAAAAATATGAGACAGAAGAGAATTTTCAAAAGATATTAAAAGAAACAGTCGGACAAATGGAAAATAGTACTACTCTGGAAGGATTAGAAGGTATATGCGTTAATTTTTGCTGTAGTTTATTGGAAAAATGTATCTGTCAGAGAAAAAACGGTGTGGGAAGAGCTGTAAAACAGATTCAGGATTATTTGGAAGAACATTATACAGAAGAGGCCAATCTGGAAAAAATCGCGGAAAAAATAGAATTGACCAGTGCCTATATCAGTACTATCTTTAAAAAAGAAACAGGAATGACCATTACGAATTATCTGATCAAAATACGTCTGGAAAAAGCAAAACAAATGATTCGTGATACGAATATGACGATTACAGAAATCGCCTATGCTGTAGGATATGTAGATACCAGGTATTTCAGTAAACTGTTTATTAAAAATGTAGGCATTAAACCGGTAGAGTACAGAAAGTTTTACACAAAATGAGACAGAAGATAAAGCAGAAAGCAAAGCTATTAGCAGCTATCAATCTGGCTGTGGGAGCAGCAGGAATGTGCGGAGCGTGGTTTCTATATGGAAACTTAAAAAATGGTATTGAAAAAATGGTGATATTGTGTGTGTATTTGGCGGGACTTGTATGGATATGGCTGAAGAGCATACAGATATTTGAAAAGCCGTTTGACCGTTTGATGGATGATGCAGATGAAGCTTTTCAGAATAAGTATAAAGCGGAAACTATGAGGACAAAGGCTGAAATGCATGCGCTGCAAAGTCAGATCAATCCCCATTTTTTATATAATACATTGGAAAATATACGTGCTACGGCACTGATGCGGGATGCAGAGGATATTGCCGTGCTTACAGAAGCTCTTTCGGCCATGTTTCGCTATAGTATCTCAAGTCCGGGAGAAACGGCTGCTGTCAGAGAAGAACTGAAAAATGTGAATAATTATCTGTTGATACAAAAATACCGTTTCCCCGGAAAAATACATTATTATGAAGAAATAGAGGATCCGGAAATTTTAGATTACAGGCTCCCGGTATTGACAATACAGCCGATCATAGAAAATGCAGTCAATCATGGAGTAGAAATGTGTACAGGAGAAGGCTGCATTCGTTTTAAAATGTTTATGACAGATTATCATCTTGTAATGCGGATCAGCGACAATGGCGTGGGAATGGATGAAATTACATTAAAAAATCTGAGAGAAAAACTGGATAATTCTCATGGAGAAAGTCGGAAAAATGGAAAAAACACAGGCATCGGACTTTATAATGTAGATCAGAGGCTTAAATTTTATTTTGGAAATACTTATGGTTTAAATGTAATGAGTACAAAAAATGTAGGAACTGTTGTGGAGGTCATGCTGCCGTTAAATGAAAACAGAAGTATTAAGAGCTGTCGGGATATGGGTGGACAGTGATCGTGTATCTAGTTTAAAGAATTTCAGCGTAATGCTGTACAAAGGAGAAGTAACGGGAATTCTGGGACTGGTTGGTTCCGGCATTACTGTTGTTGCTGATGTACTGTCAGGAAGGAAAAAAATGGAAAAAGGCTGTGTTTATATGGGTAATACACCGGTTCAGATTAAAGGAATGTGGCAGGCAGAAAAATTGGGAATTTATGTGGTGTCAGAAAAAACGATTTTTCTGGAACATCTAAGGCTGGAAGAAAATTTATGTCTATCTCAACGGATGGATTATGCAGGTTTGAAATTTCCTTCCGAGAAACAATTAAACAGGATACGAGCGTGTATGGAAGAATTGCATATCAGGCTGCAGCTTCGGGAATATCCTTTCAAATTATGCAGTTTTGAACGCCATATGGCAGAAATCGTCAGAGCATATTCTATGGGATGCAAAATCCTGATCTTAAATCATGTTGCTAACCGGTATACAAAAGAAGAGTTAAAAAAACTAAAGGAACTAATCTTTTTGTTAAAAGAAAAAGAAATTTCAGTATTGTTATTGGAATCCAATTGTGAACGGGTATGCGAAGCGGCAGATTCTCTTTGCATATTACGGGATGGAAGAGTAGAAGGAACTTTTGGACGAGAAGATTATGACCGAAGAAAGATTGAAAGAGTCATATTAGGAGATTACAAAATTCCAGATACACAAAAGACTCTGTTTTTCCGGGAAAATAATAAAAAACTTCTGATGGAAGCTAAAAAGATACAGAATAAGAATCTTTATGATATCAGTTTCCAGGTAGAACAGGGGGAAGTAATAGGATTCTGGGAAGAAGAAAATGGAATCTGTCAATCACTGTTAAAGATATTATGGGGAGAAGAGAAGATAAAAAAGGGTAATCTGTGGTTAGAAAATGAAGAAATAAAAACAGGATTCGGGCATGGAATGATGGTAAAACAGGGGATCGGTTATGTGGAAAGAGACATGCACGGTCTGTTTCCTGGACTGACGCTGGAAAGAAATCTGACAATCAGCAGTGTGGATCGAATGTGTGTCAATGGTCGGATCCATTCCGGATTGGAACGGGCTGTTGCAGTTGATACGGCTGAACGAATGGGTATAAGGATAGAAGATCTGCAGAAGACGGCGGCAGAGGCAGACAGCAGGGAAAAGCTGATGGTTTCTATTTATCGATGGATCTTAAACCGTTCTCAGGTGATCTTATTTAATAATGTACTGGAGGGGGCAGATCTTTTATTGCGGGATGGGATGGTAGAAGCCATTAATCTGGCACATGAAATGGGATTGGGATTTCTATTGTTTTCTTCGAACAAAAAAGAACTATATGAACTTTGCGATCACATTTATATCCTGAGTGGGGGAAAAATTGTAGAAGAATTGCGAAAATAGGGCGAGGAAATAGGATTTATTTGATTGATTAAATTGACATTTCTGCTTTACAAAAATATAATGGATAAGAAAGACTGTACAGAAACAGGTTACTGAAAAAATAGGAGAAAAATATGGCATTAACAAAGAAGCCGGTAACCGGCATGAAAGATATCACTCCTGCAGAGATGCAGATCCGCGAATATGTTATGAATCAGATCCGCGAGACCTACAAGGGCTTTGGTTTTTCACAGATTGAGACTCCTTGTGTAGAGCATATTGAGAATCTGACCAGCAAGCAGGGCGGTGACAATGAAAAGCTGATCTTTAAGATCTTAAAGAGAGGCGATAAGCTGAACTTAGAAACCGCAAAAGAAGAGAATGATTTAACAGACAGTGGCCTTCGCTATGACCTGACACTGCCTCTGTCCCGCTATTATGCAAATAATGCGGCAAATCTCCCAAGTCCTTTTAAGGCATTGCAGATGGGAAGCGTATGGAGAGCAGATCGTCCTCAGAAGGGACGTTTCCGTCAGTTTACCCAGTGCGATATTGATATTTTAGGCGATCCTACCAGTCTGGCAGAGATCGAACTGATCTTAGCTACCACCACTGCATTAAGCAAGATCTGCCCGGACAATGCATTTACTGTAAGGATCAACGACAGAGGTATCCTCTTTGGCATGGCACGTTACTGCGGTTTTGCAGAAGAGGCTATGGACAGTGTTCTGATCACACTGGACAAGATGGACAAGATCGGTTTTGAAGGTGTAGAGAAAGAGCTTCTGGAAAATGGAAATGCTCCTGAAAGCGTAAGCCGTTATATGGAGATCCTCCGTACTGTTACCAGAGATGCAGATGGTGTTAAGAAGTTAGGTGAGACCTTAAAGGATGTTATGGATCCGGCTGTATGCCAAGGACTGGTACACATTATGGAGACTGTAAAGGATGTAGCAGAGGCTGACTTTGGTCTGGAATTTGATCCGACCTTAGTACGGGGTATGTCTTATTATACAGGAACCATCTTTGAGGTTTCCATGGAAGGCTTCGGCGGCTCTGTTGCAGGCGGCGGAAGATATGACAAGATGATCGGCAAGTTTACCGGTATGGAGACACCGGCATGTGGTTTCTCTATTGGTTTTGAACGTATTGTTACCATCCTTTTAGACAATGGATTTACAGTTCCAGGTGCTGGACAGAAGAAAGCATTCCTCTTTGAAAAGGGAATCGATTCAGCTTCTTTAGCTGCTGTGATCCGTGAAGCAATGGAAGAGAGAAAGAATGGTGTTCAGGTTCTGGTAGCTCAGATGAACAAGAACAAGAAGTTCCAGAAGGAGCAGCTTGGCAAAGAAGGTTATCAGGAATTTAAAGAATTTTATAAAGAGAGCCTGAAACATTAGTTATACTTATGAAATAGAAAGACTATGAAGCAATAGTTGATAGAAGGAGAAAAATCATGGCAGAATCAATGGTAGGACTGAAGCGGTCCCACAGATGTACAGAAGTAACTTCTGCTCAGATCGGCGAGAAAGTAACCGTTATGGGCTGGGTACAGAAGAGCAGAAACAAAGGCGGAATCATTTTCGTTGATTTAAGAGACCGTTCTGGTATCCTTCAGATCATTTTCGAGGAAAATGACTGTGGAACTGAGAATTTTGAGAAAGCTGAAAAATTAAGAAGTGAATTCGTTATTGCAGTAGAAGGCCGTGTAGAAGCACGTTCCGGCGCTGTAAATGAAAACCTGGCAACAGGCGCTATCGAAGTAAGAGCAGAATCTTTAAGAATTCTGGCAGAGTCTGAGACTCCTCCTTTCCCAATTGAAGAAAAGAGCAAGACAAAAGAAGATCTGCGTCTGGAGTATCGTTTCCTGGATCTTCGCCGTCCTGATATCCAGAGAAATCTGATGCTTCGCAGCCGTGTGGCTACTTTAACACGTGCATTCTTAGCAGAGGAAGGCTTCCTTGAGATCGAGACTCCAACTCTGATCAAGAGTACACCAGAAGGCGCAAGAGACTACCTGGTACCAAGCCGTGTACATCCAGGCTCCTTCTATGCACTGCCTCAGTCTCCTCAGCTGTTTAAGCAGTTACTGATGGTTTCCGGCTACGACCGTTATTTCCAGTTAGCACGCTGCTATCGTGATGAGGATCTTCGTGCAGACCGTCAGCCTGAATTTACACAGATCGATATGGAACTTTCTTTTGTAGACGTAGATGACGTTTTAGACGTAAATGAGCGTCTGTTAAAGAAATTGTTTAAGGAGATCTGCAACTATGATCTGCAGCTGCCGATCCAGCGTATGACCTGGAGAGAGGCTATGGACCGTTTTGGTTCTGATAAGCCAGATCTTCGTTTTGGAATGGAATTAAAGAACGTTTCTGAAGTTGTTAAAGACTGTGAATTTGTTGTATTTAAGAGCGCCCTGGAAAATGGCGGTTCTGTCCGTGGTATCAACGCAGAGGGACAGGGACATATGCCAAGAAAGAAGATCGACGCTTTAGTAGAGTACGCAAAGGGCTTTGGCGCAAAGGGTCTTGCTTATATTGCTATTAATGAAGATGGCACTTACAAGTCTTCCTTCGCTAAATTCATGAAGGATGAGGAAATGGCAGCACTGGTTGCAGCTATGGATGGTAAGCCAGGAGATTTATTACTGTTTGCGGCAGATAAGGATAAAGTAGTCTTTGATGTACTTGGCAACCTGCGTCTGGAACTGGCAAGACAGTTAGATCTGTTAAAGAAAGATGACTTTAAGTTCCTTTGGGTAACAGAATTCCCGTTATTAGAGTACTCCGAGGAAGAAGGACGTTTTGTAGCAATGCATCATCCATTTACCATGCCTATGGACGAAGACCTTCAGTACATTGATTCTGATCCAGGCAGAGTACGTGCAAAGGCTTACGATATCGTATTAAACGGCGTAGAAATGGGCGGCGGTTCTGTGCGTATCCATCAGGCAGATATCCAGTCCAAGATGTTTGAGGTACTTGGCTTTACACCAGAAAGAGCAAACGATCAGTTTGGTTTCCTGTTAAAGGCATTTAAGTACGGAGTACCGCCTCACGCAGGTCTGGCATATGGTTTCGACCGTATGATCATGCTGATGGTAGGCGCAGACAGCATTCGTGATGTAATCGCATTCCCGAAGGTAAAAGATGCTTCCTGTCTGATGACCAAGGCACCAACACCGGTAGATCCAAAGCAGTTAGAGGATCTGGGAATTGAAGTAATTCCTGAAGAAAAAGAAGAGTAATAGGCACTGATAATGATAAACGTGCAGCAAGGGGGTATCGCAAAAGGTTATTTTGCGGCACTCCCTTGCTTTTTATGCACCCCCAGCAGGGAGGGATAAAATGAATTTAAAGGAACAGGAATACGTCTGTGCACTGGCGGAAAACGGGACCATTACTGCAGCGGCTAAAGCACTTTTTATTTCCCAGCCAGCTCTTAGTATTTATATCAACAATCTGGAAAAAGCATTGGGTGTCCAGCTGTTTGAACGGGTGGGAAAGCAGTTTATCCTTACTTACGCCGGAGAGCAGTATGTGGAAAAAGCGAAGCTTATTTTACAGCTGAGCCATGAGCTGGATGAAAAATTGAAGGATATTACAGGAAACTACAACGGACGTATCCGGATCGGAGTGCAGATGCGCCGGGCTACCGGCTTTCTGCCACCTATCATTGCTGCCTATGAAAAGGAATTTCCGGGAGTGGAAGTAATTCTTCATGAGGGTACGATGAATGAATTAAAAGAAAATATCCAGAATTTCAAATCAGATCTGCTTTTGTGCAACCGGGTGGATCTGCCCCCGTATATGAAAAACTTTGTGTTGTTCAAAGAACGGCTGCTGATCGCAGTCCCAAAAGACCATCCCATTAATGAAAAAGCAGTTCAGGAAGAGGGAAAGGTCCTTCCAAGCCTGGATCTGTTCTGGCTGAATGGGGAAAATCTTATCATGGCGAAAAAAAATCAGAGTATCCGAAGGGATGCAGATCATTTTTTAAATGCAAATGGGATCAGACCAGGAAAAATAAGAGAGATCCGCAGTATTGAAACTGCCATGCAGATGGTAGGAGAAGGACTGGGAATTGGATTTAACAGAGAAAGTTATGTTATGTATATGAAGAAGCAGGAAAATATACGATACTATTTTATGCGCAATATAGACAGCACAACAGATTTTGCGCTGGCATACAGGAAAGAAATGCCGGTGACTGGTTATATGCAGCGGATGATCGATATGCTGATCCAGTATGGAAAAGAATGTGAGAAATCTTTTCAAGAATCAATTTATTAAATTTATATAAAGAATAAATAAAACAAAATATCCTTTTGCGCTTTGCTGTGATAAAATAGTGGAAAAGTACGGAAGGAGTTTTATGAAATGGCAGAAAAAACAAAAAAACCTTTTAAAATGCCCCACACCTTCGTTATCATGATGATTATCATCCTTTTCGCAACCTTACTGACCTGGATCATTCCAGCCGGACAGTATGTGCGTGTGGAAAATGCTGACGGAGTAAAGGTGGTAGACCCCAATCAGTTCGCTTTTATTGACCGCTGTCCTGTAAACCCATTTTTGATCCCTCTTTACATTGTTAATTCTATGTGCAAGAGAGTAGATCTGATGTTAGTTATCCTGTTCTCAGGTGGTGCATTTGATCTGATCAGCAAATCCGGTGCTCTTCATTCAGCTGTAGCACGTGTAGCAAAGGTATTCCAGAATCGTCTGTATATCTTTATCCCGATCATGACAACTATTTTTGCACTGATCTGTACCACTCAGGGTGTAAACCAGTTTATTGCATTTGCACCAGTGGTTGTAATGATCACACTGGCAATGGGACTTGATTCCATTACAGGTGCTGCAATCATCTTGTTAGGCGGTGCCGTTGGTTTCGCAACTGGTACTGTAAACCCAAGTACTACTGTTGTTGCTCAGAAGATCGCAGAACTGCCACTGTTCTCTGGTATCCAGTACCGTGCAGTCTGCTTCGTTGTATTCCTTATTATTACCAATATCTATCTGGTAAGGTATGCATTAAAGATCCGTAAGAATCCGCAGTTAAGCCCAATGTATGAGTTTGACAGCCAGAATGAGCAGAAGTCTCTGGATATTGATTCTTTCGGAACCATGGATCTGCGAAAGACCCTGATCATCATTGCACTGATCGCAGCATTAGCTGGTATGGTAGTTGGTTCTGTTAAGTTTGGTTGGGATATGCCGGAACTGGCAGCGACCTTTATTGGACTTGGTATCGTAGTTGGATTTATTGCAGGAGAAACACCATCTGAAATGTCTAAAGTATTTGCAGACGGCTGCAAGAAGATGCTGAATGCAGCTATGATTATTGGTCTTGCAAGTGCTATCGCAAGTATCATGAGTGCCGGAAAAATCGTAGATACTGTTGTATATGCACTGGCTTCCTGCCTGCAGCACACACCAGGATTCTTAATGGCTCCTGCAATGTACATTGCCAATACCCTGATCAACTGTGTGATCGTATCTGGCAGTGGTCAGGCAGCAGCAATCATGCCTATTATGATCCCATTATCTGATCTGTTAGGTGTTACCCGTCAGACCAGTGTTCTGGCATATAACTTTGGTGATGGTTTCTGTAACTATATCCTTCCTCATTCTACTGCTCTTATGGGTATTATCAGTGCTGTTAATATTCCATATGACCGCTGGATGAAGTTTATGTGGAAACTGTTCCTGATCTGGGCAGTTACAGCTTGTGTAATGACAGCAATCGCTCAGGGAATCCATTTTGGACCGATGTAAACAGAAGACGATGTTTATTTCTCCGGCCAGTCTTGCAGCTTTTAGATGTGAGCCGGCCGGGGATTTTTTATGTATATTTTTGGAATCTTTTCGTAAGATCAGGCACAAAAGGTTCCAGGATTGCTTATACAGCAGGAGGAAAATGACATGACAACAAAGAATGAATTATTTGAAAAAATTGAAGCACAGAAAGAAAAACTGTGGGAAATGGCTGATTTTATCTTTGATCATCCGGAATACAGAGGAAAAGAATACCAGGCCTGCGATCTTTTAACAAAATATCTTGCAGAAAATGGTTTTTCTGTAGAAAAGAGCGTTGGTGGATTTGAAACCTCTTTCCGCGCAGAGTGGAAACATGGGGAAGGCGGCCCAGTGATCGGTATCCTTTGCGAATATGACGCCTTAGAAGGATTAGGTCATGGCTGCGGCCATCATATGCAGGGACCGTCCTGTTTAGGCGCAGCAGTTGCTTTAAAGGAATGTGCAGGAGAAGAGCCATTTACACTGGTAGTTTATGGCACACCGGCAGAGGAAACCCTTGGTTCTAAGTGTGATATGATCAAGAACGGCTGTTTCCACGAGCTGGATGCAGCGTTTATGATGCATGGAAGCCCGACTACCTGTACAGATGTAAAGTGTCTGGCAGACCAGTCCTTTAAGGTTACTTTCCATGGAAAACGTGCCCACGCAGCACTGGCTCCGGAACAGGGACGCAGCGCTTTTGATGCTCTTTTAGTAGCATTTAACGGTATTGAATTTTTAAGAGAGCATGTGCCGGATGATGTGCGTATGCATTATACCGTAGCAGAGCTTCCGGGACCGGCTAATGTAGTGCCTGTAAAGTCTGTAGGTAAGTTTTCCCTGCGTTCTTTCTCAAAGGAAGAGTTAAAGGATGTTGTAAGCCGTTTTAAGGACATTGTTAAGGGCGCAGCACTGATCGCAGGTGTTGATTATGAATTAGAGCAGACCAGTGATTTCTACAATAAGATCCCGGTTCTTAAATTAAATGAGCTTCTTATGGAAAATGCCAGGCTGGCAGGCGCTCCAAGACTGGCACCACCAAGAGAAAAGACTGGTTCCACTGATTTTGGAAACGTTATGTATGAGATTCCAGGTTCCTGTATCCGTGTAGCTTTCGTACCGGAAGGTACATCTTCCCACTCTCAGGAATTTGTAGATGCAGGAAAGACACAGGCTGCAAGAGACTGTATCCTTTATGGTGCCAAGTCCATTGCGGGAGCTTCTATGGATCTGATCACAAAGCCGGAGCTGATGGATGAAGTAAAGGCCGAGTTTGCAGAAAACAAGAAAAAGTTCAAATGATCGCAGATACCTGTCATGGCTGGACTGAAACAAATATCCTTTGACAGCTGCACCATAGAATAAAAAAGAATAAGTAAGAACATTATATTAATCCCGGTAAGACGGGCTGCTAAGAAAAGCAGAATGTCTTACCGGGATTTTTATAAATTTCAGAAAACATATTGACATTTATATGTGTTGTATTATAATGCAAATATAAACATATGAACAATTATTCATGTAAGACATTTATTTGAATACAAAGGAAAGGAGTACCGCCTATGGCATTAAACGATGTAGAACACTGCGAAGCATGTCAGATCCATGAAGATGTGGTAAAAGCAGTGACAGACCATATGCCGGATGAAGACCAGCTGTATGATCTGGCAGAGGTATTTAAGGTATTTGGAGATTCTACCAGGATAAAGATCCTTTATGTGCTGTTTGAGGCAGAATTGTGTGTCTGTGACATTGCCCAGTTGCTCAATATGACCCAGTCTGCTATTTCCCACCAGCTGCGGATCTTAAAGCAGAACCGCCTTGTAAAGAACCGCAGAGACGGAAAATCCGTTTTTTATTCCCTTGCAGATGGCCATGTAAAGACAATCATCAGTCAGGGAATGGAGCATATCCAGGAGTAGTGAAAAAGCTGTTTTATTAAAAGAATATTTTATATCAGGAGGAACAAAACTATGAAGAAGAAATTTAAACTGATGGATCTGGACTGCGCTAACTGTGCTGCAAAGATGGAGGATGCTATTAAAAAAATTGACGGCGTAAATGATGCAACAGTAAGCTTTATGATGCAGAAACTGACTTTAGATGCAGATGATGACCGTTTTGATGAGATCCTGAAAGAAGCAGCAGAGATCTGTAAGAAAGTAGAGCCGGATTGCAAGATCGTTATGTGATCTGCGGTATGAGGAGATAGCCATGACAAAGAAACAGAAAAACATGCTCACGCGTATTCTGGTGACTGCAATACTGTATGTGGTGCTTGTGGCAGCAGATCATATGAAGATGCTTCCGGTTGTGTTTGAAGGCTGGAAGAGGCTGTTTTTGTATCTCATCCCATATTTTGTGATCGGCTGGGATATCCTTTATAAGGCAGTGCGGAATATTAAAAATGGTCAGGTTTTTGATGAAAATTTTCTGATGGCAGTAGCAACCATCGGAGCCTTTGGTGTGAATGAATATTCTGAGGCAGTAGCAGTTATGCTGTTTTATCAGGTGGGGGAACTGTTCCAGAGTTATGCGGTAAACCGTTCCCGTCAGTCTATTTCAGATTTAATGGATATCTGCCCAGAATATGCCAATATTGAAGAAGACGGACAGTTAAAGCAGGTGGATCCGGATGATGTGGAAGTTGGAGATATCATCGTGATCAAGCCAGGTGAGAAGATCCCGTTGGACGGCAAAGTGGTTTTTGGCGAGTCCATGGTGGATACTTCTGCATTGACAGGTGAATCTGTTCCAAGAAGAGTGAAAGAGGGAGATGACCTGGTAAGCGGCTGTGTCAATGGAAATGGCCTTTTAAGAGCGGAAGTTACGAAAGAGTTTGATGATTCTACAGTAGCAAAGATTCTGGAACTGGTGGAAAATGCCAGCAGCAAGAAAGCTCATGTGGAGAATTTTATTACCCGCTTTGCCAGATATTATACTCCGGCGGTAGTAATTGGTGCTGTTGTATTGGCAGTGATCCCGCCGTTGTTTGCAGGTCAGTCATGGTCTGAATGGGTACGCAGAGCATGTACATTCCTGGTTATTTCCTGTCCATGTGCACTGGTTATTTCCGTTCCTATGAGTTTCTTCTCCGGTATAGGCGCTGCTTCTAAGAAAGGCGTTCTGGTAAAGGGAAGCAATTATCTGGAAACTATGTCAAAGCTTCATACGGTAGTGTTTGATAAGACTGGTACGCTGACAAAAGGCGAATTTAAAGTGACAGAGATCTGCTGCGCAGATGAAGCCGTGAATGGCGAAAATGGTGGAAACAGCGAAAACGGTGCAAAGGCCAGAGACGAAAAGCAGAATGAAGTTCTGGAACTGGCTGCGCTGGCAGAAAGCTATTCGGATCATCCGATCTCACGATCTATCAGGGATGCCTGGGGAAAAGAACTGGATCAGAGCCGGCTGAGTGATGCAGAGGAGATTTCCGGTCATGGAATGAAGGTTAAGATCGATGGAAAGACAGTGCTTGCAGGTAATGGAAAGCTGATGGATAAGGAAGGTATTTCTTATACAGAGTATACTTCTGTTGGTACGGTTGTGTATGTGGCGGAAGATGGTAAGTTTTTAGGCTCTATTTTGATCGCAGATGGTATTAAAGATGGTGTGAAGGATGCCATCCAGGGCTTAAAACGATCTGGAGTTTCCAAGACGGTAATGCTGACTGGTGATAAGCGAAATGTGGCTGAAGCAGTGGCAAAGGAGATCGGACTGGATGAGGTCCATGCAGAGCTGCTTCCTGGTGATAAGGTTGACAGAGTAGAGGAATTGCTCCGGGAATTAAAGGGAAATGAGAAGCTGGCTTTCGTCGGCGATGGTATTAATGATGCACCGGTGCTTTCCAGAGCGGATGTAGGTATTGCTATGGGAAGTATGGGCTCGGATGCGGCCATCGAGGCTGCGGATGTAGTTTTGATGGATGATGATCCAGGAAAGATCGCGGATATTGTAAGGATATCCAGAAAGACTATGGGGATCGTTATACAGAATATTGTGTTTGCACTGGGGGTTAAGTTTATCGTGCTGGCGATGGGAGCTTTTGGTGTGGCCAATATGTGGGAAGCGGTTTTCGCAGATGTCGGGGTTTCGGTGATCGCTATTTTGAATGCGATGAGAGCATTGCGGGCTTAGGAAGTCGTGAGGTTTTGAGTCGTGAAAGAAACGGCCTAACATTTCTTTCACGACATTTTTTACACCAGCGACTTCTCAGCCGTCATGCTCAACATCACAGCTGTTCCCTGATCCAACGCACAGCCAGATCCATCCAGCTGTCACAATAAGGCTCCAGATACTTTCCGTTCACGCCCTGTGTCTCATCCGTTCCCAGTGCAACCCCGTGAGGCCCCACCGGATACAAATGCGCTTCTGCATTTACCCCAGCCTTTCTCAAAGCCTGCAGCAGCGCCAGACTATTTTCCACAGGCACCGATTGATCCGTCCAGGTATGCCACAAAAACGTTTTTGGAACCTGAGAACCCACCTGATATTCCAAAGACAAAAGTCTGCGGAGTTTTTCATCCTTATAAGCGGCATCTGCCCCCATCAGACACTCAAAAGATCCCCTGTGACAAGATTCACCGGAAGTGATCACCGGGTAACAAAGGATCATTCCGTCCGGCCGTATCATATCCGGTTTAACATCCAAAGCCCCGTACAGCCATTCCTTATCCCAGAATACTCCCAGACAACATGCCAGATGTCCGCCTGCAGAAAAACCGGAAACAGCGATTCGTTCTATATCTACATTCCACTCATTCCCATGTTCACGTATCAATTTCATAGAAAGTGCCAGTTCCATAAGCGCTCTGGGAAACACATCCGGTGCCAGACTATAGTGAAGTACAAAAACGTGAAAACCAGCTGCCAGATACTTCATAGCAACTGGCTGATCCTCACGCCCGGATAACTTGCGATATCCTCCGCCTGGACAAAGCAAAACAGCAGGCCGCTTTTTATCCGTGATTCCTTCCACCGGCTCCAGAATATAAGCGGTAAGATCTGCCGGGTCGCCAACAACAGGCTTTCCCACCTGTTTAGAAGTAACTTCAATAGGAATATGTTTTACGATCATACATCATCCATCCTTTCTAAAATCAAAAAAAGGGAGATGTATTTTCCAACATCCCCCTTCAGCACATAATAATATGTTACAGTCCAGTCTTACTCTTCTTCCTTCATCTGTGCAGGAAGTTCATTTCCCTGGGTAATATGCTTTTTGATCGCCTGAAAACTCTGGGCACTGAGTACATGTTCGATCTTGCAGGCATCTTCTACCGCTGTTTTCTCGTCCACACCCAGGTAGATCAGCCAGTTAGACAGCATAATATGGCGTTCATACATCTTATCAGCAATGGACTGACCGGTTTCAGTCAGTGTGATGTGGCCCTGGTCATTCATGTGGATATATCCATTTTCCCGCAGGTTTTTCATGGCAACGCTGACACTTGGCTTGGAAAAGCTTAATTCATTTGCAATATCAATAGAACGCACATAAGGCTTGTGCTTACTGAGCATGTGTATGGTTTCCAGATAATTTTCAGCAGATTCCTGTATTTTCACTATAACACGTCCTTTCGTTAGAACTTATGGTAGCCGTAGAGCGCGCCTGAAAATCGTGACAAAAATTTTCAGGCACGCTCCCACTGATTACGGTAATTTTAACATAGAAAAATCATATTTACAAGTAATGGAAATTGCAATAAATCCTTATTGATAAAAAACCCTGAAAATAAGTTTTTGGCATGAAAATCATTGCGCCTTTACTTCTTTCCACATTTCATTATAAATATTATCGGTGTCATCCCCAAGATACTGAAGGATCTCACTATTTTCCATTGCAGGAGAGTCCATGTCAGGGAACAATGCTTTATTATCCTGCAGTTCCTTATCAGAAAGTTCGTATGCACCGGTATTTGGAGTGGAGTAGGTAATATAGTCAAAATTCTTTTTTGCAATATCCGGCCGGCACAGGAAATTGATCCATTGTTCTGCAGCTTCTTTGTTTTCTGCATTTTTTGGAATTACCCAGGAGTCGATCCAGAGAGTTGTTCCCTCCTCAGGAACGACATATTCCAGGTCATAATCCAGCCCAAGCTCTTCAATCTGCTCCTGGATATAAAGCATTTCGCCGGAGTAGATCACACCTTCCGCAGCTTCGCCGTTGATCATTTTGTCTCTTACCTGGTCAATAACATAAGCCTGGACAAGAGGCTTCTGTTCGATCAGCATATCTCTTGCTTCTGCCAGTTCTTCAGGATTGGATGTATTTAAAGAGCAGCCTTTCTGTTTCAGCGCGATCATAAATGCATCACGGATACTGTTCTGCATCAGGATCTCATCTGCCAGTCTGGGATCCCACAGGTCAGCCCAGCTGGTTGGCTCCGGTACGCCTAACTGCTCTAACATCTGCTTATTATAAAGGATACCTACAGTACCCCAGCAATAAGGAACGGAGTATTTGTTGTCAGGATCGAACCCCTGGGACATTTTCCAATAAGCATCCCCGATCTGGTCTGCATTTGGGATGTTATTATAATCCAGTTCCGCCAGCATGTTGTTGTCGATCATTCGCTGGATCATATAGTCAGAAGGACATACCACATCGTATTTAACTCCTCCGGCTTCTACAACAGGATACATTTCTTCATTGGTCTCAAAAACGTCATAGATAACGGAAATACCGGTTTCATCTTCAAACTGGGTGATCACGTCTTCGTCAATATATTCGCCCCAGTTATATACTTTTAAAGTGCCGCCGCCGCTTTCTGCTCCGGGAATACCTAAAATAGCGATCGATACCACACAGGAGCCTACAGCAGCTGCTGCCGCAGCCCAGAATGTACGCATTTTCATGATAGTGTATTATCCTCCAGTTAGTCTTTTTCCGGCTGCTTCCGGAAATTTGCAATGAGCAGTACCACCAGAACGACCACAAAGATGACAGTGCTTAAGGCATACATGGAAGGACGGATACCGCGGCGTACTTCACTGTAGATCAGGGTGGACAGAGTATTGATACCGGCACCTTTTGTAAAGTGGGTGATAATGAAATCATCCAGTGACATGGTAAAGGCCAGCAGGAAACCAGAAAGCACACCTGGCATGATGTCCGGGAAAACTACCTGAAAAAAGGCATAAGCCGGAGATGCGCCAAGGTCTAAAGCCGCTTCATAAGTAGAGCGGTCTGTCTGTTTTAATTTCGGCATAACACTTAAAATAACATAGGGAATGTTAAAGGTGATATGGGAAATAAGTACTGTTTTAAAACCTAAGGAGATTCCAAAAGCAATAAATGCAAGCATCAGAGCGATACCTGTGACGATATCCGCATTTAACATAGGGATGTTGGAGATGCTCATAAATATGTTTTTGGAAACTGGTTTCATATGACTGATGGCGATAGCGGTGATCGTACCGATCACAGTAGCCACCAGTGCGGAGATCATTGCCACAAGCAGTGTGGTGTATAACGCATACATGATCGCCCGGCTCTGAAACATCTGTGTGTACCAGCTAAGTGTAAAACCGCCCCAGTGGGTCCTTGATTTTGACTGGTTAAAAGAAAGGACCATCATAGTAAAGATCGGAGCATAAAGAAAGATAAGGATAATTACTAAATAAAAATCGGAAATAAACTTCCGAAAACGTTCTTTGCCTTTTGTCATCAGAATGCCGTCCCTTCTCCGTTTTTATCGTATTTTGCGATCATGGCCATGCTGATAAGGATAAATACCATCAGGACCAGAGACAGACCGCTTCCAAGGTGCCAGTTATTTCCCTTTGTAAATTCCTGTTCAATTACATTTCCGATCAGGAGGATCTTGCTTCCGCCTAACAGGTCGGAGATAACGAATGTAGTAAGGGAGGGCACGAATACCATAGTAATGCCGCTGATGATACCTGGAAGGCTTAATGGCAGCCAGATGTAAAATAAAGTCTGGAACGTATTGGCACCTAAATCCTTTGCGGCATTAATGGTGTTGTCATCAATTTTTGCAAGTACGTTGTAAATGGGCAGTACCATGAATGGAAGGAAGTTGTATACCATTCCAAGGACAATGGCTGCCGGTGTGTTGATCAGGTTCTGTTTTGGCAGGTGAAGCCAGGCTAAGATACCGTTGATCACACCATTTCGCTCTAATAAAGTCTGCCATGCCATGGTACGCAGCAGGAAGTTCATCCACATAGGAAGGATGAAGATAAATACGATAAAGCCGCTGGCAGAGCTGCCTCTTCCACGCAGGATCATGGCAAGTGGATAAGCAAGGACCAGACAGAGAATGGTGCTGATCAGGGACAGTCCTAAGGACAGCCACAGCGCCTTCCAGTGATCCGGGTTCATAATAGCAGTGATGTTTGCCAGTGTCATGCTGCCATCCTTATTTGTGATGCCGTACCAGAAGATAAGGGCAAGGGGGATAATAGTAAAACCGATCATCCAGATCAGATAAGGACCGGAAAGCAGTGCTCTCCCTAAGGCTGCGGATTTCTTTTCATCATTCATTGACTCCAATTGCCTCCTCATCTTCAGAAGCAGGCTTGTTCATGATCTGAATATCAAAAGGATCCACATGGATACCTACCTGCTGGCCAACAGGGAACATATCGGTAGAGTGTACCAGCCACTCGAAACCGTCAGGAGTAGTTACTTCCATTTCGTAGTGAACGCCTTTGAAGATCAGGTGGGTGACAACACCCTGAAGTGTGCCTTCTTCTGGCTTTAACAGATCGATATCCTCAGGACGGATCACAACGTCTACTGGCTTGTTGTTTCCAAATCCTTTATCAACACAGGCAAATTTAGCTCCGAAGATTTCAACCAGTTCGTCATGGATCATCAGTCCTGGTACAATGTTGCTTTCGCCGATAAAGTCAGCAACAAAAGCATTTTCCGGCTCATTATAGATTTGTTCCGGGGAACCCATCTGCTGGATATATCCCTGGTTCATAACTACAATGGTATCAGACATGGTAAGAGCTTCTTCCTGGTCATGGGTGACATAGATAAAAGTGATTCCCAGTTCGTTTTTCAGGCGGATCAGCTCATACTGCATATCCTGGCGCAGCTTTAAGTCCAAAGCGCCTAAAGGCTCATCAAGAAGCAGCACACGGGGTTCGTTTACAATGGCTCTTGCAATGGCGATACGCTGCTGCTGGCCGCCGGAAAGAGAGGTGACGTCTCTTTTTTCAAAACCGGACAGGTTCACCAGTTTTAAAGCATATTTGATCTTATCATCAATATAGCTTTTTGGCTTGTTTTTGATCTTTAAGCCGAAAGCAATGTTTTCAGCAATGGTCATATGAGGGAACAGGGCATATTTTTGGAATACAGTGTTTAACTGGCGCTTGTTTGGCGGCAGTTTGGTAATGTCCTGACCGTCGAAAATAACGTTTCCTTTATCTGGCGGAGTAAAGCCGCCGATAATACGCAGAGTAGTAGATTTTCCGCATCCGCTGGGGCCGAGTAAAGTTACGAAACTATTTTCTTTTATAGAAAGACTCAGGTCATCTAAGACCATTTCTCCGTCAAAGCTTTTTGAAATATGCTGTAAATCGATCAATGGCTGGCTCATGTACACAGTGCTCCTTTTCGTATGTGATGTACAGGTACATTGTTTCGTAAACAATGTACTAGCTTAAAAACTTGGTGGTGAGCTGACCCAGATCAGAACTGCCCCGCTTTTACTGGACAGAAAATGGGTCTTGTCAGCTGTATAATAAAAGGATTCCCCTTTTTTGGCTTTATAAGTCTTGCTTCCCAGGTGAATGGACACGGTTCCCTGAAGAACATAGCCGAATTCTTCCCCTTCATGAGGCGTATCCGGACAGGTGGAACCTCCGGCCTCAAGGGTAAGATAAATAGGTTCCATGGTATTTTTCTGGGCATTGGGAATGATCCATTTAATCTCGTTTTTATATTCGGTGTCAAGCTTGACAAAATAATCCTGTTTTCCGAATATGATCTGTTCATCAGGAGCCTCATTGAAAAACTCCCCGATGCTGGTTCCAAGGCACTGCAGGATGTCCATAAGGGTGGTGATAGAGGGGGATGTTAAGTTGCGCTCCAGCTGGGAGATAAATCCCTTGGAAAGCTCTGAACGGTCCGCCAGCTCTTCCTGTGTCAGCCCCTTTAAAACACGCAGTTCCTTCAGCTTGTTGCCAATATCCATGATAGCCTCCTGTTTTACGTGCAAATAACATTTCTTATACACAAAGTTTACAAATACTAACTGAATATAAAAATAAGCAAAAAGTTTAGTATTATTAAACAAAGCCGAGTTCCATTATACATTAAATGAGAAGAGTGTCAATACCTTTTCTGCAACTTAAAGGTTAACAAATGAACAAAGTTATGATATGATGAACCCATGGAAAAAACACAGATAAAATCCAGGGAGGTAAGCTGTATGAGCGGTAAGTATATGGCGTATGTGGGTTCCTATTCCTATACAGGAAAGGCAAAGGGAATCACTGTATTTGATGTAGATGTAAAAAATGGAATGTTTAAAGAGCGCTGTGAGATCGAAGTGGACAATTCTTCCTATGTAATTGCATCCAGTGATGGCAAAACTCTTTATTCAATTGCAGATGAAGGAGTTGTATCTTTCCGCATCCTTCCAAATGGAAGCCTGGCACGTTTAAACAGTGCATCGATCCGGGGTATGAGAGGCTGTCACCTGTGTACTGATGAAGAGGATAAGTATGTTTTCGTATCTGGTTATCATGATGGAAAGACAACTGTATTAAGCTTAAATCCAGACGGTTCTGTAGGAAAGATCGTAGATGGCGTATTTGACAGAGGCTACGGCAGTGTGGCAGAGCGAAACTTCCGCCCACATGTGACCTGCACCAGAAGAATGCCAGACAATCGCTTTGTCCTTAGTGTGGATAATGGTATTGACCAGGTTAAGATCTACCGTTTTAATGACAAGGAGCAGAAATTAGTCCAGGTAGATGCCATCCGCTGTGATCTGGAGTCTGCACCGAGACATTTTCGTTACAGTAAGGATGGAAAGTTTATCTATTTAATGTATGAATTAAAGAAGGCGATCGAGGTATATACCTATAAGACCGGGGACAGAGCACCTGTGATCGAAAAGATCCAGACCATTTCTACTACCTCTACCAAAAATCCGGACAACCTGACTGCAGCCTGCGCAATGAGAATGTCTGTTGACCAGAAATATATATATTGCACCAATGCAGGAGAAAATACCATCAGTGTTTACAAGAGAGATGAGGAAACAGGACTTTTATCTATGATATGCTGTCTGCCTATCAGCGGTTCATATCCAAAGGATGTAGCTGTATTCCCGGACGGAAAACATATTGCTTCTGTAAACCATGACAGCGGAACGATCAGCTTCTTTAAGGTTGATTATGAAAAGGGACTTTTAGTAATGAGCGGAAGAAGTGTTCCGGTAAATGAACCGAATTGCTGCGCTATTGTTAAAATAGGAGAAAAGATAAGTAACTAAAAATACAATTAAATGTGAACAAATAGGTTCAAATATACTCAAAATTCAGAGTATTCGTTTGTGCTAACGTCAAAGCAGTCGGAAACGTCGAGAAGTAACCAGTGCAAGTTGGAACAGCCTTGCTAATTATAGGATAGAACCTTGATGGTGACGTTTGGACAATGGTAGAAGTCTACGAAAACCAAGTAGCAAAACATAAAATATAAAGAAAGGAAAAACTACTTAGGTGAAATCTGTATCTAATCAAATATATGAATTTACAGATGTGTACCGATGGCTAAGTCGGGAATTTACGACTGTGGAGTGTACAGGAACTTGTGAGTAGTGTGTTACTTTTAACCACCAAAGCATACACGTTGAAACAGTAACTATAAATCGTGAGATTATAGCAAATCATCTAGCATATGCACATTTGTATATGTTTTTAGTAGCAGAAGAATAACATGTCAGGTTCAGTATACGGAACGATTTTTAAGATAAGCACCTGGGGAGAATCACATGGATCAGGTGTTGGCGTTGTAGTAGATGGCTGTCCTGCAGGACTTCCGTTAAATGAAGAAGATATCCAGAAGTATTTAGACAGGAGAAAACCGGGGCAGAGCAGATTTACCACAGCCAGAAGCGAAGGGGATAAGGCAGAGATCTTGTCCGGCGTTTTTGAGGGAAAAACAACAGGAACACCCATTTCCATTGTGATCCGCAATACCGACCAGCGTTCCCATGATTACAGCAATATCATGGATGTGTACCGTCCGGGCCATGCTGATTATACCTTTGATGAAAAATATGGTTTCCGGGATTACCGGGGCGGTGGACGTTCTTCCGGAAGAGAGACCATTGGAAGGGTGGCAGCGGGAGCAATAGCAGCTAAACTGCTAGAAAGTCTTGGAATCACGGTCCAGGCATATACCAGTGCAGTGGGACCTGTAAAGATCGATCACAGCCATATGGATATAGAAGAAATTTCCAAAAACCGCTTATATATGCCGGACAAGGCTGCAGCAGCAGAGGCAGAAAGCTATCTGGAAGATATGATGCAGCGCAGAGATTCCTGCGGTGGTGTGGTAGAGTGCGTGATCAAGGGACTTCCTGCAGGTGTAGGAGAACCTGTTTTTGATAAGCTGGACGCTGCACTGGGAAAAGCTGTTATGTCAATTGGCGCTGTAAAAGGTTTTGAGATCGGAGATGGCTTTGAAGCAGCAGCTTCTTTGGGATCCCGGAATAATGACAGCTTTATAATAGGAAAAGACGGAAAACCGCAAAAAGTGACCAACCATTCCGGCGGTACTTTGGGAGGTATGAGTGATGGCAGCACGATAGTGATGCGGGCGGCATTTAAACCGACTCCATCTATTTCCCAGGTACAAAAGACAGTAGACCGCTATGGAAAAGAACAGGAGATCCAGATCAAGGGCCGTCATGACCCGGTGATCGTGCCAAGAGCCGTTGTAGTAGTGGAGGCAATGGCTGCACTTACAGCAGCAGACCTGCTTTTAATGTCCATGACATCCAGATTGGATCGTATTAAAAAATTTTTTAATAAAGAGGAGATTTAATATTTATGAAGATCGCAATGGGAAATGATCATTCCGCAATTGAACTGAAGAACATTATCAAGGAATTTGTAGAAAGCAAAGGATACGAGGTGATCGATCTGGGAACTAACAGCACAGAAAGCTGTGATTATCCTGTTTACGGCGAGAAAGTAGGCCGTGCAGTAGCTTCCGGCGAAGCTGATCTGGGTATTGCTATCTGCGGTACCGGTGTAGGCATCTCTTTAGCAGCAAACAAGGTAAAAGGCATCCGTGCCTGCGTATGCAGCGAGCCATATACTGCAAAGCTTTCCAGAATGCATAATAACTCCAATGTCCTTGCGTTTGGTGCAAGAGTTGTAGGCAGTGAGCTGGCTAAGATGATCACAGAAGCATGGCTGGATGCAGAATTCGAAGGCGGCCGTCATGAGCGCCGTGTCCAGATGTTAATGGATATTGAAAACAGATAATGGATGAACTTTGCGCGTTACTGTACATGTTAGGCACTTTTGGAACCGAAAGTGCCGTACGATAACGTAGTGGCAGCGGGAATTTGCCGTATTTAAATGGGAAGCCACGACAAATTCCGTTGCTGGTCATGCAACGCATGAACAGTAACCTTTGCTCAAAAACGCAAAAATTTCCGGTGGGATCTGTCTTGACAGAATCCCATCTGTTCTTTATACTGAAAACTGTATTAGGCAGAAGCCTTGATCCACGTCTGTTAGGGAAAATTCCCTGACAGGCGTTTTTCTTTTTGCCAAAGCATATGGAGAACGCACCAGTGACGCGTTCGTTGATTCAGGAGGAGATCAGGATGGAAACAAAAGCAGAAAACTGGAAAGACCATGCACAGAAAGCAGGTTCCCTGGCTGTGGTCATATTGGGAAATATATTGTATGCATTGGCTGTGAAACTGTTTTTAATGCCGGCGGGGCTGTTGACAGGAGGAACTACAGGTATTGGTCTGGCATTAAACCGTACCTTTGGAGTGCCGGTAGCTTCTTTTGTACTTATATTTAATGTGACCATGCTTCTTATCGGCTGGAAGGTCATGGGAGGTAAATTTGCCCTTACAACGGTTGTGAGTACCTTTGTTTATCCGATCGCCCTTGGATTTTTTGAAAAGCTTTTCGGCAATCTTGTATTGACACAGGATCTGTTTTTATGCACTGTTTTTTCAGGACTTGGTATTGGCGGTTCTTTAGGGATCGTGATCCGTGCAGGCGCATCTACTGGTGGTATGGATATTCCTCCTCTGGTGCTGAACCACTATTTCAAGATCCCGGTCTCTGTTTCCATGTATGTGTTTGACTTTTGCATCCTTTTGGTCCAGGCAGTAGGAAATCCGCCGGAAAAGGTACTTTATGGCCTGATCCTGGTTATGACCTATACACTGGTTTTAGATAAACTGATGTTAATGGGAACTACCCGTACAGAAGTAAGAGTCATCAGCGAATATGCTCAGGAGATCCGCGAAGCCATTCTGGCAGAAATGGACCGGGGCGTGACAATGTTATCTGGTGAGACCGGCTATTTAAAGAAGCAGACCCAGATGATCTTCAGTGTGATCTCCAACAGAGAAGTGCCAAAGATTGAAAAACTGATCCATACCATCGATCCGGAAAGCTTTATGGTTGTGAACCGTGTCAGTGAAGTCAGCGGACGTGGATTTTCCATGAAAAAGCGGTATAGATAAAAACGGTACAGATAAAAAATGGACGTACCGCCTGACGGTGACATAAAAAGCTGGAAAAACAGGATTGAACCTGTTGACATTTTGCTGCGGGTTGTGTTATTTTAAGTTCAGATATCAGGGAGTAGTTCACACCGGTTTTTTTGTGTTGTGCTGGTCGTCATCACGCGGCAGGATAGTGAAGATACATTAGACCTGCAGCCGGACAGTACACATGTAAATGGAGCGAGACTTTTATTGCATATTTTTTGTGCAATAAAAGTCCCGCTTTTTTGATTTTAAAGGAGCTTTTCCTGGCATACTAAAAGATCCCGATAGAACATAAAGAAGGAGTGGAGCATTATGACAGAAAAAAATATGTGGAACCTGTCGCCTGAAGAGGCATTAAAGGCCTGTCAGACATCGGAACAGGGACTGACTACAGAGCAGGCGGAAAAAATACGTCTGGAAGCAGGAGAAAATATGCTCAAAGAGGGCAAAAAGAAAAGCCCGTTTCAGGTCTTTTTAGATCAGTTTAAAGACCTGATGGTAGTGATTCTGATCGGAGCAGCTATTATATCCATGTTTTCCGGAAATGAGGAAAGTACCATCGTTATTTTTGCTGTTCTTGTAATGAATGCAGTCCTGGGAACCATACAGCATGTAAAGGCAGAAAAATCACTGGAGAGTTTAAAACAGCTGTCAGCACCGGCGGCAAAAGTAATAAGGGATGGCATAAAACAGGAAATACCGGCCAAAGATGTGGTGCCGGGAGATATCCTGGAATTAGAAGCAGGAGATATGGTAGCTGCAGACGGAAGGATCCTTCATAATTATTCCCTTCAGGTAAATGAAAGCTCCCTTACAGGAGAATCTACCAATGTAGATAAGCAGGAAATGGCCCTGGAAGGGGAAGTGGCGCTGGCAGACCGCACCAACATGGTTTATTCCGGAAGCCTGGTAGCATACGGAAGAGCTACTGTCCTGGTCACAGCTACAGGTATGAAGACAGAGATCGGTAAAATAGCCGGACTGATGAACAGCGCGCAAGAGCGGAAAACACCCCTTCAGAAAAGTCTGGATCAGTTCAGTGGGAAGCTGGCAGTGCTGATCATGGTAGTCTGTGCGCTGGTGTTTGTTCTTTGCATGTTCCGGAAAATGACTCTTCTGGATTCGCTGCTTTTTGCAGTGGCTCTGGCAGTAGCAGCCATACCGGAAGCCCTGACTTCCATTGTGACCATTGTCCAGGCCTTTGGTACCCAGAAAATGGCAAAAGAAAATGCTATTATCAAGAAGTTAAAGGCCGTAGAAAGTCTGGGCTGCGTATCTGTGATCTGTTCTGATAAAACAGGTACACTGACCCAGAATAAAATGACGGTCCAGCAGGTGTATGTAGACGGAAAAGTCATAAATGGCACAGACATGGATATTACTGACCAGACCCAGAGGTATCTGCTTTATGATGCAGTGCTTACCAATGATTCCAGCATTGTAGATGGAAAAGGCATTGGAGATCCTACAGAATATGCTCTTCTTGAAATGTTTCGCAATATACAGGTACTTCCGGAAAGCTATTTAGGAAAAATGGGGGTTCATGAGGATGCCCTGCGAAATGTGATGTGCCGTATAGAAGAGGTTCCTTTTGATTCAGACCGGAAGCTGATGAGTACAAAATATTATATCCACGGTGTTCCTACGATCCTTACAAAAGGAGCTGTGGATGTGCTTCTGGACCGCTGCGTTAATGTGCGCTACAGTGACGGCATCCGTCCGATGACAGAAGAAGAGAAAGAAAAGATCCGTCTGGAGAACCAGAAATTTTCGGAAAACGGACTTCGCGTGCTGGCATTTGCCTATAAAGAGTCAGAAGAAGTTCTGTGCGTGGACACGGAATGCGGCTATACCTTTTTAGGACTTATTTCCATGGTGGACCCACCAAGACCGGAGTCTGTAAAGGCAGTGGCAGAGGCCGCCCAGGCAGGTATTAAAACGGTTATGATCACTGGTGACCATAAGGTAACAGCTACCGCTATTGCCCGCCATATTGGTATTTTCAAGGATGGTGATATGGCTCTTACAGGAATGGAGCTGGATGCCCTAAGTGATGCAGAGCTGGATGAAAAGATCGATAAAATATCTGTTTATGCCAGAGTTTCACCGGAAAATAAGATCCGTATCGTAGATGGCTGGCAGAGGCGCGGAAATATTGTGTCTATGACCGGTGACGGCGTAAATGATGCCCCGGCATTGAAGAAAGCGGACATTGGCGTAGCAATGGGCATCACAGGAACGGAGGTTTCCAAGGATGCTGCAGCCATGATCCTTGCAGATGATAATTTTGCTACGATCATCAAGGCAGTTGCAAACGGACGTAATGTATACAGAAATATTAAAAATGCAGTGCTGTACCTGCTTTCTGGAAACACAGCTGCTATTTTCACTGTACTGTATACATCCCTTATGGCACTGCCAGTGCCGTTTGCTCCGGTTCAGCTGCTGTTTATCAATCTTCTTACGGATTCGCTGCCGGCTCTTGCCATCGGCATGGAACCGGCAGATGAAGGTCTTTTAAGAGAAAAGCCAAGAGATCCTAAAGAAGGTCTGATGACAAAGGATTTCATGATAAAAATGGTATCCCAGGGCGCAATGATCGCAGTTGCAGTTATCACCGCTTTTTATCTGGGCTTAAAAAATGGTGCGGCTATGGCTTCTACCATGGCATTTTCCACGTTGACTCTGGCAAGACTGTTCCATGGCTTTAACTGCAGAGGCAAACAGTTCATTTTTAAGATGGGCTTTACCACTAATCCTTACAGTATTTACGCATTTGCGGCAGGAGCTGCATTCCTTGGACTGGTTATTTTTATTCCGGGATTGCATGGACTGTTCCAGATACAGACTATGCCTGCAACAGCTATGATCCAGGTGGCAGTGCTGGCTTTTATCCCTACAGCCATTATCCAGTTAAAACGTAAGATCATAAAGGCGTAAAGCAGGGAGTGATCCGGTGTCCATGGTATCAAATAAGGAAAAATGTAAAAAATGTGAAAACCCACTTAAAAAGTAGGCAATATAAAAGGCAGCCGTTTTATGGGCAGCCTTTTTCATTTGGTGCGTTTTTGTGCGAAATGTGCAAAAAGAAAGTGCTTACAAAAAATAAATTGTGCAAATTACAGAGAAACACTATTGACATTACAGAAAATAGGGTCTACAATGACTATAATAATATTACAAAGAATATTAAAAAGAATATCAGGAAGAACAGTAAAATGACAAAGCGTGAAAGAGTAATTGCGGCAATTGAAGGAAAGCATGTAGATGCGATCCCTTCATCTTTTTAATCTGACTTACATGTTTATTTCTCATGATCTGAGTGTAGTACGTTTCTTATGTGACCGCATTGGTGTTATGTATCTGGGGCGCATGGTTGAGATTGCAGACAGACAGGAATTATATGATAATCCGCTGCATCCATATACAAAGGCATTGCTTTCTGCGATCCCGGTGCCGGATGTAGATGTAAATCATGAACCAATACTGTTAGAGGGTGATATCCCAAGCCCATATAATCCGCCAAAGGGCTGCCTGTTCCACACAAGATGTAAATATGCAATGGAATGCTGCAAGACGGAAGTCCCGGCAATGCGTCAAATTGGAGAAAATCATTGTGTGGCTTGTCATTTGTATGATAATATGGAAAAAGATAAGCAGCACGGCTGATGTCTGGAAGCCTTAAAGAATACGCACACAGAGAGGGGAAAAGCAATGGAAAAAGAATGGATTGAAAAACACATCAGTGAAATGGTTCAGGATATATGTAAATTATCAGAGATTCCAAGCGTAAGTGCAGAAACTGGAAATCCGGATATGCCTTTTGGACAGGCATGTTTAGATGCTCTTCATGCAGCGTTGGATTTAGGAAAATCTATGGGATTTGAGCCCTTTAACCATGAAAATTACTGCGGAACGATCCTGTGGAAGGGAGAAAGTGATACAGAGATCGGTTTCTTTGGCCATGCAGATGTAGTACCGGCAGGAAATGGCTGGACCTGCTGTGAGCCTTTCAAACCAGTTGTAAAGGACGGGATTCTTATTGGAAGAGGCGTCAGCGACAATAAAGGTTCTTTTATGACAGCTTTGTATGCTTTAAGATATTTAAAGGAACAGGGCTATAAGCCAAAACACAGCTTCCGTTTCTATTTTGGATGCGATGAAGAAAAAGGAATGAGTGATCTGCAGTATTACACGGAACATTACAAGGAACCTGCGTTTTCTATTGTTCCGGATGTTATGTTCCCTGTATGCAACGGTGAGAAGGGTATTCTGGAATTTAACGCAGAGCGCCCTGTAAAGAGCAGCAAACTGGTTAGTTTCCAGTCCGGTATCATGTCCAACCAGGTACCGGCAGAAGCATATGCAGTTCTTACTTTAACAGAAGATGAGAATGCAAAGATAAAAGAAGTGATCAAAGCAGCTGCAGGTACAGTTGAAAAGCTGGCTGACGGCAATGTGAAAGTGTATGTCCACGGTATTCCGGCTCATGCAGCTTTTCCGGAAGGTTCTGAAAGTGCAGAAGTGAAGCTGGCAGGACTTTTGATCAGGTCCGGAGTGCTGGATGAAGATGCAAAAGAACTGATGGAAGCCATCTGTGATATGTTTGGTGATTATTACGGTGCAGGTCTTGATGTTCCATTTGAGGATGAAGGTTCTGGTAAACTGACCCATGTAGGTGGTATGTGCAAGCTGGAAAATGGTGTTTTCTGGCAGAATGTAAATATACGTTATAATGTAACCGCAGTTTATGAAGTGATGATGGAGAACATTGGTAAATGCTTAAAGGCACATGGCTTTGAGCTGACCGGATCACACAATTCTTCTCCCTGCTTTACAGATCCAGACTCCAAGGAAGTACAGGCACTGCTGGAAGTCTGCTGCCGCAGTCTGGGAATGGAATTAGAGCCTTATGTAATGGGAGGCGGTACCTATTCCAGAAAGTTAAAGCATGCCGTTGGTTTTGGTCCCGGTATCCCAGGAAAAGAGAAGCGTTTTGGCACAGAAAGAGGCGGTGCCCATCAGGCAGATGAATATATTGAGATCGAGCATTTAAAGAAAGCTTTTGAGATCTATGTAGAAGCCATCAAAAAGCTGGATGAAGTAGTTGACTGATCAGAATATATTTTTCTGGGAACTTGACAAAACAGGCTTTTCAGTGGAAAATAAAACATTGGGTGCGAAAGCATTACTAAATCAATCGTAATGTAGGGGAATGTATGCAAAAAGAAACTTTAAAAGAGAGAGTTTACAGAGGAATCTACGAGGCTGTAACAAATGGCGAATATAAGTCAAATGATATTCTCACGGAAAATCAGATGATTGAAAAGTTTGGCGTGAGCAAGTCACCTGTGAGGGAAGCATTGGTAGAACTTTGTAAAGATGGGATTTTAACAAACATTCCCAGAATGGGCTATCAGGTACGGGCTGTTACCTTAAAGGAGATCATTGATATTCTGGAATTCAGAGTAGATGTAGAACTTGGGGGATTGAGAAAAAGTTTTCCGATCCTTACAGAGGAAAATATAGCTATGCTCCGGCAGATCGCAGAAAGGCATTCGGCAGATATAGACCGGGTGGTATTTAAAAACTGGCAGAGGAACTATGAATTCCATACCTATCTGTACTCATTAAATAATAATGTTTACGGCTGTGAGGCATTACAGCAGATGATACACCAGTGTTCACGCTACATTTCCCAGTATTTCCTGTCTGCATGGCAGCGGAAGAATGAGTCCAATGGCCGTTATCATATGGCTGTTGTGGATGCGTTGGAAAAGCAGGATATTGAACAGGCCTGTATCTATTTGGAAAAAGATATTCTGGCAGTTAAAGAAGAAATATTGGCATTGCACTCTATGAATATTTAAAAAGTGGGGGCTGTTGCATTTTGCAGCAGCCCCCTTTTTGGAACTTCATTTTACGTATTTCGTTGTATCAAGCGGATTAGCCAAAGTATCTCTTTAACAGACCCTCAAATGCTCTGCCGTGGCGAGCTTCGTCTTTAGCCATCTCATGAACGGTGTCATGGATCGCATCCAGGTTAGCTGCTTTTGCTCTCTTAGCCAGGTCAAACTTACCAGCGGTAGCGCCGTTTTCAGCAGCAACTCTCATTTCCAGGTTCTTCTTGGTAGATGGGGTAACAACTTCACCTAACAGTTCAGCAAACTTAGCTGCATGCTCAGCTTCTTCGTAAGCTGCCTTCTCCCAGTACAGGCCGATCTCAGGATAGCCTTCTCTGTGAGCAACACGAGCCATAGCCAGATACATACCAACTTCAGAACACTCACCTTCAAAGTTAGCTCTTAAATCAGCCATAATATCCTCTGGAGAACCCTGTGCAACACCTACTTCATGCTCGCATGCCCAGCTGGTCTCATCAGCAGCCTGCTCTTTGAACTTGGAAGCCGGAACGCCGCACTGTGGACATTTTTCAGGTGGCTGCTCTCCTTCATAAACATAACCGCATACTGTACAAACCCATTTCTTCATAGTGATAATCTCCTTTTCTCTTTTAATTAAATTTAGTGGTATAAGAGATTGTTTATCTGATCTCTTTTTGTGTTTCTTTTTCGTAATCAATAGTAGTAATGATTACTGATATTAATATAATGCATTTTCTCTTATTTGTCAAGAGAAATTCTCATTAAATTTTTGTTTATTTCTCTTTCTGCAGGTAGTATTAACTGCTCTTTTGAAGAGTATTCTCAGCTTCGCTTTTTTCCCTACAGTGTTCACAGCGACCGTAAAATAAAATAGAATGGCTGTCAATCTTTCCAGGGGCTTTTGCCTGGACAGAAGCGTTCAGATCTGCCATCTCATCCAGATCCATATCGTAGACCTGTCCGCATTCTCTGCAAACGAAATGGTAGTGAGGTGCAACATTTCCGTCGTAATGATCCGGGCCGCTTCCGCAAGTCAGCTTCAGGATTTCACCTGTCTCCACCAGCAGATTCAGATTCCGGTAGACAGTTCCCAGACTGATATTTGGAAATTCTTCGCGGATGCTGGCGTATAGGGCGTCTGCCGTAGGATGATCGCGTCTGCTCATCAGGTTGGCTTTGATGGATTCTCTCTGACGGCTATACTTTAATGTTTTCATAGGCGTCTCCTTATTAATAAAACTCGATAACAATAATTATTACTGTTTTAATATAACAAAAAAGAAAGAGAAAGTCAAGGGGGATATAGTTACAGTTTAGTTTTGGGAAGATCCGTTGTTACTGTACACGGGTAGGCACTTTTGGAACCGAAAGTGCCGTACGATAACGTAGTGGCAGCGGGAATTTGCCGTATTTAAATGCGAAGCCACGGCAAATTCCGTTGCTGGTCATGCAACGCATGAACAGTAACGATCCGTTGGCTGTCTGTCAGATCGCATCTGCGTTTAGGGGCAGTCCTGCAGCAGATGGAATATGTTCCAGGGCAATGCGGACAAATTCATGGGTGGCGCGGGACATGTAATGTCCTTTGTGATATCCGATGGCCAGTGTACCATGGGCTCTTGGGTAGTTTAAAGAAAACAGGTTAAGACCTGCCTGTTTCATCAGGGAGTCATGGTAAGCCTTTAAATTTTGTTTGGTGGACATGAACATACGGGGATAAAAGGTGATACCCATTCCCTGAACACTTAAAGCAAGTACTGTTTCAATATTTTCTGTTTCCAGTACAATGTGGGGAGTAATCTGCGTATCTTCAAAGAGTTCGTCTGCAATGGTACGCACCCGGTTTCCTTTTTTTAACAGGACAAAGGGGCAGTTTTCTAAAAGCCGTACGTCAGCAGACTGGTACAGTTTTTCCTTGATCTCTTCAAAACGGTCCGGATAGGCCTTGTGGATCACTACGTCGGGAACAACTAAAAGGATCTCTTCCCGGCAGATTGGTACAGTAGCTACATTTTCCGCTGTAAAAGGAAGAAGGTCGATCATCAGGTCAATATTTCCGTGGAGCAGGTCATTTGCCAGCTCGCTGGAATTGCCTTCTGTCAGATGCAGTTCGATTCCTGGAAATTCTCTCTGATAGGTAGGAAGGATCTCCGGAAGGATAAAACGGCCTCTGGTGTGAGAAACGCCAATGGAAAGCTGACCGGTAGAGAAGTCTTTAATATCAGCGATCTCTTTATAGGTTTCATCTTTTAAATCCAAAAGCTGTTTGGCACGGGTCTGAAGGGCATGTCCTGCATAAGTCAGAGTCAGCGGTGAAGTACGATTAAATAAAACAACATCAAATTCTTTTTCCAGGTTGGAAATATGGTTGCTTAATGACTGCTGGGAAATATAAAGCCGTTTAGCAGCACGGGTGAAATTTAACTCTTCTGCAGCTACTAAAAAATATTCCAGGTTCAGAAAGTTGATCATAAGGCAATGTTCCTTTCTGCAGCTTTTCGAAACGCATCGTCTTCCAGAAGGAGCTGTTTTAATTTTGGAATGTAGGCAGCTGCTTTTTCCAGGGAAATATTAACGATCAGTTCTTCCGGAAAATGCATTTCCTCTAAAAATGCATGTGCCAGAGCATGATTTCCAACATCCGCCTCACAGTGTGCGTCGCTGTCAATAATAATAGAAGTACCATAGCGTATACATGCGGCCAAAAGTTCCCTGTAATTCTCTTTTGCGCCTTTGCGGGCTCCCAATGGATTTAAGGAAGTATTGTTTACTTCCAACAATTTGTGGTTTTTGGCAGCCGTTTTTGCTACTTCTGTCCAGTCAGCAGGCAGTCTGGAATCGTCAGGATGTCCGATGATGTTTACATAGGGATTTTCCAGTACATTAAGGTAAGCCCTTGTATAATCAGCGACAGAACCATTGTTGTCAATACAGGGAGTGTGAAGACTGGCAACAGCGTAGTCGATCTTTTTTAAATAATATTCACTCAGGTCCACATTTCCCTCAAAGTCCAGGATGTTCAGTTCCGCTCCCATGATCACAGGCACGCCACGGATTACTCTGGGAATCACCTTGAAATTGGTAAAATAAAATTCATGGCAGGTACCAGGCATAGCAGGAGCATGTTCTGTACAGCCGTAAAGAGCCAGTCCCTTATCTGCAGCAGACTGTGCCATTTCGTATAAAGTATTGTAAGCGTGGCCGCTGGCAATGGTATGTGTGTGAAGGTCTAAAATATCTTTCATGGATGTAAAATACCTCTTTCATTAGAAAGTTATATGCTAAAGCAAGTATAACATAGCGAATTAAGGGAGAAAAGGGCGAAAAAAAGAAAAAACAGGCACAATTTTCCCAAGAAAACTATGGAAATGTGCAAGACCTATAAGGTATAATGTAATGAGTGAAGGGAAAAACAAGCGGCTGCGTAGCAGACATTTGTTTTTCACGAACCATTAACGAATGACTCCGTCTGCGTCAGCAGACAGTGGAGCGCGCTAGCGCGAGAGTCATGAGTGAAAAAGGGAAGAAAACAGCGGAGGAGAACAATGAGCGAAGAAATGAACAAGCAGCAGGAAGAAGTAAAAGCAGAGGCACCGGCAGAGACCATGGAAGATTATGCGGCAGAGCTGGAAGCTTCCTATAAAGCATTTGATGAGAGACACTTTGAACTTCCGGAGACAGATGATGCAGAAGGAGAAAAGTGGGCTGAATTTGCACAGATGATGGCAGACCGCACTGTTGTAAAGGTTAAGATCTCAGAGGCAGTAAAAGGCGGCGTTGTTGCATTTGTAGATGAAGTAAGAGCATTTATCCCGGCTTCCCAGTTATCTACAGAATATGTTGAAAAACTGGAAGACTGGCAGGGAAAGAGCGTTGAAACAGTGATCATTACAGTTGATCCGGAAAAGAAGAGACTGGTACTTTCCGGCCGTGAAGTTGAAAAAGAGAAGAAAGCAGAACAGCGCAAAGAACGCCTGGCCCAGTTTAAGGCTGGCGATGTAGTAGAAGGAACTGTAGACAGCATCAAAGATTACGGTGCATTTGTGAAACTGGCAGAGGGCGTTGATGGATTGGTACACATTTCCCAGATCAGCACCCAGCGCATCAAGCATCCAGGTGCAGTATTAAAAGAAGGACAGACTGTAAAAGTTAAGATTCTTTCTATTGCAGATGGAAAGATCAGTCTGAGTATGAAGGCGCTCATCGAACAGGAAACTGAGGAAGAGGAGCATGAAACATTTGATTATAAAGAAACAGCATCTGCTACAACAGGACTGGGAGATCTGTTAAAAGGACTGAAGCTGTAGAAAGGGGCCTAAATGTCAGTGATCCCCAAGACAAGTGATCAGGTGGATCAGTGGCGGTCTGTTATGTTTCTGTATGATTCAGCTTTAAAGAAGCTGAATACAAAAATAGAGATATTAAACAATGAATTTGTGAACCGCTACGATCATAACCCCATCGAACATATTAAATCCAGATTAAAAACGGCAGACAGCATTGTAAAAAAGCTGAAAAAAGACGGATGCGAAGTGACTATCGACAATATGATGAACCATTTAAGCGATATTGCAGGGATCCGCATCATCTGTTCTTATACCTCTGATATTTACCAGATCGCAGAGATGATCGCTGCTCAGGGTGATATTACTGTAGTCCATGTAAAGGATTATATTAAGCATCCAAAGCCTAACGGATATAAAAGTTACCATATGGTAGTGACAGTGCCGGTCTATCTTACAGATGGACCGGTAGAGACAAAGGTGGAAATCCAGATCCGCTCTGTAGCTATGGATTTCTGGGCCAGCTTAGAGCACAAGATCGCCTATAAGTTTGAAGGCAATGCGCCGGAAGGACTGCTGCATGAGTTAAAAGACTGTGCAGATGTGGTAGATATGCTGGATAAAAAGATGTTTTCTTTGAATGAGGCGATCACTGCCTATGCAAAGGAACAGCAGAAGTTATGATAAATATATGAAATTATTTTTGAAACTTACAGATAAAGTGATCAGACAGAACCTGCGCCAGCTGGTGTTATTTACTCTTTTATACCGGCTGGTTGCAGGTATATTCTATATTAAGACGGTAAATGGTATTTTAAGGTTCTCATTGAATATGGCCGGGTACAGTTACCTTACCATAGGCAATCTGAGGGCTTTTCTGCTGCGCCCTGTTACCATTTTTGCTGTTGTTTTTATCCTGTTTTTTGGAATGGTATTTTTGCTCATCGAAACAGGAGCCATGATAACAGCGTACCATTCTTCTGTTTATGTAAGAAGGATTAATGCGCTGTCTATTTTCTTAGGCGGACTTGGGGCAGCAGTAAATGAATTTCGCAAAAAAAACGGTCGGCTTTTATTAGCTGTCCTGGGAAATTATATTTTAATAAATTTTTATTTTCTGGTGCGTATCTTGACCCGTATGAAACCGGTGAATTTTGTATTATATGAAATTCTTCATACTGCGGGAACCAGAATGGCATTTGTAGTGGGAAGCGTTCTTCTCACTGTTTTTTCTGTACCAGCCATGATGGTATTTTTTGCCTGTATGCTGGAACAGAAAAATTTCAGGGATGGGATTGCCAGGAGCAGGCGGATCTTAAAGGGAAAATGGCCATGGGCTGTGCTGCTTTTAGTAGTGCTAAACCTGTTTATTATATTGGGACTTGTTCTTTTGTATGGGGCAGTCATGGTGATCGCAGCGGTTTTAGTAACCTTATTTGCAAAGGCTTATACAGCGACCGCTGTGATGGCAGCAGTCAGTTACCGGATTGAGTGGCTGATCCTTTTTTTAGGATCTGCCATAGCAGCTGTAGTAGATTTTGGCGCAATGACAGTTATATATCATCAGTTTGGCGGCACATCGCCGATTCCTGTAAATGAATATGATTTTCCGCAAAACCGGGAAGGATATTCTAAAAAGCGCTGGTTTTTTATATTAACAGCTGTACTTTCAGGAATTGCCGCTTTTATGGTCTTTGACATGGTGCATAATGGAAATTCTCCAGATCAGGCTATTTTATCCCAGGTGGAGATCACAGCTCACAGAGGCAGTTCCAAACATGCTCCGGAAAATACGGTGGCAGCGATCCAGGAAGCTATTGATGAAATGGCAGATTACGGTGAGATCGATGTGCAGCTGTCAAAAGACGGCATACCGGTGGTCTGCCATGATTTAAACCTGGCCCGTGTGGCCGGTGTAGATGTTTCACTGAAAAATCTTACCTTTGATCAGTTGGAACAGCTGGATGTGGGGAGTTATTTTGGGACTCAGTTTGCGGGAGAGAAGATCCCGTCTTTAGAAGAGGTCCTGGAAATATGTAAAGGACATATCCGCTTAAATATCGAATTAAAAAGCATAGGATCCAAAAGCCCGCTGCCGGAAATGGTGGCAGAAATGATAGAAGAAAAAGGAATGGAAGAGCAGTGTGTGATTACTTCTGTTTCTCTGGATTATCTGAAACGGGTAAAAGAAGCAAAACCGGACTTAAAAACCGGTTATATCATTGCGGCAGCCTATGGTTCTTATTATAAAAATGAATTTGTGGATTTTATCAGTATCCGCTCCAGTCTGGTGACAAAAAGACAGATTGAGGCGGCTCATGAATATGGTAAAGCGATCCACGTATGGACGGTAAACAGCCGTTCTGAGATTGAACAGATGGCCCTTATGGGCGTAGATAATATTATTACTGACTATCCGGCAAGAGCAAAGGAGGTGCTTTATCAGCCAGATATGGCAAAGAACCTGCTTACATATATCCGGATGGTGCTCAGATAAGACCGCAGTCTGTGTCAGCAGACAGTGAAGACTGCAAAATCAGGAACAAAAGATTTTGAAAAAACAGGAGGAACACACATTGAGAGCAGTATTGCAGAGAGTGACCAAAGCAAGTGTCACGGTAGATGGAGAAGTTTTGGGGAAAATTGGAAAAGGATTTATGATCCTGTTAGGAGTAGAGGATGCAGATACAGAAGAGATCGCTGACAAAATGGCAGATAAGATCTGCAAACTGCGTATTTTTGAAGATGAAAATGGAAAGACCAACTTAAGTCTGGCAGATGTGGGCGGAGAACTGCTGGTGATCAGTCAGTTTACTCTTTATGCAGACTGCAAAAAAGGCAATCGTCCAAGCTTTGTAAAAGCAGGCGCGCCGGATATGGCAGAACGCTTATATGAACATTTTATGGAGCGGTGCAGAAATTATGTAGCTGTGGTAGAAAAGGGACAGTTTGGCGCAGATATGAAGGTAGAATTGCTAAATGACGGCCCGTTTACCCTGATGCTGGAAAGTGAGCAGCTTTTTAACCAAAGTAAGTAGCGAAAGGGCAGATATGGAACTAGTATTATACTACAGTACGGGAGATCCCCGTATGAAAAAACAGGAAATGATGATGAAAAGCGTTCTGGTGCGTATGGGAGTGAAGATCCGCAATGTGGCTCCGGACCAGGTGTTAGAAACCGTAGGATATCTGGCTGGAATACCGGGCTTTGAAAGCAGAAAAACAGAGGAAAATACAGATAAAGCAGAGTCGGCAGAAGATGGAAAAATGATGCCGGAAGACTCGGAGATTCAGGAAGATCCCCGGATTCCGGTCATAACAGAGCCGGTACTGGTAATGAGAGATTTTACCAGCCGACGTATTGATGCGCTTCTTTTAAACCTGCGAAAAGCAAAAGTGCCGAAGATCAATTTAAAAGCCGTTGTTACAGAGCAGAATGCAGGCTGGAGTTTTTACCATCTTTATGAGGAGATCGGGGAAGAACACCGTCTGATGAATGGGGGCACACAGTAATGGAAAGTCCCACCAGGCAGAGACAGCTGGAAGAATTGGATCAGGTAGAACTGTGTACCCGTATTTTATATCGGTCCCGGAATGAGCTGTATGTAAATATGCATTTTCTGGATGTGTCTTTAAGCAGTCTGGGATTTGAAGCAGATTGGAACCGTGGCGGGATCGCCTGTGACGGAGCAGTGATCTATTATGGACCTGGGTTTATTTTGGATCTTTACAAAAAGGGACGTCAGGTGATAAACCATTATTATCTGCATACATTATTTCACTGTCTGTTCTGCCATATGTATACAAGAAAGGGAAGAGAAAAGGAAATATGGGATCTGGCCTGTGATATTGCCATGGAATCAGTGCTGGACGGCATGTATGAAAAATGCATCCATATTCCCCAGAGTCCTTTAAGAAGAGAGACCTATCTTCGCATCCGCCGTTATCTGACCGGAAACAGAACTTCCGGGGCCTCAGGCAAAGAGGAACGCAGTGTAGTTCTTACAGCAGAGCGGGTATATCATGCTCTTATGGAAATGGCCCTTCCAGAGCGCAGGATCCGTCAGCTTCAGGCAGAATTTCATGTAGATGACCATGATCTGTGGGAGCAGGAAAGGGATCCGTCTGCTGCTATGAGCCGTCAGAATCAGTGGAATGATAACAGAGAGCGGATGCAGACCCAGATGGAGACCATGGGATCAGAAGAAGAGTCAGAAAATCAGCAGAGCTTGCTGGATTCCATTCAGGTGGAAAATGAAGAACGGTATGATTACCGGCAGTTTTTAAGAAAATTTGCAGTTTTACGGGAAGAAATGCAGACAGATCCGGACTCCTTTGATCAGGCATTTTATACTTACGGCCTTTCTCTTTACGGAAATATGCCGCTTATTGAGCCTTTGGAGACCAGAGAGGTACAGAGGATCGAGCAGTTTGTCATAGTCATTGATACCAGCATGTCCTGTTCCGGGGAACTGGTACAGCGTTTTTTAGAAGAGACTTACGATGTACTTTCCCAGTCAGAGACTTATTTCAGAAAAGTACAGATCCATGTGATCCAATGTGATGACAAGGTGCAGTCAGATGTGATCCTTACCTGTGGAGACGACCTGAAAGCCTATATGGAGCATTTTCAGATCAAAGGATATGGGGGAACAGATTTCCGGCCGGCTTTTGAGTATGTAAATACTCTGAAGGCAGCGGGACAGTTAAATGGTTTAAAAGGTCTTATTTATTTTACAGACGGAAAAGGTATTTATCCGGTGGCAGCGCCAACCTATGATACAGCTTTTGTGTTTATCAGGGAGCAGTTTTGTGAAGAAGGATTTCCGGCCTGGGCCATGCGGGTGGTCCTGGATATAGAGGATGAAGTAATTACGGGAAAGAAGGAACAGATCCAGTGAATATCAAACGAGCGAAAGAAGAGATAAAAGATACCATTGCAGCTTATCTTTTAAAAGATGAGTTTGGAGAATACAAGATACCGGCGATCCGCCAGAGACCGGTGCTGCTGATCGGTCCTCCTGGAGTGGGAAAAACCCAGATCATGGAGCAGATAGCCAGAGAGTGTGAGATCGGTCTGGTAGCTTATACTATTACCCACCATACACGGCAGAGTGCAGTGGGACTGCCTTTTATTGAACATAAAGTATACGGTGGAAAAGAGTATTCCGTTACGGAATATACCATGAGCGAGATCATTGCTTCTGTATACGACCGGATCCGGGAGACCGGTTTAAAAGAAGGCATTCTTTTCATTGATGAGATCAACTGTGTGTCAGAAACACTGGCACCTACCATGCTTCAGTTTTTACAGTGCAAGACCTTTGGAAGCCATAAGGTTCCTGAAGGCTGGATCATTGTAGCAGCGGGAAATCCGCCGGAATATAACAAATCGGTCCGGGAATTTGATGTTGTCACACTGGACCGTATTAAAAAGATCATCATCGAACCGGATCTGACTGTGTGGAAGGAATATGCCTATGCCCAGAATATACACCCGGCTATCATGTCTTATCTGAACATCCGTCCTCAGTATTTCTGCACAGTAGAGACAACTGTAGACGGAAAGCGGTTTGCCACCCCAAGAGGCTGGGAAGATTTATCCCAGCTGATCCAGGTATATGAGTCCCTGGGGAAGAAAACAGACCGGGATGTGGTGGGACAGTACCTGCAGCATCCTAAGATCGCCAAGGATTTTGCCAATTATCTGGAGCTTTATTATAAATATCAGGATCAGTATCAGGTGGATGAGATACTTTCAGGTACCATCAGAGAAGGAATCTGTGATAAACTGGATAAAGCTTCTTTTGACGAGCGCATGGCAGTAACGGGACTGCTTCTTGCAAAGCTGACAGATGGATTCAAAGCCCTGAAATTCATGAATGAGGAAATGACTCTTTTAATGGCTCAGCTGAAACAGTTTAAGAAAGAGTTAGATGGGGCAGATGTACGTGCTCTGGCACCGGCCATGATATTAGAAAGTATCAGTGCAGAGTTAGAAAGTATCCGCATCCATAAAAAAGAGAGCGGACTTTCAGACCGCAGACAGGACCGTATCTACCGAAAGGTAAAAGAGCTATTAGAGCAGTTTGTACAGCAGATGAAGGCATTGTCTTTACAGGAGAAGGAAGACAGCTGGAACTGGCTGAGACAGAAGTTTATGGAAAAAAGTGACGCTTATGAAGACAAAAAGGAGGTCTGCGGTCAGCAGCTGGAGCATGCCTTTGACTTTATGGAAGCGGCCTTTGCAAATGGACAGGAACTGGTTATCTTTGTAACGGGCCTAAATACCGGAGAAGCAAGTGTAGAGTTTTTAAAAGAATATAATTGCGAACGATATTACCATTATAATAAAGAACTCCTGTTTGATGACCAGGAAAGTAAAATGAAAGAAGTGCTTGGAAAATGATGATGAAAAAAGAGAAAGCAGTGGGGAAAGCAAAAACTGTGGGGACTCTTTTTACGGGAGATGATCTGAAAAAACTGATCTTCCCCCTGATCATTGAACAGATACTGGCTGTTTCTGTTGGTATGGTGGATACCATGATGGTATCCAGTGCCGGAGAAGCAGCTACATCCGGTGTTTCACTGGTGGATATTATCAATGTACTTATTATCAATATTTTTGCTGCTGTTGCAACTGGCGGTGCGGTAGTTACATCCCAGTATATAGGACAGAAACGAAAAGACAGAGCCTGCCAGTCAGCAGATCAGCTGATCCTGGTAACAGCTGTGGTGGCATTGGGGATCATGACGCTAAGTATCCTGTTTCGCTGGCAAATCCTGAACCTTATTTATAAGGGCGTTACAGAAGAAGTAATGAAAAATGCGGTGATCTATCTGACCATTTCCGCTGTTTCCTATCCGTTCTTAGCTGTATACAATTCCTGCGCAGCGCTGTTTCGGTCTATGGGAAATTCAAAGATATCCATGCAGGCATCTATTATTATGAATGTGATCAATGTGATCGGTGATGCATTATTTATCTTTGGTTTTCACTGGAGTGTGGCCGGCGCGGCAGGAGCTTCTCTGATCTCACGTATGGTGGCATGTTTTATCCTTATGTGGAAACTGCGGAATCCGAAACTGGACATCCGCATTGGTACCACCCGGGGTGTAAATATGCGCATGGTTAAGCAGATCCTGCATATTGGTATCCCAAATGGAATTGAAAACAGTATTTTCCAGCTGGGACGTGTGCTGACAGTGAGTATTATCGCCATGTTTGGCACCACTCAGATCGCAGCCAATGCTATTGCCAATAATCTGGACAGTATGGGCGTTCTGCCGGGAACGGCTATGTGTCTGGCGATCATTACAGTGGTAGGCCGCTGTGTGGGAGCCGGGGATTTTGAACAGGCAGAATATTATGCAAAAAAAATGATGAAACTGACTTATATTATCAGCGGCATCTGCTGTCTGGCGGTAATCCTCACTATGCCTCTTACTTTAAGATTATATGGGGTTTCCAGTGAAACAAGACATTTAGGAGCTGTTTTAGCTCTGATCCACAATGGCTGTGCTATTTTTTTGTGGCCGGCAGCTTTCTGCCTTCCAAATGTTATGCGTGCGGCCGATGACGTAAAGTTTCCTATGTGCGTATCCATTGCATCTATGTTTATTTTCCGTATTGGTTTAAGCTATGTGACAGGTGTGGCTATGGGACTGGGAGCTATTGGTGTATGGATCGCTATGATCGTGGACTGGATCGTGCGTATTATTTTCTTTGCAGCGCGGTTTTTCAGCGGTAAGTGGAAAACATTTTATCATGGGGAATAAGGAGAGATGCTATGAATTCTAAGACAAAGGGGATTTTATGCATTGTGACAGCGGCATTTTGCTTTGCCTTTATGTCACTGTGCGTCAGGCTGGCAGGTGATCTGCCCTCTATGCAGAAGATATTGTTCCGTAATCTGCTGGCATTTTTCATTGTAGGTGCAGGTCTGATCCGTAAGCCGGAAAAACTGGAAATACACAAGGGTGATATTAAGTTTTTGTTTCTGCGTTCTTTTTGCGGGACCATTGGTATTGTGTGCAACTTTTACGCAATTGACCATCTGGTGCTTTCTGACGCCAATATGTTAAATAAACTTTCCCCTTTCTTTGCTATTATCTTTTCTTATTTTATTTTAAAAGAACGACTGACATTGTTTCAGGGGATTGCCGTTGTAGTAGCTTTTATTGGAGCATTGTTTATCATCAAACCCACAGGAAATATGACAGATCCGGCTGCCTTGATCGGCATGCTTGGAGGTGCGGGAGCCGGTGCAGCCTATACCTATGTGCGCGTTCTGGGAAAAAGGGGCGTGAATGGTAAACTGGTGGTCATGTTTTTCTCCGCTTTTACCTGTCTGGTAGCGCTGCCATTTGTTATCGGAAATTTTGCCCCTATGAAATGGTGGCAGACGGCAGCTATGATAGCAGCTGCTTTTGGAGGTGCAGGCGGTCAGATTTTTGTGACGAAGGCCTATTATTATGCTCCGGCAAAAGAACTTTCTGTTTTTGATTATTCGCAGATTTTGTTTTCTGCCCTTATGGGATTTTTGATCCTGAGGCAGAGGCCGGATGTATTCAGTATCCTGGGATATCTGATCATCTGTGCTACGGCAGTTGTAATGTATTTTTATAATAAAAACAGAAGTGAATAAAAGATTCTGAGAGTACATTAAAGGTTCAGGAGGCTGAAAATGCGTGTTACCTATATCCACCACAGTAGTTTTCTTGTGGAAACAAAAGAGGATTATTTTTTATTTGACTATTTTGAGGGAGAGATACCAGAACTGAAAGAGGACAAGCCTCTTTTAGTATTTGCCAGTCATCGTCATGGAGACCATTTTTCACCGGTGATCTTTGAACTGGTTAAAAAACATGAAAAGACCAGTTTTGTGCTGTCAGATGATATCTGGAGGCGGAGAGTGCCGGAAGAGCTGCTTGGAAGGACTTATTTTATAGGGCCGGAGGAAACATTGCAGCTGACGGCACCATTTACAGGTGAGTCCGGTGTGAAGATCCGTGCATTCAGATCCACAGATGAAGGAGTTGCATTCCTGCTGGAAACAGAAGGAAAGGGGATCTATCATGCAGGAGATTTAAATAACTGGGTATGGGACGGTGAGCCGGAGGCAGATAATAAGCGGATGAGTGAGAAGTTCCATAAGGAACTGGAAAAAATGAAAGGCATCCATATAGATGTGGCTTTTATGCTCTTAGATCCAAGGCAGGAAAAAGATTTCTATCTGGGAATGGATGATTTTATGAAAATGGTAGGAGCAGATGTAGTGTTCCCGATGCATTTCTGGGGAGATTTTCAGGTTACAGACCGGCTTAAGGAGCTGGACTGTGCAAAGGACTATAAAGACCGGATCGTAAAGATCCACGAAAAAGGAGAATGTTTTGTGGTTTAAGGCAGACGCCCAAGGCTTCTTGTCCGCTGCAAGCGGGCAAGAAGATGCAAGGCTGAACTGTAACTATTATTTAAGAAAGAGAGGATAAATACATGCTGCTGATCAAAAATGGACGGGTGATCGACCCGGCAGGAAAAACAGAGAAAATCGCGGATATTGTTGTAAAAGATGGAAAAATCCAGAAAATATATCCAGAAGGAACATTACCGGAAGAGGCAGAACAGGCAGCAGACCAGGTAATTGACGCAAAAGGACTTGTAGCAGCACCAGGTCTGGTGGATGTTCATGTACATTTCCGCGATCCTGGACTGACCTACAAAGAGGATATCCATACAGGTGCGGCTGCAGCTGCAAAAGGCGGTTTTACTACGGTTGTGTGCATGGCAAATACCAAGCCTATCGTAGATAATGAAGAAACACTGCGCTATGTACTGGAAGAAGGAAAGAAAACGGGCATTCATGTGCTCAGCTGCGGGGCGATCTCCAAGGGCTTTGAAGGAAAAGAAAGAACAGATATGGAAGGACTGTTAAAGGCGGGTGCAGCGGGATTTACAGATGACGGTATCCCGTTAATGGATGGGCCTTTTGTAAAAGAAGCAATGGAAGAGGCAGCAAGACTGGATACAGTTTTAAGCTTCCATGAGGAGGACAAAACCTTTATCAAACAGAATGGTATCAATCACGGTAAGGTATCAGAAAAGCTGGGAATTTATGGTTCTCCGGCGTTGGCAGAGGATTCTCTGGTAGCAAGAGACTGTATGATCGCACTGGCTACCGGCGCTAAGATCGATATCCAGCATATCAGTTCCGGCCATTCTGTAGAAATGGTGCGTCTGGCAAAGAAGATGGGCGCAAATGTATGGGCCGAAGTAACACCTCACCATTTTACACTTACAGAGGATGCTGTATTAGAATACGGTACACTGGCCAAAATGAATCCGCCTCTGCGTACAGAGTGGGACCGCCAGATGCTGATCGAAGGCTTAAAGGACGGCACCATCGATATGATCGCTACGGATCACGCACCTCACAGTAAAGAAGAAAAAGAAAAGCCGCTTACAGAGGCACCAAGCGGTATCACAGGCCTGGAAACCTCTCTGGCTCTTGGCATTACAAGTCTTGTAAAGCCGGGACATCTGACATTGATGGAATTAATGGAAAAAATGAGTTTGAATCCTGCAAAGCTTTACAAATTAGACTGCGGCCGTTTAGAAGAAGGCGCAGCAGCAGATCTTGTGATCTTTGATGAAAATGAGAAGTGGGTGGTAGACGGATTTGCATCTAAGGCTGCCAACAGTCCATTTTTAGGCGCAGAGCTGACTGGCAGAGTGAGATATACGATCTGCGGTGGAAAGATTGTATACAGTCTGTAAAAAATGATAACTATTCAGAGTCAATCTCTAAAATACTGCGAAAATCTCCGGTCAAAAATTGCATGACCGGAGATTTTTATATATTTCTCTTTACAAAAGCACTTTAGTGTGCTACCATGATAGCGTGTCAAAACGATATAATGTGCCCAAAAGAAAAACAAGCGACACCGAAGGTGGCATTTGTTTTTCTTGGGCCATTAACGAACGAACCGCCTGCGTCAGCAGGCAGTAGAGCACGTAAGTGCGGGGTTCGTGAGTTCTAAGAGGAGGAGAATTATTATGAAGAAAAGAGTATTATGTGCAGCACTTGCATCTATGATGGCATTATCCATGACAGCCTGCTCATCAGGCAGCACCGCTACCACGGCAGCTGAAACAAAGGCATCTGAGGCAGAGACAACAACAGAAGAAGCTTCTTCTGAAAAAGCAGAGGAAACCACAGCAGCAGGCACAGAAGGCGGCACACTGATCGTTGGTTTTGACCAGGACTTCCCGCCAATGGGATTTTTAGGAGATAACGGTGAGTACACCGGTTTTGACCTGGAACTGGCGCAGGAAGTTGCAAAGCGCCTGGGCCTGGAATACAAGGCACAGCCGATTGCATGGGATGCAAAGGATATGGAGCTGGAATCTGGAAACATTGACTGTATCTGGAACGGATTTACTATAACAGGCCGTGAAGATGATTACACCTGGACTGAACCATATATGGCAAATACCCAGGTATTTGTAGTAAGAAATGATTCTGGTATTGCCGGAAAAGATGATCTTGCAGGCAAAGTAGTAGAGTGCCAGGCAGATTCTTCCGCAGAAGCAGCATTAAAAGAAGATCCCGATCTGACTGCAACTTTTGCACAGCTTTTAACAACTGCTGATTACAACTCCGCATTTATGGATCTGCAGCAGGGTGCAGTAGATGCCATTGCCATGGACGTGATCGTAGCAGGATATCAGATCCAGCAGAGAAACGCAGACTTTACCATCTTAGATGATTCTCTTTCCGCAGAAGAATATGGCGTAGGCTTTAAGAAAGGCAACACAGAATTAAGAGATAAAGTTCAGGCAACCCTGGAAGATATGGCAAAAGACGGAACCATGAAAGAGATCTCTGAAAAGTGGTTTGGTGAAGATGTAACTACCATTGGAAAGTAATCGGATCAAAAAACAGGATGCATTTACACAGCCGTTATAAGATAGAGGGCTGAACAGTAAAAAAGATAGAAAAAATGAGGGAGTGCAGTTGACAACTGTGCCCCCTTGTTCTATGATAGAATTTCCGTGAAAACGTCCGCTGCCAGCGGACACACAATGATTGGAAAGCAGGTACAGATATGGGTAAAATGACACTCCAGCAGATCCTTATGCAGCTTGCAGGAGGTATGGGAACCAGTATACAGATCTTTGCAGTGACACTTATTTTTTCACTGCCTTTAGGCCTTTTTGTGGCTTTGGGACGTATGTCAAAAAATAAGCTCCTTCAGATGATCATCAAAGTTTATATCTCTGTTATGCGCGGCACGCCTTTGATGCTGCAGCTGCTAGTGGTTTATTTTGGCCCTTACTATATGTTCGGCATGCGTGTCAGCAACAGCTATCGCCTCTGGGCTGTATTTATCGGATTCGTGATCAATTATGCAGCTTATTTTGCAGAGATCTACCGGAGCGGTATCCAGTCCATGCCTGTAGGACAGTATGAGGCTGCAAAGCTGTTAGGCTACAGCAAGTCACAGACATTTATCACCATTATCCTTCCCCAGGTGATCAAGCGTATCCTTCCATCGGTCACAAATGAAGTGATCACTCTGGTAAAAGATACTTCCCTGGCATTTACCTTAAGTGTTATGGAAATGTTTACTACAGCAAAAGCACTGGCTTCTTCTCAGGTTAGTATGATGCCTTTTGTGGCAGCCGGTATTTTCTACTATGTATTTAATCTGATCGTTGCCATGTTCCTTGAATGGCTGGAAAAGAAACTGGATTATTACCGTTAGGGTGCTTATACACAATGTTGTACAGGAGGAATGTGGATAATGAAATTATTAGAGATCAATCATGTGGAAAAGTCCTTTGATAACCTGACGGTTCTTAAGGATATATCATTAAGCGTAGAAGACGGAGAGATCGTTTCCATCATCGGCCCATCTGGTTCTGGTAAATCGACACTGCTGCGCTGTGCTACCATGCTGGAAACTATGGACAGTGGTGAGATCCTTTATCTGGGAAAAAAAGCAGTGTGGAGTGATGAAAGCGGAAAGCTGAATTACGCAGATAAAAAAGAGTTAAAAGAGATCCAGAGCCAGTATGGCCTGGTGTTCCAGAACTTTAACCTGTTTCCACACTTTAGTGTGCTTAAAAACATTACAGATGCGCCCATCCGTGTGCAGAAACGCAATAAAGAAGAGGTATACAAAGCGGCAAGAGAACTTTTAAAGAAAATGGGGCTGGAAGACAAAGAAGATGCCTATCCATGTCAGCTGTCCGGCGGCCAGTGTCAGCGTGTGGCCATTGCGAGAGCGTTAGCCTTAAATCCTAAAATCCTCTTTTTTGATGAGCCTACATCAGCGCTGGACCCGGAGCTGACGGGAGAAGTATTAAAGGTCATTAAGTCTTTAGCAGACCTGCATATCGCCATGGTCATTGTAACCCACGAAATGGCCTTTGCAAAAGATATTTCCCACAGAGTTATCTTTATGGCTGACGGCGTGATTGTAGAAGAAGGAACACCGGAGAAGGTGTTTGCTTCTGATAATGAAAGAACCCGGAATTTCCTGGGAAGATATGGAAATCTGCTGTAAGATCATAGCAGTTTATGGAACTGACGCATTGGTAAAGAATATTTGCTGATGTGTCAGTTTTTTATTGCGTGTATATTTGCTTGATAGTATTACATAAAAATGTGAATATGTACATAAAATGGGAATGGATATTGCAAACCAGGTAGTTCTGTAATAAAATATTATTACTAAAAAATGTGTAAATGTACAAAAATAGGGAGCGGTTTATGGAGGGCTTCCACAGGTTGTAGCTTTTAAGAGCGAACGGCAGAAAGCGGATTATTTAAAGAATATTTTTGCGAATGTTTATCTGAAAGATGTTATTGAAAGAAACAAGATACAAAGTGTGGATGAGATTGGTATTTTGGTTGACGTACTTGCATCTGCCATTGGGACACAGACAAACCCTTCAAAGATAGCGAATACTTTTGCCAGTGAGCGTCAGATGACCTATAGTAATAAAACAATTTCCAGCCATATCGACTATTTAGCAGAGTCGTTTTTGATTTCTAAGGCAAACCGGTATGATATTAAAGGAAGAAAATATATTGGTGCTAATTTGAAATATTATTTTACAGATTTAGGGTTGAGAAATGCTCGTCTTAATTTCAGACAACAGGAGCCTACACACATTATGGAAAATATTGTGTATAATGAACTGCTGATCCGTGGTTACAATGTTGATGTGGGCGTTGTTGAAACATCTGATAAAGATAAAGAAGGTAAAAGGATTCGCAAACAGTTAGAAGTTGATTTTGTGGTAAATCAAGGCAGTCAAAGATACTATATTCAGGTTGCATACGATATGGCTTCAGAAGAAAAGCAGACCCAGGAATTTAATTCTTTGCGTAATATACCAGACTCCTTCAAAAAAATCGTCATTGTGAATGGTAGTAAGAAACCTTGGAGAAATGATGAAGGTTTTGTTATTATGGGAATGAAATATTTTCTTTTGAATGCAGATAGTTTGGAATTTTAAGTAATAGGGGGTGAGGCTTTCTGCTGTAAGTTTCTGTTTCAGCGGATGAGTATGTTGTGAAAAGGAAATACTATAAAAAGCAGTTTGGAGAATCCAGTGATTTAAGATTTTCCAGACTGCTTTTTTGATCATTGCGAATATCCTTTGACTTCATCTAAGGTTAAAATTTGAATTTTTCCATTTTTTTCGCAAAAAAAATATATGGTTTCATTTATAAAGTCATCAGTGTACTTTGTAAATGAAATTGTTTCATATTGATCAGGTTTTATCAAGATTTGTCCAGTTAGAGCTGCTACACCATTTCCGTTAATAATGCAGAAATAGTCATCGAAAGGAACACTGATATCAGTAATGCTGGAATCAAAAGAAAATGTTTTAGAAACAGAGTCAAAGTGTCCGTTATTGTTGATCAACTCAAATATAAAGGCACGATTATTTTGATCAATACCTGTTCCGTAAGTATAAAAATTAGGTAACGGATTGAGACGTTTACAATGCTGCAGAACGGGCTGATAATTTGAATTGATAAGTGACCAGCCGTCTGCGGTACTTACACGCGCAAAATCGTTCTGATGTTCAAAGGGAAATGCTTCCAGGTAAATCGCGGGAGTAAAGGTAACTCCCGCTGTATTTGTAGATGTAAAATATCCCCAGTATCCGTTTAAACAGTATCGTCCGTAAATAGGATTATTATCGGGACTGTCCTGTATTATATAGGGGATAGGGCCATAGATGATAGTATTTTCTCCAATAGTTGATAAAGAAAAACCGTTGTTGTTTCGTGTAATCCTCCAACTTGTTTCGACAACAGGTAAATTATCATTATTTATGTTATTGGAGGTGATGGAAACATTGGAATTACCAATATCAGAGGGTTTGCCTTTGGAAAGTTTTGGAAAAATTATATTCTCGAAAATTACCAGTATGGCTAATAAACAGAGAATATGGGAAATCACATATATAAGAAAGCTCTTAGGTTTTAAGTTCAAAATATCAATATCTCCATTCACAGTGTAGGTTAAAAAAACACAGCTGATTTTGTATTATGCTGTGCATAATACAAATGGCGTTTCCGTATCTTCTCAAGGTACTCACCAGGGTAATGACCAAGATGTTCATTAGTATCTTTATTTCCATGAAAATCTGATCCACAGGATATCAAGATTTCTTTTTGTTCAGCCAGCTGGCATAGAGCGGTACGGGTGGTTTGTGGATAGCGGCTATATAGGCATTCCATACCGTCTCCTCCAGAGGCAATGAAACAATTTATGAGATTCTCAATTTCATTATCTGCAAGTTTATAGGACAGCGGGTGTGCCAAGATGGCAACCCCACAGGCAGAATGAATGATTTTTATGACTTCATCCAATGATCCAAAAGAAATGTTGCTTGGCACATAAGCCAGTCTTTTTCCATAATCTCCGATATATTTATCCAGGACTTCGTCGATAGTAGCTGCATATCCTTCTTTTACAACGATTTCAGCTAGTTGTACTCTGCCAATAAAGGTTCGTTCAGGGTAGTACCGAGAGTGAAAATCTTGATAAGTTGAACATCCTCCAAGTGTAATTCCACACGCTGCAAGGCGTTCAAGCATGTTTTCTAAGCGTTGAATGCCATTATCATGATTATGGCTCAAAAAAGATTGCAAGTGTTGGTTTCCTTCATCGAGAAATAACCCAACAATATGAATTTCTTTCTTTCCAGAAGTAGTGGGCCAACTTGCGCTGATTTCGCTTCCCGAAATAATTTCTATAGTAGAAAACTGTTTTCTTAAAGATTTTAAATTTGTGTGGATAAAATTATGATCAGTTAATGCTATATGCTTGAGCCCTTCAGCGTTCGCTTTTGCAACCAAAGCATTTGGAGTCATGGAGCCGTCTGTAAGGGAAGTATGAGTATGAAGGTCGATGTAGTCGTTCATTTATTTCTCCTGTTCGTATTGATTCAATCAAATGATTATAATTCTTGTGACAGTAACTGTTCAATCGTATTGGCAGTTTCTTCTGGAGTTTTTTCTTCTACGGTTTCTATAATGTGCAGATAATCTTCTAAAATAGGAGAGTTCATTTCTTTTGCAGAGATAGAAAGACGTTGCAGGATAATGGAAATTGGTTCGGTATTTCTGTACAGAAGACGCTTGTAAAGGAGATCAGGCGAGGCGGTAAGATAGAAACTGATTATATTATACTCTCCAAGAGCTTGTATTTGTTGAAATCCGTTTATATCAATATCAAGAAGGGGAGTCTTACCGCTTTTTAAGATCCTTTTTATCTCAGACAGAGGAGTTCCATAAAAGTGTTTGTTGTACCGATTCATTTCCAGATAACCGCCAGGCCAGTTGAGAAACGAATTTTTATCTTTTACAAAAAAATATTCTTTTTCGTTTTCCCTGGGTGGTCGGGTTGAAACAGATTTGGCAAATTCCAGGCAAAGGATTCTTTCTAATAATATCTGAATGACAGTGGATTTACCTACTCCGGAAGGACCAGAGATTATAACGAGATTAGGTTTGCAAGGAGATTTTTTTTGTAGATTAGATTTTTCCATGATAAATTCCTTTCTTTTTATGATGTTTTTGTTATAATCTAAGGATACGGTAAAAGGTTGAGATCGGGTATACGGCAAAAAGGGACAAATAATGTCATAAAATCATAGATGCAGGGGAAGAGCTATGAATAAAACAGGAAATGATGGAAGATTAACGCATAAATTACTTATAGAAATGCTGGTGGACAAATCAGGAGAAACTAAAAATATTTGTTCAAGAAATCATGTTGCTCAGATTTTGGGAATGCATGAAAGAAGCGTACGGCGCTATATGAAAAAGGAGGCTGATGATAAAGTAGGAGCTAAGCTTCATGTATTTCTCCATGAAGAAGAGATAGGTGCGTTGACAAATAGCTTAGAAGACATGATCAAGCGTGGTTATTCTGTTCAGGACATATGCAAATATTTACAAGAAAGAACCAATTGTGATTTTCAGCAGAAAATAGAGCAATTATATGACAGTTGGAAGCAAGAGGAAAAAGTAAACAAAGAAGGTCTTAAAAATTTTGCTTTGGGATTATTAAACATAGCCGAGACTTCCTACATATCTGCCAAAGCATTGGAAACTGGCCAATTTTTTAAAATGTATCTGAAAGAATATGCAGGAAATATTGAATATATAGGAATGGCGTTTCATTCAGGAATGGCATGGTTTCACGATGAGGATAAAAAACGGATTTTAAAAAAGATAATTAAGGAAAGAATACCGCTTCACATATTGGTCAATACCAGTGATGTGATCAATCCGATGGCATTTAGTATGCGTAGTCCGGACCAGGAATATGAAACGTTTGAAGAATGCTTGAAAAAATGGAAAGAAATAGCCAGGAAAAATGATTTTATTACTGTACGGACAGCCAGTACCCCGATTATACATAGGATGTATTTTGTTTCTACAAAAGATTCAAAAGGAATTATGAATTTTCGCATTTACAGGATTGGAAATCATGAGCCGGAAAAAGATCAACGGTATATCTATTTATTTGGAGAAGAGAATTTTGAGTGGTATAAGAATGAGTGGAAATACAGCTGGGAAAATGCTTTGGAAGATGATTAATGCTGGATGAATAATTTGGATGATCGGGGTATCCTGGAGTACATGTTATAGAAAGGGAGTATCTCCAAATGAGGAGTACTCCCGAAATTGATGTTTATTTTTCGTAAGACAAACATCCTTGTCTTTCCCGGGGATAGAAATAGGAACCGTAGTAGTTACAATACTGGCGGCCATTTCCATCCTTATCGTAGGGATTCCAATAGATACAGCCATTTGCGCAGTTATAGCCGCAGAACTGTCCTGCTGGTAATTTAATTGCAGTTGATGTTTTGATGTTGTTTGTCATGATCGTTTCCTCCATTTTTGACTATTTTAATATTATCTTTAACAATAGAAACATAATTTCCTGGTTGACGGATTGCTTGAAATGATGTCATTTTTTTCCCAGGTAAAATAATTGGAAAGTATAATTTGTTAATATGCGGAGGCATTGCCTGCATAATTGTCTGGATGTAAAGTTTATCATCCTGAGATAATTCTGGAGAATTGGCAAGATGGCTATGAAAGAGACCTTCCCAATTGGTGGCACTGTTATGCCAATTTATAAGTTGCTGATTTAAATACTGGATATTGGGAATATACATCGCTTGTTCTGTAATAGTATGACTTATATCAATACAAATCGTATCGATGATTCCGCGATGACTTCCCAATAATCCACCAGTTTCTGGGGGAACTTCTGGTAAAAGAAGCAATTGTGTATAGATACTTTGGGTGATGATCATAGCTTATAGTCCTTAATTGTTTTATATCTATTTTTATTAATATTTTAAAGAAAAGTCAAAATCATCACAAATAGTTTTGCTGAGACAGCCAACGCCGTAATATTCAACACCATATTTTTTACAGTGAGATCCATTTCCACCAGATTCACAATGTGTACAAAATCCACATGATAAAAGTGCGTCTGCATCATTACTTGATTTTATATTTTTAAAATGGGGCGGCTTGGTTTTGTAACATATTAAAATGTCATCATCTCTCCATACAGAGGAGTTGGACTTAGAATATTTGAAATATCCTATTAATCCGATTACAAAAAGTATAATAATAATTTTGATCATAAGCGTTGTTTTCCTTTCTTGTTGTAGATTGATTTTTCATGGTAAAAGATCCGCGGATTCTGTTTGGATACAATTAAAGAATATCGCAAAAATCTGGATTTATATATACGGCAAATAGGGACAAAAAAAGACTTCTGTAAGGTGGATAAGATATATAGATGTAGGATATATCTCTAACTGAAAATAAAATAAAAAAAGAAGGCCTGATATTTTTATCAGAACCTTCTTAAGCTGGGTACATATATTTACTTCCCTTTACGGATTTCCAACGGGAAATTGGCATTGTCGGAAGTAACGTAGGTTACGATCACAGAGTCTCCGCTGTCACCGGATAAGGCATCTTCGTCGGAAGGGCATCCATCCTTGATAAATCCAAGTTCTCTGCCGTCTGTTGTCTGGATCATAAAGGTACTCATGGCGTTGCTTGTGGTGATTCCTTCCGCTGTGGAAATAGTCCATTCTTCCTGTTCCGGGAAAGCGGCGATGTAAGATGCTTTTTCAGGATCTCCAGAAGCATCCTTCATACATGCAATGGCGATCTGGGTATCTTTTTCCAGTTCCGTTTCCACATCTGAAATATCAGAAACGGAAATGGCATATTCTTTTCCATCATCAGCCTGTAAGGTAAAGGCAGAGCCGTCTTTTTCTACCTTTGTAATCGTTCCCTGAAGCATATAGAACTTTGAATTTTCCGTATCTTCTGTATCTGTTGGAATCTGTGTTTCCTCTGCTTTGGAAGTTTCTTCGACAGAAGTTTCAGTCTGGGTGGGTGCAGCTGTATCAGCAGGAGCCTCTGTTTTTTTCCCGCAGGCGGACATTAGGATGGTGCCGGCTGCAAGCAGGATTGCAAGGTTATATACATGTCTTTTTTTCATATATGATTCCTCTTTTCTATCAAAATCTCTCAAGATCCACAAGGTCAGTAAGTGATATTGTTGCCGGACACACATGGGTGTACAGCAGCGTAATATTTGGATTAATTCCATGGTAACATTCCCGCCCCTAAATTTCAATTAAGATTCCTTTAAGTTTAATTTTCCCTTTTGCTTTTACTATAAAAACAGTCTTTTTGTCAACGGACTGGGCGAACCGACTTCTGGAGATATTTACATTGATGAAAGAAAGATAAATGACTTATTGGGCATGTTGCGTTGTGGAAGAAGACTTATTAAGTAAAAAACATGTAAAGATTGACAAAAATAAAACTTTTATAAAAAAGAGGATTGTGCTATAATTAGGCATTAATCAGATGAAACAGTTGCATATGAACAGACAGCGACAACGGATTGCAAATATCTTGTGAGTGCGTAAAAGCCATACAACATAAGAGACAAAATCAGGAGGAAAATTAAACAATCAAAATCATTATTAATAGTGATTAAATATGTTAAAATATACTCATGGAGGATATTGTTATGAACACATCTAATATCACTAATTACAAACTAAAAGATTTTGCTGAATTATTAGGTGTCTCAGTCAAAACGTTACAACG
>UQTA01000004.1 GCA_900543885.1 uncultured Clostridium sp.
ACTACTTTCCGAAAGGGTTTATGGCAGCTTTAATGTCTTCGGTTATGGACAATGTAAGTAAGTTTTCGGAATATATCCTGACTTGCCGTCGTATGATGGGTATTGCCATTCTGCCGCCGGATATTAACGAAGGAGAAAGCGGGTTCTCTGTATCAGGAGACGGCATACGCTATGGCCTTTCTGCGATCAAGAGTGTGGGAAGACCGGTTGTGGATGCGATCCTGGAAGAACGGAAGAAAAATGGTATCTTCAGCTCTATGGAAGATTTTATCAACCGTATGACCAATAAAGAAGTAAACCGCCGTACCATTGAAAATTTTATTAAGTCAGGAGCCATGGACTCTCTTCCTGGTACCAGAAGGCAGAAGGTTGCCGTGGCGCCGGTCTTGCTGGATAATAAGGCAAGAGAACGCAAAAATGCCTGGGAAGGCCAGATGAGCCTGTTTGACCTGGTATCAGAGGAAGATAAGAAGGAATTTCAGGTATCGTTCCCGGATGTGGGAGAGTATTCCAAAGAAGAACTTCTGGCTTTTGAAAAAGACATTCTGGGAGTGTATATCAGCGGCCATCCTTTGGATGATTACGAGGGACTCTGGAGAAAAAATATCTCTGCCACAGCAGCTGATTTTATTGTAGATGAAGAAACAGAAGAAGCGGCAGTGAAAGATGGCATAAAGGTGGTAGTAGGCGGTCTGGTGACTGGAAAAGTGGTGAAAACCACAAGAAGCAACCAGCTGATGGCATTTATCACATTGGAAGATTTAATGGGCTCTGTGGAAGTGATCGTTTTCCCGAAAAATTATGAGGCAGACAGAGATCTGTTAACAGAGGATTCCAAAATCTTTATCAAGGGAAGAGTGTCTTTAGGTGATGAACCTGTAGGCAAACTGGTTTGTGAGCAGGTGATCCCTTTTTCAAAAGTTCCAAGACAGCTGTGGCTGCAGTTTGAGGATAAAGAAACTTATCAGGCAAAAGAAGGGACTATTTTAAGCATTCTGAAAGAAAGCGAAGGCCAGGACAGTGTGGTCATCTACTTAAAGAAGGAACGGGCAAAGAAAATACTGCCGGCAAACTGGAAGGTAGAGGCTTCACGGGAGCTTCTGGAAAAACTGATCGGCCAACTTGGTGAAAATAATGTCAAAGTAGTAGAAAAAAACTTGATTAATCTGGGAAAATGAATTAGAATAGCGTTGTATTTATTGACGAACAAAAGCAACGTGCATCAGAATCGGAGATGTGCTTAAAACAAGGAGGTAGATTGGTATGGCAAAGTCAGTTAAAACCATTGGAGTATTAACCAGCGGAGGTGATGCTCCTGGAATGAACGCAGCCATTCGTGCGGTTGTAAGAGGTGCGATCAACAGAGGTCTGAAGGTAAAAGGTATTATGAGAGGTTATGCTGGACTTTTAGATGAAGAGATCGTGGATATGGACACAACCAGTGTATCTGATATTATTAACCGCGGCGGTACCATTCTTTATACAGCAAGATGTCTGGAATTTACGACACCGGAAGGTCAGGAGAGAGGTGCTGAGATCTGCCGTAAGCATAACATTGACGGTATTGTAGTAATCGGCGGTGATGGCTCTTTCCGCGGCGCAGGAAAGCTTTCTGCACTGGGAATCAATACCATCGGCCTTCCTGGAACCATTGACCTGGATATTGCATGTACGGATTATACCATTGGCTTTGATACAGCTGTAAACACAGCCATGGAAGCAATTGACAAGATCCGTGATACATCTACCTCCCATGAGCGATGCAGTATTGTTGAGGTAATGGGACGTAATGCCGGTTATATTGCCCTGTGGTGCGGTATTGCAAACGGAGCAGAAGATATCCTTCTTCCGGAGCGCTACGACGGAGATGAGCAGGCTCTTATCAACCGTATCATTGAAAACCGTAAGAGAGGAAAGAAGCACAATATCATCATCAATGCAGAGGGAATCGGACATTCTGGTTCCATGGCAAAACGTATTGAAGCAGCTACCGGTATTGAGACACGTGCTACTATTTTAGGTCACATGCAGCGTGGTGGTACACCTACCTGCAAGGACCGTGTATATGCTTCCATTATGGGCGCAAGAGCTGCTGAACTGCTGGCAGAAGGAAAGAGCAACCGTCTGGTAGCTTATAAGCATGGTGAGTTTGTAGATTATGATATTCAGGAAGCGCTGAATATGAAGAAGGATATCCCGGAATCTCAGTATGAGATCTCCAAGCTGCTGGCAAGATAAGGGATGCAGCCTGATTTTGCGAATGCTGTTTGACCGTTGCTGTGCATGCAGCGAATGGACAGTTACGTTTGGTTTTCGCAGTTTATGATAAGGATATAAAGTCCGCCGTTACCGGCATTTGCCGGTGCAGCGGACTTTCATGTGTATAGAAAAGCGATGCAAGGCTGAACTATAGCAGAAAAGCAAAGGGGTAATGAGGATTTTAACAGAAAGGATGAGAAAATATGACAGATAAAGTGGTGCTTTGTGGAGCTAATTCCTATGAGCAGAAATACTATTTCAACGAAGAGTTCCAGTCTCTGCCTCAGTCTGTAAAAGACGAACTGCACATTATGTGCGTTCTTTTTACAGAAGATGTAGGCGGGATCCTTACTATGGAATATGATGAAAAAGGAAATCTGGATTTTCAGGTTATTTCTGAAGAAGGAGATTATCTTTTTGACGAGATCGGAAGTGTCCTTAAGATCAAGGAATATCAGGAAACGAAAAAAGAACTGTTAGAGGCTTTGGAGCTTTATTACAGGACTTTCTTTCTGGGAGAAAATGTAGACTGGGAAGAAGAAAAGGAAAGTCAGGAAGACGAAAATAAGGGAGAAGCAGATGAAATTTAGGATCGGTGATACCCTTTTAGATAATAATGTATTCCTGGCGCCGATGGCAGGTGTTACAGATCTGCCCTTCCGCCTGCTTTGCAGAGAGCAGGGGGCTGGAATGTCAGTGACGGAAATGGTCAGTGCCAAGGCTATTTTATACAAAAATAAGAACACAAAAGAGCTTCTGGCAGTAGATCCAAAAGAAGGACCAGTGTCGGTACAGCTGTTTGGTTCAGATCCTCAGATCATGGCGGATATTGCAGCTCAGATCGAAGATGGCCCTTATGTGGCCATTGATGTAAATATGGGATGCCCGGTACCAAAGATCGTCAATAACCATGAGGGTTCTGCTTTAATGAAAGATCCGGATCAGGCAGAAAAGGTGCTGACGGCTATGGTAAAGGCAGTGAAAAAGCCGGTAACTGTAAAATTCCGAAAAGGCTTTAACGACCAGAGCATTAATGCGGTGGAATTTGCAAAAATGGCAGAAAGCTGCGGTGTGGCGGCAGTGGCAGTTCACGGGCGAACCAGGGAACAGTATTATTCCGGAAAAGCAGACTGGGATATTATCCGTCAGGTGAAAGAAGCAGTGAAGATCCCGGTGATTGGAAATGGAGATGTGTTTACTCCGGAAGATGCTAAAAGACTTTTTGAGGAAACCGGCTGTGACGGCATCATGGTAGGCAGAGGAGCCAAGGGAAATCCATGGATCTTTAAACGGATCACCCATTATCTGGAAACAGGAGAACTTCTTCCTGGTCCTACCCTAATGGAAGTACGGGATATGATCCTGCGCCATGGAAAGATGCTTACAGAGTACAAAGGTGAGATGATCGCTATGCGGGAAATGCGCAGCCATATGGCATGGTATACCAAAGGAATGCGCAATTCTGCAGCATTGCGCTGTGAGATCAATCAGGTGGAGACGCTGGAGGGACTGGCAGAGCTTTTAGAAAAGCGGATGGAAGTGGAATAAAGAAGAAAAGGGGCTGTTGCAAAATGCAGCAGCGCTTTTCTGCTATCCAGTTGTTCTGCCTCTTCGAGACATCTGTGCGGGCAGAGCGGACTTTGGTCCGAACTGAACGCACAGATGTAACGAGAAGCTGTGCAGACAACGGATGCAGAAAAATAGAGGCTGTATTTTGCAACAGCCCCTTTCTTTTTTTTCTGCTATAGTGGTTAGTGCGAACTTACTCACACGTGACTTTGAGCGAACATACATATTTAGGAGGTTTTATGGAATTACGGCAGCTGGAATATTTTATAATAACTTGTGAAAAGGGCAGCTTTAATCAGGCTGCGGAATGCCTTTATACGACACAGCCAAATGTCAGTAAAGTTATCAGTTCCCTGGAAAAGGAATTAGGACGTCCGCTTTTTGAGCGCAGCAGCCGCGGTATCCGAATTACGCCATATGGAGAAGTAGTACGGGAATATGCCCATAATATCCTTCATAATGTTCGTCTGATTGATTCATTGAGTGATCACAATCAGGGAAAAAAGTTCAGTCTTGCAACTTATCCAAGCAACATGATTTCTAATCTTCTCACCGATTTCTATAAAGAGATGGGTAATACTTATGTTGTGGAACACTTGGAAGGAACGGTGGAAGAAATCAGTAACCGGGTGGCGCAGGGGCTTTCTGAGATTGGGATTGTCTATATTGCGAAGAAACAGCTGAGCCAGTTTCAGCATATCCTTTCTCATAAAAAACTAAAATTTACTCCATTGGATGAAAAAGAAGCTTGTGTTTATGTTGGTCCTTATCATCCGCGCTATCATGATGAAAGTATCGATTTTCAGGATCTTTCTACTCTTTCGTTTGTTTGTGGGGTTCGGGATTTTTTCTCAGTAGAGCATCATTTAAGTCATGTCAGCCTTGGCGCTATCAGTACAAAACAGCTTCATTATTCTGTCTATACCAATAGCGATCATCTGACGATTAATTTGCTGATGAATACAGATGTATGCAGCCTTGGAATTAATTTTCTTCATGACCGTTATCGGCAGTATGATATACAGCAGCTTAGGATCAATAACTGCGAACCATTTCTTCTTATTGGTTATATTTGCCCGGAAAATGGAAAAATAAGTGAGGCATCCAGCTGGTTTATCCAGCATTTTCAGGCAATTTTATAAGATTGTTATAACGTTTTGGAATAACTAAGCCCCTCCAAATTCATTAGTAGTAAGTTATGACTAACCTGTGTTATACTGTTTTTCGTTCCAATGACAGGAACAGAAAATAATGATCGATATGTTACACAGGAGGAAACTGATTATGAAAAAAAGATGGGGCACATTGCTTCTTGCAGGTCTCTTAGGTACCGCTGTATTAAGCGGCTGCGGTTCATCCGCTTCTGATTCTGCAGAGGAAACTGCAGCGGATTCTGCGGCTGCAGAAACAAAAGCTGCGGCGGACACAAAAAAAGAAGATCTGATCTTTGTAAACTACCGCGATATACGCGATCTGAATCCACATTTATATGCGGGAGAAATGTACGCACAGGAAATGCTGTACGAGGGTCTTGTTAACATTACTGCAGATGGTTTTGAAGGCTGTCTGGCTGAGAGCTGGGATGTTAGCGAAGACGGCAAAATTTATACATTTCATATCCGTCCGGGAGTCACATTCTCCGATGGCGAGAAATGTGATGCCTATGCGATCAAAGAAAACTTTGACGCGATCTTAGAAAATAAAGATCGTCACACCTGGCTGGAGATGATGCATTTATTGGTTGGTGTAAACGCTCCTGATGAAAATACATTTGTTATTGAGCTGTCTGAGCCTTATTATCCGCTTTTAACAGAGCTTGGTGTTACCAGACCGTTTGCAATGATTTCTCCGAAAGCTATGAAAGATGGAAGCACCAAAGATGGGGTAGAAGCCTACATTGGAACAGGTCCGTATGTTTTAGACGAGTTTGTAACGGATGAGTATGCAATTTTCAAGGCGAACCCGACTTACTGGGGTGAACAGCCAGATATCAAGACGATTACAGTTAAGGTTATCCCGGATAATCAGACTCGTATTCTGGCATTGGAAAAAGGTGAGATCGATATGATCTTTGGAAAAAATATGATCGATGCAGACGCGATCAATCAGTATTTGAACAACGATAAGTTTACGGTAGAACTTTCTGACCCTACTTCTACCAGACAGATCGTTTTGAATACTTCCTCTGATATTCTTGCGGAGAAGGAGGTTCGTATTGCTCTTCAACACGCAACCAACAAGCAGAATATCTCTGATGGTATTTTTTATGGCTTAGAGAAACCGGCAGACACTTTGTTTGCTTCTACAGTACCGTATTGTGACATTGATCTGGTGCCTTATGAATATGATCTGACTTTGGCAGGACAGATCCTGGATGAGGCTGGCTGGAAAATGGGTTCCGGAAATATCCGTGAAAAGGAAGGAAAACAGTTAAATATCGACCTGCTTTACAACAGTGACAGTGTAACAGAAAAATCAATAGCCGAGTATTTGCAGAGTGAATATCAGACAATTGGAGTAGCATTAAATATTCATGGTGAGGAGGAGCAGTCTTATCGTGATAACATGAAGGCTGGTAACTTTGATATGGTATTTAATATCTGCTGGGGAACACCGTATGATCCGCAATCTTCTCTTGCAGCAATGCGGGCTCCTGTATATGGAGATTATGCAGCACAGCTTGGCCTTGATGATAAAGCAGAGATAGATGCTGCTATTACAGAAATCCTGATCACAACAGACGAAGGAAGACGGCAGGAACTTTATACTTATGTTTTAAATCATCTTCATGAAGATGCTGTCTATATTCCGTTGACTTATGAGTGCAACAAAGCAATCTATCGTTCTGACATGAAGGGATTCCACTTCACTCAGACGCAGTATGAGGTTCCGTTCCAGGATTTTTCGTTCTAAGACGGACAAAAACGGCTGCGGTTCTTATGCATGCCGGGTAACGGAATCGTGCTGAAATACCAAAACAAAGCCGTCTCTTTTGAGGCGGCTTTGTTTCTCAATGGAGGTAATCATTTGAAACCATATATTATTAAGCGGGCGTTATCTGCAATTCCGCTTTTACTTATTATATCTTTTGTATGTTTTGTATTTATCAATCTGATCCCGTCAGATCCGGCTGAAGTTGCACTGCGCGTTCGGCAGGTCCCGATCATCACAGAAGATGCCATTGCCCAGGTTCGGGCAGAATTAGGTCTCGATAAGCCTTATCTGGTACGTTATTTTACATGGGTATTGAATTGCTTAAAAGGGGATTTTGGCATCAGTTATGTTAATCCGGCCCGTACAGTGTCTGGAGAACTGCTTCGCTGTATGCCGGCTACTTTGCAGCTGGCAGGTGCGTCTCTGTTGATGGTGATCATTTTAAGCTTGCCCATTGGTTTTTTGTGTGCAGTATACAAAGATGGCTGGTTTGACCGGATCATGAGATGCATTGTTTTTATGACCACAGCTATGCCTGCTTATTGGGTCGGGCTGCTTATGATGTGGCTGGTTTCTATTAAACTGGATCTTTTGCCAACCAGTGGAAATGGAAGCTGGAAACATTTGATCCTGCCTGCTTTTACGGTGTCTTTGAGTTATATTTCCACGTATATCCGCTTGATCCGCAATAATATGCTGGAAAATATGAAACAGGATTATGTGCTTTATGCCAATGTGCGCGGACTTTCTCAAAAAACGATCTTGATCAGGCATATACTGAAAAATTCTATGCACACCTGTATTGTAGCAATTGGTATGAGTATACCGCAGCTGATTTCAGGAACGATCGTTGTAGAAAATGTGTTTGCATGGCCAGGACTAGGTACACTTTGCATCAGTTCCATTTTTAATCGGGATTATCCTGTGATCCAGACTTACGTGCTTTTGATCGGTGTGCTGTTTGTTGTATTTAATTTGCTGTTTGATATTTTGCAGACGATCTCAGATCCGCGTATGAGAAAGGAGAGCCATTAAATTATGCTTTATCGTTTTTTTCATAACAAAACTGCGGTTGGCACAGTTGGGCTGGTGCTGATCGTGGCATGTATGGGGATTTTTGCGCCGTGGATCGCTCCTCATGATCCGTATGCAGCAGATATTCTCAACAAATTTGCGCATTTCAGCAGAGAATATCCTCTTGGCACGGATAATTTGGGGCGTTGTATTCTTTCGCGTATGATCTATGGTATTCGTCCAACTCTTGGGCTTGCAGTACTCACTATGCTTGGCACCATCGGCCTTGGTGCTTTGATGGGACTTCTTGCCGGATATTTTCGTGGGATTACAGAGGAACTAATTATGAGAGTGGTGGATGTAATGCTTTCCTTGCCCAGTCAGATCATGGTATTTGCTGTTGTTGCGCTTCTTGGAATTAACGTGCAGAATGTGATTTTGGCCAATGTCTTTATTAAATGGGCCTGGTATGCCCGCATGATCCGCACAGGTGTTATGCAGTACCGCGATAGAAATTTTGTTCAGTTTTCACGTTGTATTGGTACCCCGGAGCATTTTATCCTGTTTCGTCATCTGGTGCCATCCATAGCAGCGGATCTGGCAGTGCTTTCTTCCCTGGATGTAGGCTGGGCGATCATTAATATTTCTACTCTGTCCTTTTTGGGCCTTGGTGTACAGGCTCCTACACCAGAATGGGGGGCTATGCTTAGTGAAGCAAAAAATGTTCTGATCAGCAATCCAGCCCAAATGCTGGTACCAGGAATTGCCATTGTTGTTCTGGTATCTGCTTTTAATCTGATGGGTGATGCGATCAGGGATGTTTTGGATCCAAAGGAGGTGCTGTAACGGATGTCTGCTGTCTTAAAAGCTGAAAACTTGAATGTAACACTTATAAACCGCAAAATGTCTAAAAAGCTGGTGGAAAATGTGAATTTTGAAATACATCCTGGAGAGTGCCTGGGAATTTTAGGAGAATCTGGCAGTGGAAAAAGCATGACAGTAAAAGCGATGCTTGGTCTGTTAGATAAAAACTTTCAGATTTCCGGTAATGCCGTTTTCCATGGAAAAAATCTTTTGCAGGTGTCAAAAGAAGAACTGCGCCGTCTGCGTGGAAATCGTATTACCATGGTATTGCAAAATCCCATGACTTGCTTTGATCCTCTATATCGCATTGGAAGCCAGATGGCTGAAACATTTGCTGCCCATACGACATGGACAACGCAGGAAATCCATTCGCAGTGTCTGGAAATTCTGGAACAGATGCGAATCCAAAATGGGGAAGAAGTTTTGGAAAAATATCCTCATCAGCTTTCTGGAGGTATGCTCCAGCGTATTATGATCGGCATTGCCATGGCGCTGCAGCCGGAACTTTTGATCGCAGATGAGCCGACAACAGCCATTGATGCGATTACCCAATATGAGATTCTGGAAGAGTTTGTGCGGATCAAAAAAGAAAATCATACAGCTATGCTGTTTATCACTCATGATCTGGGAGCAATTTCAAAAGTGGCAGATCATATTTTGGTCATGAACAGCGGCCGTGTTGTTGATAGTGGAAGTTTTGAACATATTCTTACTCACGCCAATGACTCGTACACTCGTATGTTGGTAGAAAAGCGTTCTGGTGTTATGCGCCGCTATTGTCAGATCCTGCATGGAAAGGAGAAGATGGAATGCTTGAATTAAAAGATGTCTGCGTCAGCTTCCGCAGTGAACGTCAGGAAAAAATCTTTGGAACTACCCGGCATCAGGTGCTTTTTAATGTATCCGTGCATGTTCCCAAGGGTACTTGTCTTGGAATACTGGGAGAATCTGGAAGCGGAAAATCCACGATGGGTCGTGTGATCTGCGGGCTGTTAAAGCCTGACAGCGGAGAACTTCTGATTCGTGGTACGTCTGTATATGCCTCCAGAAGTGGACGGAAAAATCTTCAAAAACGGTTAAGTGTGGTGTTTCAGGATTATACTACATCGGCTAATCCGCGTTTTAGGGTAAAAGAAATCATTTCAGAAGGTCTTAGGGCGAGAGAACGCAATCAAAAGATAAAATTAAACCATCCAGAAGAAATCCGTCGGTTATTAGAACTTGTTGGATTGAATAGCACTTACGAAGAGAGATATCCTCACGAGTTGTCCGGCGGTCAGCTTCAGCGTGTCTGCATTGCCCGGGCAGTGGCCTGCCAGCCGGAAATCATTTTGTTTGATGAGGCGATTTCTTCTCTTGATGCGCATACCCAGGTGCAGATCATGGATCTTTTGCGTGATCTGAAAGGAAAACTTGGTCTGACCTACATTTTCATTACCCATGATTTAACATCTGTTACCTATCTTTGTGATGATGTACTTTTTCTTTACCGTGGTCATATTACGGAACATATTCCTGTATCCTGTATTGCAAATACAAAGGATGAATACGCAAAAAAGCTGTTGGCTTCGATCATTGAATTCTAATGATCAGGATCAAAATAAAAGGAGTATATTTCAATGAAATTGTCTGAATTAAAAGCTGGAGACGGGAAGAAGCAAAAACTCCGGCTGCCGATCATCAGTCCGTATCCTATAGAAATAACCGTGATTTGCGGCAGAAAGCCAGGAAAAAGCCTGGTTGTTACTGCAGGAGTGCATGGATGTGAATATGTGGGGATCGAAGCGCTCCGCAGCTTATGCATGGAATTAAACCCAGATGATATTTCTGGTCGGGTGATTTTGCTTCCGCTTGTAAATCCAGAAGGTTTTTATCAGGGGGCGAAGCAGATCATCCCGACGGATAAACAAAATTTAAACAGAATGTTTCCGGGAAATAAAGCTGGCTCTTTTTCCAGCCAACTTGCAAAAAGCCTGGAAGAAACTTTATATCAGGAGGCCGATTTTTTTATGGATCTTCATGGCGGCGATGTAAATGAAGCCCTGACTCCATTGATCTTTTTCCCAACTGCCGTTTCCGAGAAACTAATGCACCAGACAGCGGCTGCCGCAGCTGCTCTTTCTGTGTCTTATCGTGTGGCTTCCACAGCGAAAAATGGACTTTACAGCTGGGCTGCGCAGTGCGGGATTCCATCATTGCTGGTAGAGCGGGGAGAACGTGGTTTATGGAGTCAAAGAGAAGTTGAAGCATGCAAAAAGAATGTATATGAGATGATGTGGCATCTTGGAATGATCGGTGAGGTACGGATGCCGGATACAGCAGTGTTTCAAACTCAAGTTTCCGCATTACCTCCTGACCAGGTTGAAATTCGAGAGACTTTTTATGAAGAATCTCCCTGTGACGGTTTCTGGTATCCTGCTATGATGCAGGCTGGGCAATTTCTTTCTAAGGGTGATCTGATCGGTACTTTAAAAGATTTTGCAGGGGAAGAAATGTTTCGCTGCATTGCACCTTTTGATGGTGTAATACTCTACTATACATTAAGTCTTGGAGTGAAAGCGGGAGATCCACTAACTGCATTCGGCAGGATAGAAAAATGATATGATAAAATAAAAATACCGTTGAAAAGTAATCTGAATAAGCTTTTCAACGGTGCTTTTTTATGGTAAATTTCTTTTGGAAATTATTTGCTTTGTAAAAAAATGACACAGTAGTTTGATGATATTAATTAAGAAAGTGAAAAAATCAATCAAACATGTTTTAAAAAGATACATGTTTTGAAAACAAAAAGATACAAAACTTATCTTAATTAATACAGGTAAAAACGAAAAAAAGGAAATTAAAATAGTAAAAAAGGAGAAAAACGGGGAAATGTGCCTAAAAAATGAAGAAAAAATTGAAAAAATATTTAAAAAACATAAAAAGCACTTGACTTATATTAATACATGTTGTATGCTTACGGTACCATACAGTTGCAGACAGGAAAGGAGGGCAACGCTGTGAATAAATTATCAAACAAACCTTTGTATGATCAGGTATTTGACCAGATCAAAGATATGATACGCAGTGGAGCTTATCGCACCGGGGAGCAGCTTCCCAGTGAAAAAGAGCTGATGGAACGTATGGGAGTAAGCAGAGTAACGGTACGCCAGGCCCTTCGCCTTCTTGCGGATGCAGGAATTATAGAAACCCGAAAAGGAAAAGGAAGCGTTGTTTGTGTAGACTGGAAAAATCTGCTGGATCCTGGAGAATTAAAGGATCAGGCGGAAAAGTACTGGCAGCAGTTTGAACTTTCTACAAAAGCCAGACGGCTGATCGAACCTGCTATTGCAAAACAGGCGGCGCTGGTGGCTACACCGGAAGACATTGCCAGACTGGAACGTATCCATGAAAATGACCAGGTGGTGATCGAAAGCCCGAATCTGTATATAGAAGAGGGAAGAGGACTTCAGTCTTTCCACGGCTGTTTGTGGGAGATATTAAAGAACCCGCTGCTGGAGCCGGTATGGAATGCAGTTGTCCTTCCTTCCAATGAAATACGTTCTCTGCCTTTGATCTTTCCTGTAGATCAGGAATTAAATAGAGAACAGGTACATATCCAGCATGGAAACATTCTGGAAGCAGTGCGAAACCACGACGGTGATTATGCATATTTTCATATGTTAGTTCACTGCGACTGGATCTACAGCACGTATAAACAATATTTTGAAGAATTCTGCAGGTAACTGCCTGCGGAGGTTCTTTATCTTATGGTTATCATTATTTCATAGTTATCATTTATTTTGGCTGTAATTTTCTCAGACAGTGCAGGGCCCGTACCGCCTGGGGATATAGCATAGATAGTGTGTACTTACAAAATCTGGTTTCACCGATTTTGCAGACACATTTAGTTTTACATCATTTGGAGGTGCAGTAATGAAGTACGATTTTAATAAAGTACAGGACCGCATTGGCTCTGACTCCATCAAGTGGGAAAAACAGCTGAAATTCGGCACACGGACAGGACTTCTTCCTTTCTGGATCGCTGATACCGACTTTGCAACATTGCCGGAGGCAGTAGAGGCAATGAAGAAACGTCTGGAGCATCCGGTTTTCGGATATACCACTACTGGAGAGAGAACTCTGGAAACAGTTAGAAGCTGGTATAAGCGCCGTCATCAGGTAGATCTGCCTGTCAGTGCTTTTTCCCCTTCTGAAGGTGTTGTAACATCCATCTGGTTCTCTATCCGCGGCTTTACACAGCCTGGAGACGGAGTTTTAGTATTTACTCCTGTATATGACCCGTTTTTTGCTGTGATCAACAACCAGGGGAGAAAACAGGTTGACTGTCCACTGGTTTATAGCGAAGGCCGTTATGTCATTGACTGGGAAGATCTGGAAAAGAAATTATCCGGTGGAGATGTAAAGGCAATGATCTTCTGCAACCCTCATAACCCGGTAGGCCGTGTATGGACAGAGGATGAGGTCAGAAAGATCGTAGAGCTGTGTAAGAAATACTCTGTATGGCTGTTCTCTGATGAGATCCACGGGGATGTAGTTCTTTACGGACATCAGTATACTTCTGCTGCACGTTTCGCAGATGTGTATGATCATATGCTGGTTTATACAGCAATCAGTAAGACCTTTAATATGGCAGGTCTTCATTCTTCCTGTACCATTATCCCGAATCCGGAATACAAGAAGATCCAGGAAGATACACTGCGCCAGGCATGGCTGATGAGCCCTAACTGCATGGCAAACAGCGCCATCGAAGCCTGCTATACATATGGCGATGAATGGGTAGATGAACAGAATGCATATCTTACAGAAAATGCTGAATTTGTTATCAGCTATTTGAAAGAACATGCACCGCAGATCAAACCTGTTAAGCCAGAAGGTACTTATTTGATGTGGTTAGACTGCAGCGGACTTTCCATGACTTCCGAGGAGATGGTAAAGATCCTGGCATCTGAATATAAGATGGCAGTAGGAGGAGGCGCCGGATATCAGGGCAATGGAGAACATTTCCTTCGCTTTAATATCGGCTGTCCAAGAGAGACTCTGAAAAAGGGTATGGAAATACTGGCACAGTTTGTGGCAGATAAGAAAGGGGTATAACTATGGAAAACAAAAAACTGAATTTCTGGGAATGCATGAGTTTCTGTATTGGCCAGATCGTTGGTTCCGGTGTATTCGTACTGACTGGTATTGTAATCGGACTGACCGGACACGGCGCACCTTACGGCTTTGTTCTTGCAGCACTGATCGCTGTATGTCAGCTGGTTCCAATGGCAACTCTGGCATCCAGTATGCCTGCAACTGGCGGCAGCTATGTATATGCGAAAAAACTGATCGGACCAAGAGCATCTTTCGTATTCTTAATGATGTTCGTTCTTCAGCAGGTACTGATCGCAACTTTCGCCATTGGCTTTGCAAGCTATGTAGCTGTTATCTTCCCTGATGTAAATCAGAAATTAGCAGCACTTGGTGCATTGACCTTAGCAGTAGTAGTAAATATGATTGGCCTTAAGACTTCTGCAAAAGTACAGAAGTTCATGGTAGCATTATTGCTGATTTCTCTGTTTATTTACATTGTATTTGGTCTTCCTAAGGTAGACTGGTCTGCACTGGCATTGAATAAAGAAAATATTATGCCAAACGGTCCAATGAAATTCCTTCGCGGTGCTGCAATGCTTTCCTTTGCATGTGCAGGTGCTAAGTTCTTAGCTGAGAATGGCGGTGAAGTAGAAAATCCTGGAAAGACCATTCCAAAAGCTATGGTATTATCTACCTTACTTGTTGCAATTTTCTATGCATTAGTTGGTATTGTTGCTGCCTGCGTTCTTCCTGTAGAAGAAGTAGCTGGTGTTAATATCTCTGTAGTAGCAAAATCCGTATTCCCTGCACCGATCTACCTGTTCTTCGTAATCGGCGGTGCCTGGTTCGCATTACTGACCACTTTAAATGGTACCTTATCCTGGACCACACGTTCTCTTCAGAGAGCTGCTATGGACGGATGGCTGCCAGAGGCATGTGCAAAGGAAAATAAGGGCGGTACACCTGTTATCCTGCTGTTATTCTTCTTTGTAGTTGGTATTATTCCAATCGTAACTGGTATGAATACTTCTGATATCGCAAACATGGGTACTGGCTGTGGTAAGCTGACTGACCTGTTAATGGTATATGCCTGCTTCCGTCTGCCTAAGGTATTCCCGGAAGAATACAGAAAATCTGCTCTGTACATGAGCCCTGCAAAGTTAAATGTAGCTCTGGCAGTTGTATTCGTTGTACTGGCAGCTACTTCCTATGTCAGCCTGTCCAGCTTAAATGCAAGACAGTTCCTGTACATTGGTCTGTTTATCCTTGCAGCGATCGTGCTGATGTTAGTTCGTTATAAGAACGTAAAAGATAAAATGGATCAGCAGTAATCACTGTTTGATACCGGTAGACGCGGTGATATGTTGCAGCAGTGACATTGTCGCCGCGTTTCCATGTTATATACAGGAACATGAAGATCAACGGGAGGTAGAATTATGAAATATGCAGTAGTAGGCTTCGGTACAGCCGGCTACCATGCAGTGAAAAAGATCCGTGAACTGGATAAAGAAGGATGCATTGACGTCTACAGTAACACAGGACGGGCTCCTTATAATCCTATGCTGACCACCTATTATGCTTTTGGAAAACTGGAATATGAGGGAATGTTCCCTTTTGGTGATCTGGAGCAGATTCAGAAAGAGGTGGACTTTAACCTTCGCAGAGAGCAGGTTGTGAAAGTTCACGGATCAGAACATCTGGTAGAAACAGAAAAGGGATCAGAAAAATACGATCGTATCCTGATCGCTACAGGCGCAAGAGCCTTTGCGCCTCCTGTAAAAGGACTGGAGCCTGAAGACGCATTTTTAATGCGTACGGTGGAAGATGCTCTTCGTTTTAAAGAACGTCTGAAGAAAAATAATATTAAACATGCAGTAGTTATTGGCGCTTCCATGGCTGGTATTAAGGTAGTGGAAGTCCTGCACAAATACGGCATTGAAACATGGCTTTTAGATCTGGCAAGCTACATCTTCCCTCTGGCAGCTTATAAAGAGGTGGCAGAAGAAATTGAGAAGAGAGTAGAAGCTCAGGGCGTTCATTTAATGTTTGGTGTGACCATTGACCATATGGAACAGGAAAATGGAGAAAAAGTGGCTGTCCTTACAGACGGAAGCCGTATTCCTGCGGATATCGTTGGCCTTTGCATTGGTACGAGAGCGATTACGGAGACGGTTCAGGGAGAAGTTGAGATTGGAAGAGGCATTGTGGTAGATGACCATATGCGTACTTCTGTTCCGGGCATTTTTGCTGCAGGAGACTGCTGTGAAGGCAATAACCTGGAAAGCGGACAGAACCAGATCATCGGTCTGTGGGCCAATGCCAATCATCAGGGTGAAACTGCCGGCATCAACATGGCAGGGGGAGATGTGACTTATAAAGGCAATATTCTTCATAACATCACCCATTTTATGAACATGGACTTTATTGGTTTTGGAGACAACCGTATGCAGGGAGAGATCCTGGAATATGGTTCTCTTTCCGAAGACCTTTATATCCGTCTGGTGATAGATGGAAAACGCATTGTAGGTGCTAATATTTTAGATAATTATCGTGTCAGCGGCATTATTAAAAACTATATGCTGCGGCTGTTTGCAGGTGAACAGTTTGTTCTGCCGGATTATCAGCGTGCTATGCTGGTAAAAGCAGGACTTTCCGTTCCTTTTATAGAAGAAGTTGAGGAGAAGATTCATGGATAGTTTAGAAGCTTTAAAAAAAGCAAAGATACCGGGACCGGAGACCGGCATTGAAAAAAAGAATACGGTCTGTGCTATCTGTTCTCCGGCATACAACTGTGGTGTGTGCGCTTATGTAAAAGACGGAAAAATGGTGAAACTGGAAGGTCTGGATGAACATCCAAGAAATAAGGGCTGTCTTTGCACAAAAGGATTGTCCGGCCGTGGTTTTGCTTACAGAGAGGACCGTATTAAAACACCTCTTCGCCGAACAGGCAAAAGAGGAGAGGGAAAATTTGAACCCATCACCTGGGATGAGGCATATAAGGAGATCGCAGAAAAGTTAAACCATATCAAAGAAACTGATGGACCTGAGGCAGTAGCCTTTTTTGGCGGCTATAACAAATGGTTCCGTCCGTGGCTGCGCCGCTTTGCCCATTCCTTTGGAAGCATGAACTATGGTACAGAATCAAGTACCTGTATGACTACCGGCTGGATGGCATGGAAAACAGCTATAGGACAGCTGGCAAGACCGGATATGTCAAATTGTGACCTGCTCCTTGGCTGGGCATTTAATCCTTATTATTCCGGTTATTTAAAGGCTCAGGGAGCAGAAAAAGCAAGAGCAAGGGGCATGAAGGTCATTGTGGTGGATCCGAAGATCACACCTACTACAGAGAAAATGTGTGACCTGCATCTGCGTCCTTATCCGGGTACAGATGGAGCACTGGCACTGTGCATGGGAAATGTGCTGATCCAGAAGGGATGGATCGATAAAGAATACATTGCCCGGTATGTACATGGTTTTAAGGAATATGCCCAGTATGCAGCTGGTTTTAACGAAAGCAATATTGAAAAGCTTACAGGCGTTCCTTATGATCTGGTAGTAAAGGCCTGTGAGATGATCCATGAGAGCAAGTCCATGGCGATCAATGAAAACAGTGCGCCGATCCCTCATCATAAGAATGGTTTCCAGAATTACCGTGCGATCATGGCACTTTCAGCACTGACTGGAAACTTTGACCGCACAGGCGGACAGCTGCCGGGAGAACATACATTTACCCACCAGATTTCCGGATTTACTACTTTGGAAGATGAATTTGCTGATGGTACAGAACCAAAGGATGCAGCTCTTCCAGTAGGAGCATCCCGTTTCCCTCTGTGGTATCATATGGAGCGGGAAATGCAGTGCGTAGACCTGCCAAGACAGATCCATGAGGGAACTCCTTATCCTGTTAAGGCTATGTTTGCCCTGGGATTAAACTACCGGATCCTTCCAGATGATCAGTATTTTAAATCTGCTATTGAAAAACTGGACTTTTTCGTCGATGCAGATCTGTTTATGACAGATGCAGCGAAAATGGCAGATATCGTTCTTCCGGTATGTACTTCTTACGAACGTGGAGAACTGGAGACTTATCCAGGCGGCTATGCATGGCTGACCAAGCCTGCAATTGACAGAGTGGGAGAGAGCAGATCGGATGTTGAAATCCTTTGTGATCTGGCAAAAGTGATGAAGCTGGGGGATAAGCGGCTGGAAGAAGGCTATGAAAAGAATATTGAAGAAATCCTTTCTGATCTGGATATCACTATGGATGAACTTCGTGCCAGTGACCTGCCAGTCAAAGTCCGCGGTGTAAAGCCTTATGTTCCGGGAACTGTCCTTGAAAGCGGCTGTAAGACACCTACAGGCAAGTTTGAACTATATTCAGAATTGATCGCATCTCATCCAGAGTGGCATTTAGACCCGCTGCCAACTTATTGTGAGCCTATGGATGAAGCAGATGAAAGGGTGTACCCATTCATCCTCTGTTCAGGAGGAAGACTGCCAAATGCCATTCATTCCCGGCTGCACAAAGTACCGTGGGTACGCAGTCTGCGCCCGGATCCGGCAGCAGATATTTCTGTGGAAGATGCAGAAAAACTGGGCTTAAAGGATGGAGATGACATAGAACTGTTTACAGAGAGGGGAACTATTTCTGTAAAAGCCCATCCAACCCACAGAGTGCCAGAACATGTAGTATTTTTCTATCATGGATATTCTGAGGCTGATGTAAACTCTCTGATGTCCGGAACCCATGTAGATCCATATTCCGGCTTCCCGGCCTATAACTCCACCAGGTGTGGTATGAGAAAGAAGGTGCAGAGTTGAAAAAGTACGCAATAGATCTGGATATTACCAAATGTATTTCCTGCGGAGCCTGCTCCATTGCCTGCATGGATCAGAACGATTTTCAGGTAAAAGATGGACAGAGACCTTTCAGAAATGTATTTGATCTGGAAATGGAAGAAAAAGGGAATGTAAAATACAGCCACCTGTCCCTGGCTTGTATGCATTGTACCGATGCTCCCTGCATCAGCGCCTGCCCAAGTGCCTGCCTGCGAAAAGATCCGGAGACCAATCTTACAGTTTACGATACTACCAATTGTATCGGCTGCCACAGCTGTGCCATGGCATGTCCGTATGGTATCCCGTCTTTTGGGGAAAACGGCAAGATGATCAAATGCGACGGCTGTTATGTGAGAGTCCATCACGGAATGCTGCCGGCCTGTGTAAAAGCATGCCCGGTAAAGGCATTGCAGTTAGTAGATACAGAAGCAAAAGAGCCTCAGATCCCGGCAGAACATTCTTTGCGGATGACCAGTGCGGGAATGCTGAAGCATCAGGTATAAAAGATTGATATAAAAAATAATGCTAACATAAATGCTGCCGCAAGCTGGATAGGAATATCTGACTTGCGGCAGTTTTGCTTTGCAATCTAGGAAATGTTTTTTACGCTGCTGCGCTGGACAAGAGAAGTTCGCAGCTGAAGCGTAACGATTTCACGTCCGTGATCCTGAATCACGTCCAGAAGACGTTTGACAGCCATGATTCCCATTTCGTGTTTAGGCACCTGCATGGTTGTCAGAGGGGGATCCATTAATTCGCACATAGGCATGTCATCAATGCCGATTACAGATATATCATCAGGAATCCGATAGCCAAATTCCTTTAATGCGCGGATGGCAGAAAGAGCAATAATGTCATTGTCTGCGAAAAAAGCTGTAGGCATTTCTCTATGAGCTTCTAAAAGCTCTTTCATATCAGCATAAGCGCCATCGGCAGTTGGAGTCAGCTTGTATTCCAGATCTGGTCGTATTTCTATATTTTTTCTCCGCAGTTCACGATAAAATCCATCTTTTCTTTCAGAAAAATTATTAATATGAAAAGCAGAGTGTAAATATCCGATTTTTTTATGTCCATTTCCAATGAGGAAACGTGCTGCGCTGCGTGCGGCTTGGCTGTTGTTAATGACAATTGTATCTAATGCAAGTTCGTCAAAGTAACTGTCTAGTAATACAATTGGAATATTTAAATGCGCAAAAACCTGCACGTCGGTAAAAGACATTTCTGTTGCCAGAAGGATAATTCCCTTGCAATCTTTTGTATAAAGAAGCGGAAGCGAGAGGGAAAGGTCGCTTCCTTCATTATAATAGGCAATTTGAAGGTTTGATCCACTGGCTTTAACTGTGGACTCGATCCCTTCGATCAGCTGGGAGAAGAACGGGGTGTCACCTACGACTTTTCCGTGTTTTTTATAGATGATAAAATAAATAAAACTACTGGAATGAATCACGTTGGAAATCTCTGAAGTTTGCGAATTTAATTCTGCAATTTTATCGAGTACCAGTTTTCTGGTAGCATCGCTGATGCCAGGCTTATTATTTAATACCATGGAAATAGTGGAGGGGGAAACTCCCAACATTTGTGCCAGATCTTTTGATTTAATACCACGGCTCATGTAATGATCTCCTTGTTAATGATAATCAGAATTTTGATACTGTATTCTTATAGGTACATTATAATAAAAGGATATGAGTTCGTCAATAATAAAATTTAATAAAATTTAGTAAATTTAGTAAATACAAAAACCAAAGCACAAACCGATTAGAAAAATATAAAAATTGCACAAAAAAACAGGCGATTACTCTGCAAAAATGACCATTGAAAATAAAAACAAGATGGTATAATATAAATATATACTAAATGATAACTAAATTAATTCAATAAAATTAAAATAGAAAGAAAAAATAATTTAGAAGTTAAATGCAAAAACATTAAAAAATAAAAAGGAGAAGAAGAGCATGAAAAAAAGAACAATGGGGTTACTTGTATGTACAGGCTTAGCAATGGGTATGTTAAGTGGTTGTGGAGGTGGAAACTCCGCTTCTGAGACGAAAACAGCTGACACATCAGCAACAGGTACACAGGCATCGTCAGAGCAAAGCAAAGATACAGCTGGTGGGGCAGTAAATATCAGTTTCTGGTCTTTGGCACAGAGAAAAGATTTTGAGGACAATATTATTGCGGCGTTTACAGAAAAAAATCCAGATATTACAGTGACACCTACATATTATTCAACAGATGACATCAAGGCTAATTTAAAAGTAGCTGCATCTTCAGGAAGTCTTCCGGATATGTGGTACAACTGGGGTGGAAGTCTTGCAAGTTATTATCCGGAAAATGGCCTGACCTATGATTTTACAGAATATGCAAAAGAAAATAAATGGGATGACAAGTATTTAGGATCTGCTTTGGAACTCTGTACACTGGATGGTCAGCTTTCTGGAATCCCGCAGAGTATTGCGATGATGAATGTGTGGTACCGGAAAGACATTTTTGAACAGTATAATTTAGAAGTTCCAAAAACCTTTGAGGAATTGGAAACAGTCTGTGAGACTTTAAAGTCAAATGGTGTGATTCCGTTTGCTACAGGTGGACAGTATGGCTGGCATGTAATGCGTTATATTCAGGATCTTCTGGAATACTATGGCGGAAAAGAAGAACATGATGCTTTAAACTCTTTCGAAGCAGACTGGAGCAGTTCAGAGGCGGTTGCAAAGGCATTTGCAAAATTTAAAGATTGGGAAGATAAAGGATACTTTAATGAAGGTTTCCTTACAGAGGATCCAAATGACTGCCGTATGTACCTATATAATGGAACCTGCGCGATGATTATTGATAGTCCGACTATGGCATCTCAGATTGTAAATGCAGAACAGGACACAAGTCTGTATAGTTTCTTTGCATTCCCAACAGAGTCTAACGGGGATGGAACAGGCAGAATGGCAGCGTATGTTAAGATGACACAGGTAAATAAAAATGTAACAGATGAACAGTTGGATGCGATCATCAAGTTCTGGGATTTCTACTATAACGCAGATGAAAACCCTGAATTCTCTAAGATTGAGCAGCCAATCGCTATTAAGGGAGCACAGCTTCCTGAATCATTAGCAGTAGCAGATGGTGTTATGGAATTAATGGATGCATGTGGCATTTATACACAGACTGATCAGGCGCTTCCAGCACAGGTTGCAGATCAGCTGTTTGCAGTACAGGATTCAGTGGCAATTGGTGATACAAAGCCAGAAGATGCTGGTGCAGCTGTGCAGACAGCAATTGATACTTATAAGGCAGAGCAGTAAGACTGGCAGTAAAAAAGGAAAAAAGGGCTGTGTTTTTTCACAGCCCTTTGAAAAACAGGAGGTTCATCTTGAAAAGCAAAAAATCAACGATAAAAGCGTATTTGTTTTTGCTTCCGGCGTTTGTTGTGTTTTGCTCAGTTGTTATATTTCCTACGATCTATTCCTTTTATTTAAGCTTCTTCAGTTGGAACGGGATCGGTGATAAGAAATTTGTAGCACTGAAGAATTACATCAATCTGTTTACTGTAGATCCGGTTTTTCTTACTGCATTAAAAAACAATTTTCTTTGGATCATTATGACCGTGTTCTTTACGGTTACAGTTTCCCTTCTTTTAGCAGTTGTTTTAAATCGTTCTTTTAAAGGAAGAGTGGTATACAGGGCAATTTTTTATATTCCATATATGCTTTCGTGGGTCGTTGTAGGTGTGATCTGGAAATGGATGTACAACCCGAATATGGGATTTATTAATGAATGCCTCAAGGCTGTTGGACTGACAAATTTAAAATTGACCTGGCTGTCTGATCCGAAGATTGCTTTGTATTGCGTTTACGTAGCAGCATTATGGCAGGGTGTAGGGCAACCGATGATTCTTTTCCTATCCGGGCTTCAGACGATCCCTACAGATATTTTAGAGGCGGCTACTATTGATGGTGCAGGAAAACCCAGAATATTTTTTAGTATTACGATTCCTATGCTGAAAGAAACATTTGTGGTCGTATTTGCAACACTGATCATAGCTGCTATGAAAGTATACGATATTATCAAGGTTATGACAGGCGGCGGACCGGGAAATTCTACAGAAACATTAGCTACATATATGTATTCACAAACCTTTATGTATAGCAATTTTGGTAAAGGAAGTGCTATTGCCAGTGTGATGTTTTTGATGATGATCGTGATCATTGTACCTTATGTGATCTATACAGCTAGAGAGGATTGATAAGATATGGCAAAAAATAAGAAACAAGCGGAAGTAATCATATTTTATGTGCTGCTGACTCTCCTGGCTCTGATCTGGATGGCTCCTGTATTTACTGTATTTATTACAGCACTTAAGTCTCAAGGGGATTTTTATTCTGGAGAAAGTCTGTTTTCACTTCCGGAAACATTAAAATGGAGCAATTTTGCGGCAGCATGGACAAAGGGCCGTATGGCTTCTTATATGAAAAATGGTTTGGTCATCTGCCTGATGAAAGTTCCGTTGGGAATCTTGATCGAATCTATGGCAGCATTTGGACTTACAAGATTAAACGTAAAGCATAAAACGGGGCTTTTTATATTCTTTCTGTTAGGAATGATGCTTCCTCACCAGATGGCGTTGATCCCTTTAAATCGTATTTTCTCACAGTATAATCTGATCAATAACTACGGCGGATTGTTTTATGTGTATGTAGGTTTTGGCATTGGATATGGCATTTTGGTTTTGAGAGGATTTATGCGCTCTATCCCTAAGGATTTAGATGAAGCGGCGTACATTGATGGATGTGGAGTAGGACGTTTATATTGGAATATCATACTTCCTAATGTAAAACCGGCAATTGCGACTTTATTTATTATTGACTTTTTAAACACCTGGAACGAGTTCCTGCTTCAGAGTATTCTGATCACCAAAGATTCTCTTCGTACTGTACCAAATGGTCTTATGAGTTTTATGGGAGAATATGGTACGGATTACGGTCTGTTAAATGCAGGCGTGCTTATTTCTATTGTTCCAGTATTGATCGTATATTTATCTTTCCAGAAATACTTTGTAGAAGGTATGGCAGGAGCAGTAAAACAGTAGATGAAAAGAGGAGAAGACTATGATCTATAATCAGTACCACTTTACAATTCCAGAAGGAAAAATGGCTAGACTTATTATTAATACAGATGCCAAAAACGAGGCGGATGATCAGTATGCTATTGTACATGGACTTTTAAGTCCTAAATTTGATAACAGAGGTATTATTGCTGCTCATTTTGGAGAAGAAAAAAGTTCACATAGCATGATGGACAGCTACGATGAAATTGTGAAAGTATTAGACTTGATGGATTTTCCAAAGGATCTGGCATTTAAAGGTGCAGAACATGCATTGCCGGATGAGAAAACACCGGTAGAGTCTGAAGGCGCAAGACTGATCATTGAGGAAGCCATGAAACCTTCAGAGGATCCGTTATATGTTATTTTTCTGGGGCCACTTACTGATATGGCATCTGCTTATCTTATGGAACCAAGAATTGCAAATCGTCTTACCTGCATTTGGATCGGCGGAGCGCAGTATCCAGAAGGCGGATATGAGTATAATCTGAATAATGATATTAAAGCGGCACGCGTTATTATGAATTCAGATATTCCTGTATGGCAGATTCCAAGAAATGTATACAGTCAGGTGATTGTATCTTTAGCTGAATTGGAATATAAAGTGTATCCTAAGGGTGAACTTGGAAAATATTTGTTTGAACAGCTGGCAGAAAATGGACATACTAAGTTTGCGAGAGCAACAACTAGAACTGGAGAGTACTGGTGCCTGGGTGATTCGCCTGCAATAGGTGTTTTATTATTTGCTCATATGTTTAGTTATGATTGGATACAGGCACCGCTGATCACAGATAATATGGCTTATGTTACCAATCGTCAGAACCGCCCAATTCGCGTTTACCATCACGTAGATAATCGATTTATTCTGGAAGATTTCTTTGCGAAACTTGCGTTATTTACTGAAAAACAGAAGAAATGAGGATAGAATATGAAGTATGTGAAGCTTGGACTTGCACCTACAAGAAGAAGCATATTTAGCGCTCCCGATGCTGTGAAATATGCAAATCTTACTAGAAATCGTTTGAGAGAACTTGACGTAGAATTTGTAGATATTGATGATATTAGTATAGATGGTCTTCTTCATAATGATGAGGATAGAATTAAAATAGAAGAAAAATTCAAACGTGAAAAAGTAGATGGTTTGTTTTTTCCTCACGGAAACTTCGGCACGGAGTATGAAGTAGCCCGTCTTGCAAAGAATATGGGACTTCCGGTTCTTCTTTGGGGACCGAGGGATGAACGTCCAGATGAAAATGGCGTGCGTTTAAGAGATAGTCAGTGCGGGCTTTTTGCAACTGGAAAGGTACTTCGCAGGTTTAACGTGCCCTTTACTTATCTTACCAATTGCCGCCTTACAGATCCTGAATTTGAAAGAGGTGTGAAAGATTTTCTTGCAGTATGTAATGTGGTAAAGACCTTTAAAAATACCCGTATCCTTCAGATTGGGCCAAGACCCTATGATTTCTGGTCTACTATGTGCAATGAAGGTGAATTGTTGGAAAGATTTAATATCCAGCTTGCACCAATCCCGTTGCCTGAACTGACGCAGGAAGTTAAAAAGGCAAAAGAAGAGAAAATAGAAGTGGCAGAGGTAATGGATTACTGTCATAAAAATATGATTGTAAAAGTGAAGGAAGAAGAGCTGGAAAATATTGCAGCTATGAAGGTTGCTATGAAACGTATGGCTGAAACGTATGGCTGTAATGCAGCTGCTATCCAGTGCTGGAATGCTCTGCAGACAGAATTAGGGATAATGCCATGTGCCGCCAATTCGTTGTTAAACGAAGAAGGGCTTCCGGTTGTTTGCGAGACTGATATCCATGGAGCAATCACTGCGGTTATGGTGGAAGCAGCTACATTGGATGATACAAGAAGTTTCTTTGCGGATTGGACGGTAAGGCATCCTGATAATGAAAACGGAGAATTACTTCAGCATTGTGGTCCATGGCCTATTTCTGTTGCACAGGAAAAACCGTCCATTGGCTATCCTTTAGCTTTTGACCATCCTGGTGCTGTGGAAGCTCAGGCAAAATTCGGGGAGCTTACACTGGCAAGATTTGATGGAGATAATGGAGAATACTCTATGCTTCTTGGAAACGCAAAAGGTATAGAGGGACCATATACGAAGGGTACCTATCTTTGGGTAGAGGTGGAGAACCTAAAACGGTTGGAAGATAAATTAGTTTGCGGACCATATATTCATCATTGTGTAGGCATTCATAAAAATGTGGTACCAATTTTATACGAGGCATGTAAATATATTGGAATAAAACCAGATCTGTATGATCCTGTTGAGGAAAATGTAAAAGCTTATATACGCGGCGAATAATAGAGCAGAAAAAGGAGTGGAGATAATGGAGGAACTGGCAGTATTAGCATATGAAATGCGAAAAGATGTCCTGGATATTATTTACCATGGCGGGACCGGCCATATAGGCGGAGACTTCAGCGTAATGGAGATACTTACAGAGCTGTATTTCAGACAGATGAACATAAATCCTGAAAATATGGATTCACCGGATAGAGATCGCTTTGTGCTTAGTAAGGGCCATGCAATGGAAAGCTATTATGCAGTTTTGAGCAAAAAGGGATTTCTGGATATAGATGATGTGAAAAAACGCTATTCTGTATTTGGTTCCCCCTATATCGGTCATCCAAACAATAAACTTCCGGGGATTGAAATGAATTCTGGCTCCTTAGGGCATGGTCTTCCTGTATGCGTAGGTATGGCGTTGGCCGGAAAAATGGACAAAAAGAGATATCGTGTATACACCGTAATGGGTGATGGAGAATTAGCAGAAGGTTCTATCTGGGAGGCGGCGATGTCTGCTTCTCAATACAAACTGGATAATCTCTGCGCAGTAGTAGACAGAAACCATCTTCAGATTTCTGGAACGACAGAAGAGGTAATGCATCAGGACGATCTGAAAGCACGATTTGAAAGTTTTGGATGGAATGTGGAACTGGCAGACGGAAACAATATAGATTCTCTCCATACTGCCTTTGAAAATGCGAAAAACAAAAAAGGAGTGCCAACATTGGTTATTGCGGATACCGTAAAAGGCTGCGGTGTATCTTTTATGGAGAACAAAGCTGGTTGGCATCACAAAGTTCCCACAGAAGATGAGTATGCTCAGGGGTTGAAGGAAATACAGGCTCATATTGACTGTTTAAAGGAGGCACGGGCTCATGAATAAAATCGCAAATCGTCAGGCAATCTGTGACACACTTCTTGAAGCAGCGAAAAAAGATAAAGATGTTGTTGTTTTATGTAGTGATTCCAGAGGTTCCGCTTCTTTAACTCCGTTTGCTGATCAATATCCGGAGCAGTTTGTAGAAGTAGGTATTGCAGAACAGGATCTGGTGGGAATCTCAGCTGGCCTTGCAAAATGTGGAAAAAAAGCTTTTTGCGCATCTCCGGCATGTTTTTTAACTACCAGAAGTTTAGAACAGGCAAAAATTGATGTGGCATATTCTGGTACGAATGTAAAAATGATTGGCATCAGCGGTGGTATCAGCTATGGTGCTCTGGGGATGAGTCATCATTCTGCCCAGGATATTGCTGCGATGTCTTCTATTCCTGGAATGAGAGTTTATCTTCCAAGTGACCGTTTTCAGACGGCTTTTCTTATTAAAGAGCTGTTAAAGGATGAAAAACCGGCTTATATCCGTGTAGGAAGAAATGCGGTAGAAGATATTTATACAGAAGATGAAAATTTTAAAATGGATCAGGCAAAGATGATCAGTGAAGAATCTGCAGATGTTCTGATCGTTGCTTGCGGTGAAATGGTATATCCTTCGGTGTATGCCGCTAAAAAACTGAAAGCAGATGGTGTTAATGCAGCCGTGATGGATATGTATTGTGTAAAACCATTGGACGAAGCTGGATTGTTAAAACAGGCAGAGCATGCAAAATTGGTTGTGACAGTGGAAGAACATTCCCCTTATGGTGGATTAGGCTCTATGGTTAGCCAGGTAATTGGTTCTCATTGTCCAAAGAAGGTGATCAATCTTTCTCTTCCAGACAGCCCGGTGATAACAGGAAAATCCAAAGAGGTTTTTGACTATTATGGATTGAATGAGACTGGAATTGCGGAAAGTGTAAAGAATGCTTTAAAAAAATAGCGGTTGGAAGCATAAGGACAGAATATGTAAGAAACCAGGGGTTACATATGTGGAATCATAAAAAGAAATATATGCTGTCAGTAGATCAAAGTACTCAGGGAACGAAGGCGCTTTTGTTTGATAATGACGGCAAATTGTTGAAACGCAAAGATGTAAGCCATGCTCAGATTGTAAATGATAAAGGATGGGTGGAGCATGATCTGGATGAAATCTGGGAGAATACAAAAAAAGCAGTAGAGAGTCTTCTCTCAGAACAAAATGTTAAGTCAGAGGAAATCGCCGGGATTGGCATCAGCAACCAGAGAGAAACTATTGCAGTATGGAACCGGAAGACGGGACATCCAGTGTATCATGCGATTGTCTGGCAATGTGCCAGAGGAGAAAAAATCTGTAATGATTTGAAAAAAAGAGGAGCAGCAGTTTCTGTAAAAGAAAAGACAGGATTGGATCTTTCACCTTATTTTTCGGCATGTAAACTGGCATGGATTTTTCAAAATGTACCGGAAGCGGGAAAATTGGCAAAAAGTGGAGAACTTTGTTGCGGAACTATGGATTCCTGGCTGATTTACAAGATGACAGGAGGAGAATGCTTTAAAACAGACAGTTCCAACGCATCCAGAACCCAACTGTTTAATATTCACTCCCTTGGATGGGATAAGGGGCTTTGCGAATTGTTTGGAGTTCCAATGAATGCGCTGCCGGAGATCTGTGATTCTGATGCTTTATATGGTCAGACAGATTTAGAAGGCGTGTTGACAGAAAAAATCCCAATCTGCGGAGTAATGGGAGATTCCCATGGAGCATTGTTTGGTCAGGGATGCCATGAAACGGGAATGGCAAAAGCTACTTATGGAACAGGCTCTTCTGTTATGATGAATGTTGGAAAAGATGCAGCAGATCCACAGGATGGTCTGGTATCTTCTGTTGCCTGGACTATGCATGGAAATACTTCTTATGTATTAGAAGGAAATATTAATTATACAGGAGCAGTGATCACCTGGTTAAAGGATAAGATGCATTTGATCGAAAATCCTATAGAAACAGAAGAATTAGCGTGCAAAGCAAATAAAGAAGATAGTTGTTACATTGTACCGGCGTTTACTGGTCTTGGAGCCCCGTACTGGAATAGTGAAGCAACAGCAATGATCACAGGAATCACCAGGATTACAGGACGGGAAGAGATTGTAAAAGCAGCTTTGGAATGTATTGCTTATCAGATCAATGATATTGTGAGTTGTATGGACCGTCAGTTTGCAGAGCATACAGGGAAAGGTATGCAAGAATTACGGGCAGATGGTGGGCCGACGAAAAATGGATATCTGATGCAGTTTCAAAGTGATATTTTAAATATTCCTGTAGTGGTTCCTGAAAATGAAGAATTATCCGGAATGGGAGCAGCTTATATGGGCGGTATTTCTCTGGGTTTTTATCAAACGGAAAATTTATTTTATAAGCGAAAAAAGAAAATTTATAGGCCGAAAATGGAAGAAAGACTGCGTAAAATCAAAATAGATGGATGGAAAGGGGCAGTTGATAGAACTTTATATAAAAATCAAAATACAGATTAAACCTTATGGATCGTCTAAATGGGCGATCCATATTTTTATTGATACTGATATTTACACTACTTACCCATTGACAAAGTAGGAAATGAAAGATATGATAAGCGCTAGAAGATGCAAGGCTGAATTGTAACTGAAAATGTGCTGATACAGCCGCGAAAGGATAGCTTACGGTATGACAAGATCCCAGATCAGAAAATATGCATTTATTAAATCCATTCCTATTATGTGCAGCTATATTTTTGTCAGTATGGCTTATGGTATTATGATGGAAGAAGCTGGCTTTAAGTGGTATTATTCCCTGTTAGTAAGCCTGACCGTGTATACAGGTGCGTTTCAGTTTGTCCTGATCACTTTTTTTAGCAGCGGCGCTTCGATCATAACAGTGGCCCTTACAGCACTTTTAATGAACAGCCGCCAGAGTTTTTACAGTCTGACTTTCCTGGAAGATTTTAAGAAAATGGGAAAACGGATGCTTTATATGATCCATACCATGACGGATGAGACATATGCAGTGAACTGTACATTGGAACTGCCCCAGAAAGAAAAGGAAGATACCATGTTTCTGGTGGCATTTTTCAGCCGCTGCTACTGGATGATCGGCGCTGTTCTGGGCGGAGTGCTGGGGCAGCTGATCCCGTGGGATATGGAAGGAATTGATTTTTGCATGACGGCTCTGTTTGTTATTATCTTTATAGATCAGTGGGAGAAAACAGACCGGCATACACCGGCTCTTGCAGGTCTGGGGATCGGTATTATCTGTCTTATTATATTTGGGGCTTCCGGCTTTATGCTTCCTGCATTATTGTTAACATCAGGACTGTTGTTGGTGCTGCAGAAGAGAAGGGAGGAAGTATAAATGAATACAGAAAGAATATGGATCATGATCGTAGTTTCGGCTCTTTGTACCTTTTTCCTGCGGGCGCTTCCGTTTCTGGCTTTTAGAGGTACACAAAAGATGCCAGACTGGCTGGATCGCCTTGGAAAGACACTTCCAGCGGCAATCGTGGCAGTGCTGATCGTTTATTGTTTAAAAGATGTGGGAAGCAATGTGAGACAGATCGGCTTCCCCAAGATAGCAGCAGTGGCTGTTGTGGCACTGACGTATAAGTGGAAACATAATACACTGGTAAGTATTGCAGTGGGAACGGCTGGCTATATGATACTTTTGCGTCTGATGGCTATGTAGTATATAAAAAGCGATGCAGAAAGCATATTGAAAAATATGTTTCCATGCATCGCTTTTTGTCATATCAATGGTCGATTAATTTCTCTTGGAAGTGATCAGCTCTCCAGAGGTGTTTCCATGGCAGATCGGCTTCCATTCTACTTTTTTAACCAATGCTACTGCAGAGATCGGAATGTAAGTAAACATGAAGATCGGGAAGGTAAATGTATACAGGATCTTCTTCGGAAGAGAGAGGGCGATCTCTTTCCATTCGCTGATCATGGTAATAGCGCCGTAGACCAGCAGACTTAAGTAGAACATAACGACAGTTCTTGTAAGGAAGGAAATGTTCTCAGCTGCGATCATCTTTGCTATGTAACCAGGTTCGGTCATATAGGAAAATGCCATGCCTAAGTTGAGCAGAATAGCAGCCAGTGTAAAGAACATGCCAGGCGCTACTGTCATGAAAATATCATAACAGGAGAATGATTTTCTTCCGCCTTTGAAAAATCCACGGATCAGTCCAAGGCTGTAATGCCAGTCTACCTGATAAAATCCTTTAGACCAACGCAGTCTCTGTGTCCAGGACTGACCGAATTTTACTGGCTGTTCATCATAGATAACAGCCTTGTCACAGTAACCGATCACCTTGCCTTCAATAGCGCAGTTAACGGAAAATTCAATATCTTCTGTAAGCAGGTGGAATGGCCAGCCGCCGTTTTCACGGATCACTTCGCTGGAAACTAAAAATCCGGTTCCGGAGATAGCGCAGTTGGTGCCAAGGATCATTCGCGGGAAGTTTAAGAAACGTGCTTCACGTAAGAACCAAAGTCCATAACCTGCAGAGATCCAGTTGGATCCAAAGTTTTTCGAGTTGCGGTAGCTGGTAATAGCTGCAAAATGTCCGCTGTCAAAGGTTGCATTCATTTCTTTTACAAAGTTTGGATCTACATAATTATCTGCATCAAATACAAAATAACCATCATATACATCTTTACCAGATGCAAAAAGGCATTTAAACAGATAGTCAAGAGCGTAGCCTTTTCCTACCTGCTGCTGATTATAGCGGCAGTAGACTTTTGCACCGGCCTGGGCTGCTACCTGCGCGGTGTTGTCTGTACAGTTATCAGCAATAACAAAAATGTCAAGAAGTTCAGAAGGATAATTCTGCGCTTTAAGACTATCGATCAGCCCGCCGATGACATTTGCTTCATTTCTGGCAGAAATAATAGCTGCATATCGGTGAAGCTTGTGGCTTTCGGTATCATTTTTCCTGTGTTTCATAAGAAGACCCAGGATCAGATATCCGATCTGATAAAAATAAAAGACTACAAATACAGTTGCGATCACATAATTAAAATAGTGGATCATCTGAAGCGTTTTCATAATATACCTCTTTAATAATATCTGAAATATAATCAGAAACTGATAATATTTCTTAATTTGCGGCTTGTTCTTTTACGCAGAATACAAAATAGCATATTTAAAAAATAATGCAAGCCCTGACAGAAAAATTAATAAAAAATTAATAATTGTTTCATATAATATTCAATTATGAACGGTAAAACAAATGACTTCTTAAAAATTCATTTAAGGTGTCGCAAAACAAAAAAAGATGTGGTATACTAAATTGATAGTATCGGGAAGAAAAATAAAGGAGTGCTTTATGCTGAATGAGGAAAAAATCCAGGCAATGACAGATCTGGCAGTATTTGAAAAGCATCAGGGCAGAAAAGTCTTCCCTGTAAATCAGTTCTTTAAAAGTGATTATGTAGGAGGACAGCTGTTCCGCTCTTTTTTTGGATATACCTTTAGCTTTGCATTGATCCTTCTTATGTGGGTCCTGTATAAGCTGGATGTGATCATGAAGGGAGCAGCCATAGAAGAGGTTATCACCTGGGTGAAAAACTGGGGCCTGGGTTATGCGGTCGGGCTGGTGTTTTACCTTTTTATTACGTGGAAGATCTATTCCGGGCGATATGATTTCGCATCCAGAAGCCAAACGATGTATATGGCAAGGCTGAAACATCTGGATCGCAGATTTGGGAAAGACCACGGAAAAGAAAACAGAGGAGGAGCCGCTTTATGACAGGTCTTTTGCTGTTAAAAGAGCACCTGAAAGAATTTTATAATAAATACAGTTATTGGATCCGCTTTGTGGTCCGGCTGCTGTTTGTACTGTGTACTGTTTTAAGTATGAATGCCAATATTGGCTATATGACGAAATTAAAAAATCCTGTAGTGGTGGTTTTGATCTGTGTTTTTGGAGCCTTGCTTCCGGACAGCGCAAGTGTGTTTTTGATGGGATGTGTGATGGTGGCACATGTGTATGCAGTATCCATGGAGATGGCACTGATCACGCTGATGATGATATTGGTAGTAGCTGTGCTGTATTATGGTTTTAAACCTGGAGACAGCTGGCTTATGGTTCTGACACCTCTTGCTTTCCTATTTAAAGTACCTTATGCTGTGGCACTTTTGGTAGGACTGGGAGGAAGCCTGGTATCAGTGATACCGGTGGGCTGCGGTGTTTTTCTCTATTATCTTCTTATGTATATACGTCAGAATGCGGGAGTACTTACAGGAGAGGGAAATGTAGATATTGTTCAGAGATACAGTCAGATCATCCGGTCTATATGCTTTAATCAGACTATGATGGTGATGATCGCTGCCTGCGCTGTAGGGATCATTGTAGTATATCTGATCCGCAGGCTTTCTGTAGACTATGCCTGGATCATAGCTATCGTAGTTGGTACAGTCGCCCAGCTTTTAGTTATTTTTGTAGGTGATTTTGTATTTGGAGTGTCTGTATCAGCAGGTGCCCTGATCTTTGGCCTGCTCCTTTCCATTGTTCTGGCTATGATCTACAATTTCTTTTTCTTTTCTGTGGATTATACCCGGACAGAATATGTGCAGTTTGAAGATGATGATTACTATTACTACGTAAAGGCTGTTCCTAAGATGACAGTAAGCAGTACAGATGTGAAGGTACAGCGTATCAGTGCGAGAAAACGCAGTGCAAGAGTGAAAGAGAATAATTAAAAAGATAAGAAATCAAGGGAGGATGATATCAGGTGGAAATCTTAACAGAACTTATGATGAAAGCCTCATCCTGGCTGACATTGCTGCCGCGGATCTCCCTCCGGAATATTTTTGAGATAGCGATCATCTCATTTCTGGTATATGAGATCCTTTTCTGGATAAAAAATACAAGGGCCTGGACTTTGTTAAAGGGGCTTTTGACCATAATGGTGTTTGCTATTATGGCCGTCCTTCTGCGTCTGGATACGATTGTCTGGATCCTTAAAAATATTACTGCTATTGCAGTGACTGCTTTTTTGGTTGTTTTCCAGCCAGAGCTTAGAAAGGCTTTGGAACAGTTAGGCAGCCAGAATCTGCTGTCCGGCATTTTAGCTCAGGATGACGGCAAAAGCAGCCAGGAATTCAATGACCGTACAGTCAATGAACTGGTGCGTGCTACCTTTGAAATGGCAAAGGTGAAAACAGGAGCTTTGATGGTCATTGAAAGAGGAACTTCATTAAAGGAGATCGAAAGAACCGGAATTGAGATCAGCGGCCTGGTTACAAGCCAGCTTCTCATTAATATTTTTGAACATAATACACCGCTCCATGACGGCGCAGTGGTGATCCGTGGAAACAGGGTGGCGGCTGCTACCTGTTATCTGCCGCTTTCTGATAATATGTCCATCAACAAAGCATTGGGAACCAGACATCGTGCAGCTGTGGGTGTCAGCGAGACAACGGACAGTCTTACGATTGTTGTTTCCGAGGAAACAGGACGTGTATCTGTTGCAGAAGGCGGAATGCTTCGCAGTGTTCCAACTGCGGAAGCGCTTCGGAATATTCTTTCCGGGCTGATGAAAGAAGAGCCGGTTTCTTCCAACCGGTTTAAGATATGGAAGGGAAGGCTGATCAATGGGAAAAAAGCTGACAAATAATTTAAAATTGAAGATTCTTTCCGTTTTCCTTGCCTTTTTTGTATGGCTGGCAGTGACAAATATCTCTAATCCGGATGTAACTGCTTCCAAAGAGGTACCTTTGGAGGTGCTGAATGAAGATGTACTTTCCACAAACGGAAAAACCTATGAATTAATTGATAACCGCAGTACTGTGACGGTAGCATATAAGGTGCGTACACTGGACGCAGGAAGTATTTCAGCTTCTGATTTCAGGGCGTACATCGACCTTGCGGATATGTATGAGCCTACAGGTGCAGTACCTGTAAAGGTAGATGTGAAGAACAACAAAGTCGATGCTGTCACTGCAAAGCCTACGGTCATCCGTGTGACTACGGAGGATATCCAGCAGAAGAAATTTGACCTGACTGCTTATACAGAAGGAAAGACGGAATCCGGATACAGAGAAGGAACGGTGAATATCGTGCCTTCCAGTATTTATGTAAGCGGACCGGAGTCTCAGGTAGGACGGATCAGTACGGTAGGCATCACCATCCGGTTAGACGGAGCCAATTCCGATCTGTCTGGAACCGCTCAGATCCAGTGCTTTGATGCCAACAGAAATAAGATCACTCTGGATGACAGAGTAAGCTTGAGCCGTTCGGAAGCAGATTATACACTTTCTATCTTAAAAGTGAAAACGCTGGGACTGAATTTTGAAACGGAAGGAAGAGTGGCAGATGGATACCGGTTTACAGGTATTGAAAGCAATGTGAATTCCGTTGATGTGGTAGGACTTAAGTCAGATCTGGCAGAGATCAATGCGATCAATATTCCTAAATCGGAATTAAATATGGATGGCGCTTCTGCAGACAAAGAAGTGACCATTGACCTGAATAAATATCTTCCGGAAAATGTAGAACTGGCTGATCATAACAGCAAGATCCGTGTAACTTTAAAGGTAGAGCCGTTAGAGACCAGGAACATTGAGTTAAAGACAAGCAAGATCCGTCAGGTAGGTTCTTCCAGCCGCTACAGTTATCAGTATGACAGAGATTCTATTAATTTAAGCATCAAGGGATTAAAAGAAGACTTAGACCAGCTGACGGATGATTCCTTAGAGGCAGAGGTAGATGTAAGCGATATGGGACCGGGAACACATCCGGGAACGGTAACCTTTGAACTGGGTGCCGCTTATGAGCTGGTAAGTCAGGATGATCTTCAGATCATTGTTCATGACAGAGAGCCGGGAGAAACGGCGCCGGCGACAACGCAGGAAGAAACAGAAAGCAGCACTAAGGAGACAACTGCTGCAGAAAGCAGCGGGGCATCATCTTCACGTGCGTCTGGAACGGAATAAAAGAAAAATGGCAGCTTACAGGCTGCGGAAAATCAGGAGAAATAATAATGGTAAGTGGAACAACTGTGATCAAGAACCCATCAGGTCTTCATTTAAGACCTGCAGGCATCCTCTGTAAAGAGGCGCTGCTGTATAAATCAAAAGTCTCTTTTAAGGTGCGCAATGTAACTGCAAATGCGAAAAGCGTTCTCAGTGTACTGGGTGCCTGCGTAAAATGCGGGGAAGAGATTGAATTTAACTGTACCGGTCCCGATGAAGAGGCGGCACTGGCAGCAATGATCAAGATCGTAGAGGACGGTCTGGGGGAGTAAATAAACAGGTCCAAAAGAAAAACAGGTGACGTTCAGACGGCATCTGTCTTTCTTGGGTATAAATAGGTACTTTCAGAGTCGTTCATTTAATTCTGAGAGTACAATAATAAGGAGGAAACACATATGTTTAAGGGAACAAGTGCTTCTGCCGGTATCGGCATTGGCAAAGCTGTGATCGTTGAAGAAGCAGAATTAGTGATCACAAGAAATGAGGTAGCAGATGCAGAGGCTGAGATCCAGCGCTTTAAGGGGGCTCTGGAAAAGACCATTGCAGCTACACAGAAAATGGCAGATGATCTGGCTTCACGTGTGGGAGAGAAGGAAGCAGAGATCATGCAGGGACATATGATGCTGTTATCAGATCCCATGCTTACAGGTGAGATTGAAAACAGTGTGAAAAATGATAAGGTAAACAGTGAGTTTGCCATTGAAAATGTCTGCAATATGTACGCAGATATGTTTGCATCCATGGGAGATGAGCTGATGCAGCAGCGTGCTACGGATATGAGGGATATTAAAGTCCGTATGCAGCGTACATTAATGGGACTGGAGTCTGTAGATGTATCTTTACTGCCAAAGGGAAGCATACTGGTAGCAAAGGATCTGACACCGTCTATGACAGCAGGCATTAATCCGGAAAATGTTTCCGGTATTGTAACGGAACTGGGAGGAAAAACCTCACACAGTGCTATTTTGGCAAGAGCTCTGGAGATCCCGGCAGTGGTTGCAGTAAATGGTCTTATGGATGCAGTTAAGGACGGTGACCTGGTTGTTCTTGACGGAAGCACAGGGGAGGTATTGGTAAATCCGGAAGCTTCTGTAGAAAAAGAATATGAGGAAAAGAGAACCCAGTTCTTAAAAGATAAGAAAGAACTGGAAAAGTATATTGGACAGCTTTCTGTTACAAAAGATGGTGTACAGGTGGAAATCGTTGCTAATATCGGAAAACCGGAAGATGTGGACAAGGTGCTGCAGTATGATGGAGAAGGCGTTGGTCTGTTCCGTACAGAATTCTTATTTATGGACCGAACTGCTATGCCTACAGAAGAGGAGCAGTTTGAGGCTTATAAGAAAGTAGCAGTTGCATTAAAGGGTAAGCCGGTGATCATCCGTACACTGGATATCGGCGGTGACAAAGAGATTCCATATATGGGGCTGGAGAAAGACGAAAATCCATTCCTGGGATATCGGGCCATCCGTTTGTGCCTGGACAGAAAAGAGGACATTTACAAACCTCAGCTGCGTGCCCTTTTAAGAGCCAGCGCGTATGGAAATATCCGTATTATGATCCCTCTTGTAACCTGTATTGATGAGTTAAGAGAGGCAAAGGCACTGATCGAAGAGATCAAGGCAGAATTGGATGAAAAGAACATTGCATACAAGAAAGATATCCAGGTAGGTATCATGGTGGAAACAGCAGCAGCTTCCCTGATCGCGGATCTGTTTGCAAAAGAGGCAGATTTCTTCAGCATTGGTACCAATGACCTGACCCAGTATACCATGTCTGTGGACAGAGGAAATAAAAAGGTATCTTATCTGTATTCTACCTTTAATCCGGCAGTACTTAGAAGCATCCGCCACATTATTTCCTGCGGACGGGAAGCCGGTATTATGGTAGGTATGTGTGGAGAAGCAGCCAGCGATCCGATGATGATCCCACTGCTGCTTGCCTTCGGTTTAAATGAATTCAGTATGAGCGCATCCGCCATCCTGCGCGCAAGAAAGATGGTAACAGAATACAGTGTAGAAGAGCTTCAGGCAGTAGCTGATCAGGCTATGAGCTTTGCAACAGCAGCAGAAGTAGAAGACTACATGAGAAAGTTTGTGGAGAAGATTACAGATTAATGGCAGTTTATCTTATTTGTTATGGAATCAGTTTTATTCTGGCCTGGCAGCACTTATATGTGCTGTCCGGCCTTGTTTTAGTTGGAGCAGCTATATGGCTGTATATCAGAGACTATATGAGGACAGGAAATCTGATCCACCTGCGTGGGCTGTTCTGTCTGTTTTTTGTGGGAGGACAGGGAATTTCCTGTTTTAAACTTTCCCACCTGCAGACGGACTGGCTGCTTATTACATGGATCAGCTTTTTTCTGGCAGTCATGGCTTTCTGGTGGGTATTTGAGGTGCTGACCAGGATGTATGACGGCTGGAGCGCGGCAGATATGGGTTCTGTATACAAATATTACTCCTCTGCGGATTCTCCGTTACAGGCGAACCGTATTCTGATCTCCATGGCAGTGATTACTCTGATCTCTATATTGTCCTTTGCTTTTGAAGCATGGAAACTGGGATACATCCCTATGTTTTCTTATGGTGTACCTCATGCATATTCCTATTTCCACATAAAAGGGATCCATTATTTTACGGTATCCTGTGTGTTGGTTCCCAGTCTTTCCGTTGTATATAGTCTGATGATGGCAAGAAGAGGACGGGGACTGCTGCGCTACAAAGGGTTCTGGCTGGCTGTGGTCTGCGATATTGCAGCGGTGATGATCCCTTTACTATGTGTATCACGTTTCCAGCTGATCCTGGCAGTGGGAATGGCAGTATTTACCTATATTTCCATGACAGGAAGTTTCAGCCTGATCTATGTGGGAGTGCTGTTAGTGGCATTGATCCCTGCATATGCAGCCCTTACAGTGCTTCGAAGTCACAGCGTAGAATATTTAAATGGCATTTTTGAGATGAAAAACAGCCATATGCCTATTTTTATTACCCAGCCGTATATGTATATTGCCAATAACTATGACAATTTTAACTGTATGGCAGCAGAACTGAAGCATTTCTCTTTTGGACTGAAAGGGTTGTTCCCATTGTGGGCATTGACCGGACTTAAGTTTATCTTCCCGGCACTGACTGATTTTCCGCTTTTTGTGACAAAAGAGGAATTGACGACTGTAACACTGTTTTACGATGCATTTTATGATTTTGGTGTTGTGGGAATGGTATTTTTCGGCGGACTTTTAGGCGGTGTCTGCTATTTGCTGGGCCGATTCAGAAGAAAGCTCACCTGTCCTGCGGGACATGTGATCTATGCACAGATTGCCATGTATATGATGCTTTCCTTCTTTACAACCTGGTTTTCCAATCCGGCAACCTGGTTTTACCTGATCGTATCAGGGGTTGTATATGTGTATGTAAATTCATAGGGAAACAAGCAAGAGAAAAAGGCTCCGATGATTCGGGGCCTTAAAAAATATTAAATAACCAAGTAAAATGATTGGTTGAAGCGCCTTTGTGACTGCCCTATAATAATTACAGTTTTACAAATTTTTAATGAAGTCACATAAGGAGAAGAAATATGGAGAAAAAACAATCATTGGACACCATTTGCATCCAGGGCGGCTGGCAGCCGAAGAACGGAGAACCGAGACAGCTTCCAATCTATCAGAGTACCACGTTTAAATATACTACCAGTGAGCAGATGGGACGTTTGTTTGACTTAGAGGAAAATGGTTATTTTTACACCAGACTGGCAAATCCTACCAATGACGCAGTTGCAGCAAAGATCTGCGCGCTGGAAGGCGGCGTAGGTGCTATGCTTACATCTTCCGGTCAGGCAGCTAACTTCTATGCTGTGATGAATTTATGCCAGGCAGGTGACCATGTAGTAAGTTCTGCAGCTATTTACGGCGGAACCACCAACCTGTTTACGGTTACCATCCCTAAAATGGGTGTAGAATGCACCCTGGTAAGCCCGGATGCGTCAGAAGAAGAGCTGGCAGTAGCTTTTCGCCCAAACACCAAGGTTTTATTTGCAGAGACCATCGCAAACCCGGCTTTAACGGTTCTGGATATTGAGAAGTTTGCAAAGGTTGCCCATGAACATGGCGTACCGCTGATCGTGGACAATACATTTGCAACACCGATCAACTGCCGTCCTTTTGAATGGGGTGCAGATATTGTTACTCACAGTACCACAAAGTACATGGATGGACATGCCATGACAGTGGGAGGCTGTATTGTAGACAGCGGTAATTTTGACTGGGAAGCTCATCATGATAAATTTAAAGGTTTAACAGAACCGGATGAATCTTATCATGGCATTATTTATACTCAGAAATTTGGAAAGCTTGCATATATTACCAAGGCAACTTCCCAGCTGATGCGTGACTTAGGTTCTATCCAGTCCCCACAGAATGCATTTCTGATCAATATCGGTCTGGAAACATTACATCTTCGTATGCCAAAGCACTGTGAAAATGCCTTAAAGGTAGCTACTTACTTAAAATCCAGAGAAGATGTTGCCTGGGTAAATTATCCGGGACTGGAAGGAGACAAATACTACGAGCTGGCTAAGAAGTATATGCCAAATGGTACCTGCGGTGTTATTTCCTTTGGCTTAAAGTCAGGAAGAAAGGGAGCAGCAGACTTTATGGATCAGTTAAAGCTTTGCTCCATTGAGACTCATGTGGCAGATTCCCGTACAGCCGTTCTTCATCCGGCAAGCCACACCCACAGACAGCTGACAGACGAGCAGTTAGTAGAAGCAGGAGTAGATCCGTCCATGATCCGCCTCAGTGTAGGTATTGAAAGTGCCGATGACATTATTGAGGATATCCGTCAGGCTCTGGAATAGACAACATGAAAGAAATACGTTATTTTTTGTTTAGAATAGCGATTAAACATCAATAAAATCCAGATAAAATTGTGCAATATGCACAAATATGATAAAAAATTTTGAGACTTTTCAACCTAGACTAAAAAAATAGTTAGATGTATAATGAAGACAATTAAATAAACCAATTGTCTGATATGTATATCCTGGGGATTGGCCCAGAGTCTCTACCAACTACCTTAAGAGTTGACTACATAGTTTATGTAGTCAGCTCTTTTTTTCTACCCTCAGGGTACATTTTCCGTAATTACCCTGTAAGCATCTGCGATGGGGTTTGGCAGGTCAAAACGGGGAAGTGGAAAGGGCTGTTTTTTCAAGATAGGGGATGTCCTCTCAGGTACAGCAGACAAAAAAACTTCTCACATGATCAGATACAGAAAGATTCCGGGAGAACATAAGGTTAGTAAAGGAGGAAGTGTTTATGAAAGTTGTAGGTCAGGGATTAAACCGCGTTGATGCATATGGAAAAGTAACCGGCGAAGCAAAGTACAGTGCGGATTTAGAACCAAGGGATATCCTTCATGGAAAGGTGATCCATTCCACTATTGCAAATGGTCTTGTAAAAAGCTTTGATCTGACAGAGGCATTAAAAGTTCCGGGTGTTGTAAAGATCCTTACCTGTTTTGACGTGCCGGATTGCCAGTTCCCAACAGCTGGTCATCCATGGAGTGTGGAGGCAAAGCATCAGGATATCTGCGATCGAAGAGTATTAAATCAGAGAGTGAGACTTTATGGTGATGATATTGCCGCAGTTATTGCTGAAAATGAGGTAGCAGCAGCGCAGGCAGCCCGTCTGGTAAAGGTAGAATATGAAGAATATGAACCGATCGTTACTGTAAAGGCGGCTATGGCACCAGAGGCAACTCCTCTTCATCCGGATATCCGCAAAGACAATGTGATCGTTCATTCCCACATGACCATGGGACCAAGCGACTTCACTTTTGAAGATGGATTAAAGCAGGCAAAGGAAAAATATAAAGAGGAAGACCTGGTAGAGATCAACGAAGTATACGATACACCACGTATTTCTCATTGTCATATTGAACTTCCTGTTTCATGGGCTTATGTAGATGTAAATGGAAAAGTGACCGTTGTTTCTTCTACACAGATCCCGCACATTGTACGCCGCTGTACAGCACAGGCTTTAAACATTCCTATCGGTAAAGTCCGCATTATCAAACCATATATTGGCGGTGGATTCGGAAACAAGCAGGATGTTCTTTATGAGCCGTTAAATGCATTCCTTACAATGAGTGTAGGCGGAAGACCTGTAAGACTGGAAATCAGCCGTGAGGAGACCATTTCCGGAACCAGAACCCGTCATGCCATTGAAGGCGTATGCCGCGGCCTGGTAACAAAAGACGGTACTATTCTTGCAAGACAGTTAGACGCCTATGCGAATAATGGCGCATATGCTTCCCACGGACACGCCATCTGTGCAAACTGCGGAAACGTATTCAAAGATCTGTACAGAGACCGTTTAGGCGCAGAGATCGACTGCTGGACGGTTTATACTTCTTCACCAACAGCCGGGGCTATGCGTGGATATGGTATCCCCCAGGCAGCCTGGTTTGCAGAATGCCTTACCGATGATATGGCAACAGCCATTGGCATGGATCCTTATGAATTCCGCATGAAAAACTGTATGGAGGATGGCTTCGTGGATCCTGCAAATGGTATCACCTTCCATTCATATGGTTTAAAGAAATGTATGGAAGCAGGAAAGAAATATATCCACTGGGATGAGAAGAGAGAAGCATACAAGAACCAGACCGGTCCAGTAAGACGTGGTGTGGGAATGGCTATTTTCTGTTACAAGACAGGTGTACATCCTATTTCCCTTGAGACTTCTTCTGTACGTATGGTATTAAACCAGGATGGATCTATGCAGGTTTCCATGGGCGCTACCGAGATCGGTCAGGGCGCAGATACTGTATTCAGCCAGATGGCTTCTGAAACTACGGGAATTTCTTTTGATAAGACATTTATTGTATCTACACAGGATACAGACCTGACACCATTTGATACAGGCGCATATGCTTCCAGACAGACTTATGTATCTGGTATGGCCTGCAAGAAATGTGCTACAGAATTAAGACATCGTATTCTGGACTATGCAGCATACATGTTAAATCATGATGTGACAGATCTTTCAAAGACCGTTTATGCAGGTCTTGTAAAAGAGGCAGCAGAAAAACTTCGTGAAGCATTGGGACTGCATCCGGAAGATGAGATCAAAGAAGATATGCTGGATATCGTTGACAGCAAGGTCGTTGTACACGGCGGTGATCCGGTACTGTTTGATGTAGCAGTTGTAGCAGATACTGCATTCTATTCATTAGATAAGTCGATCCATCTGACTGCAGAAGTGACCAATCAGTGTCTGGACAATACATTTTCCTCCGGCTGCTGCTTCGTAGACGTAGAAGTAGATATGCCTCTGGGTCTGGTAACTGTAAAGGATGTTATTAACGTACATGATTCCGGTATCCTGATCAATCCTAAGACTGCAGAAGCACAGGTTCACGGCGGCATGAGCATGAGCCTTGGCTTTGGTCTCTCAGAGGAATTATTAGTAGATGAAAAGACAGGACGTCCATTAAACAACAACCTGCTGGATTATAAGATCCCGACAGCTATGGATGCGCCGGATCTTCATGTAGAATTTATCCAGTTAGATGATCCTACAGGCCCTTATGGAAACAAGTCTTTAGGAGAACCTCCTGCAATTCCGGTTGCTCCGGCAGTGCGAAACGCAATCTTACATGCTACAGGTGTTCATATGAACGTAAGTCCTATGACAGCACAGAGACTGATTGAGAAATTTAAGGAGAAAGGCCTGATCTAGGGAGGGAATGAGTATGTTTGATATTAAATCATTTTATGAAGCAAGAGATGTAAAGGATGCAGTAGAAGCATTGGTACGTGAGCCTGAGGCAGAGATCATCAGCGGCGGTACTGACGTACTCATCCGTGTAAGAGAGGGAAAGGATGCAGGAAGAGCACTGGTATCCATTCACAATATTAAAGAATTAAAGGGCGTGAAAGTCCTGGAAAATGGAGACCTGTGGATCGGATCCGCAACTGCATTTTCACATATTACCAATGATCCGACGATCCAGAAGCTGGTTCCTATGCTGGGAGAAGCAGTAGATATGGTAGGAGGACCGCAGATCCGTAATACAGGTACAATCGGCGGAAATATCTGCAATGGTGCTACATCTGCCGATTCTGCAGCAAGTATGTGGACATTAAATGCACGGATCCAGTTAGAAGGACCAGAGGGCCACAGGGAAGTACCGATCCATGAGTTCTACACAGGACCTGGACGTACAGTCAGAGACAGATGTGAAGTCTGCACCGGTTTCATTATCAAAAAAGAGGACTATGAAGGCTGGTACGGACAGTATATTAAATATGGAAAACGTAAGGCAATGGAAATTGCTACTTTAGGCTGTGCAGTGCGTGTTAAACTGTCTTCTGATAAAAAGACAATTGAAGATGTAAGACTGGGATACGGGGTTGCCGGACCTACACCTTTAAGATGTCATGCAGCAGAAGAATATCTGAGAGGAAAAGATGTTTCTGATAAGGAAGCGGCAGCAGAGTTTGCCAAACTGGCACTGACAGAAGTAAATCCAAGATCTTCCTGGAGAGCTTCTAAGGAGTTCCGTCTTCAGCTGATCGAAGAACTGGCAAAACGCGGGCTGGCAGAAGCCATCAGAAGAGCAGGAGGTGGAGAGAATGCTTAAGATCATTCATATGACAGTAAATGGAAAAGAAACAGAGATTGCAGTGGATGAGAGAGAATCTCTTCTGGATACACTGCGTAACCGCCTGGGACTTACATCTGTAAAGAAGGGCTGTGAAGTAGGTGAATGTGGTGCCTGTACTGTGCTGGTCAATGGAGAGGCCATTGACAGCTGTATATATCTGACCATGTGGGCAGACGGAAAGAGTGTAATGACCGTAGAAGGATTAAAGGGGCCAAATGGGGAATTGTCTCCGATCCAGAGAGCGTTCATTGAAGAAGCTGCAGTACAGTGCGGCTTCTGTACACCAGGTCTGATCATGAGTGCAGTAGAGATTGTAGGAACAGGGAAAAAATATAACAGGGAGGAGCTGAAAAAACTGATTTCCGGGCATCTGTGCCGCTGCACAGGATATGAGAATATCTTAAATGCCATGGAGCGTATTGTGGAAGAGGTTTACAAAGTAAGCCACAAAGAATAAAAATTCATTCTGTTTTTGGGGAAAGACAGCAATGAAGCCCGAAATCGTCTGTAAAAGCAGGCAAATGTGCGTAAAAACGCAGGGTATGAGTTAAAAAAATTGGAGGCAGCAAAACTATGAAAGAAAGCACAAATTGCAGCATCAGTAACATTTATAAGCTGGATGGGCGGGTGCCTATTGGAAAGGCTATCCCATTTGGACTTCAGCACATTTTAGCTATGTTCGTATCAAACCTGGCACCGATCACCATGATCGCAGGTGCGGCAAAGGTACCGGTCACCGGAGCTGAACTTGGTATGCTTTTACAGAATGCCATGTTTGCAGCAGGTATCGCAACTCTGATCCAGCTGTATCCTCTTTGGAAGATTGGATCCAAACTTCCGGTTGTAATGGGTGTCAGCTTCACCTTCGTTACAGTTCTCAGTACCATTTCAGCCAATTATGGATATCCGGCAGTAATAGGAGCCGTACTCATAGGTGGTTTGTTTGAAGGAACTCTGGGACTTTTTGCAAAGTACTGGAGAAAGATCATAAGCCCGATCGTAGCAGCATCTGTAGTTACAGCTATCGGTTTTTCGCTGTTTACTGTTGGTGCAAGATCCTTCGGCGGCGGCTATGCAACAGATTTCGGTTCTATGTCAAATCTGCTGTTAGGTCTGATTACATTAGCAACCTGTCTGCTTTGGAATATGTTTGCTAAGGGATATTTAAAACAGCTTTCTGTATTGGCAGGTCTGGTCGTTGGCTATATTGTTGCTATCTTTATGGGAAAGGTAGATTTAAGTATGATCATGTCCGGCGGCATCGTGGCACTTCCACATCTGCTGCCTGTTAAACCAGAGTTCCACGCAGGAGCCATCATGTCTGCATGCATCATTTTCCTGGTATCTGCAGCAGAGACGATCGGTGATACTTCTGCGCTGGTAGCAGGAGGTTTAGGACGTGAGATCACAGGAGAAGAGATTTCCGGTTCTTTAGCATGTGATGGTTATGGTTCCTTTATTTCCGGTCTGTTTGGATGTCCGCCAGTTACCTCTTTCTCACAGAACGTAGGTCTGGTGGCAATGACAAAAGTAGTAAACCGTTTCACCATTATGACTGGTGCAGCAGCGATGATCCTGGCAGGTTTATTCCCGCCGATCGGTAACTTCTTCGCATCCCTTCCACAGTCTGTACTGGGCGGATGTACGATTATGATGTTTGGTACTATTTTAACATCTGGTATGCAGATGATCGCTAACTGCGGATTTACACAGAGAAATATCACCATTGTTGCAATGGCATTATCAATTGGTATTGGATTTACGACCACCAGTGAAAGCGGCATCTGGGCCGGATTTTCACCAGTCGTTCAGTCTGTATTTTCTGCCAATGTAGTAGCTGTAGTATTCGTAGTAGCTATTATCATGAATCTGATCCTTCCAAAAGATATGGAAGTACAGAAATTGGATAATTAAGGAAAATACAAAAGAACGTGACAAAGGTCCAGAGCCGAAATGTGGCTCCGGATCTTTTTTCGTTTGATAATGATCTTCAATGTATACATTGCATTTTCTGGAAAAAAGTGGGATAATTATTGATTAAATAAGTTATGATAGAAGCAGTTATTAGATGTTGAGAGAGAAATAAGGAGCGATATACATGAAATCACAGCCAAGGCCAAGAAGCCTTTTCAGGATCATTTTTGGAAGGACCACCTTTGTGACAGTGGGTCTGCTGCTGCAGATCGCCTTTTTCTTCAGTATTTTCCACTGGCTAGGAAATTGTATTCATTTTGTATATGCTGTTTATGTGCTTGTCAGCGCATCTGTTGTGATCGCTATTTTAAATAAGCCTATGGATTCCAGCTTTAAAATGGCATGGATCATACCGGTACTGCTGTTCCCTATTTTTGGTATTATCTTATATGTGTTTGTGCAGGTTCAGTTTCAGACCAGGGCATTGGCAAGACGGGTCAATCTGTCCGTTGAAAAGACAAAGCCTTATCTGATCCAGGATCCACAGGTGCAGAAACGGCTGCGGGCTGCCAGTGTGCGTGGAAGCCGTCTGGTAGATTATATGAACCACATTGCTGGTTTCCCTGTGTATGAAAATTCGGCAGCGAAATTCTTCCCTCTGGGAGAAGATATGTTTGAGCAGCTGATGGAAGAACTAAAAGCAGCAAAGCATTTTATCTTTATGGAATATTTTATCATTGACCGCGGCTATATGTGGGACAGTATCCTGGAGGTCTTAAGGAAGAAGGCAGCAGAGGGAGTGGAAGTGCGCGTTATGTATGACGGTATGTGCTGTCTTATGCTCCTTCCTTATCATTATCCCCAGAAACTGGAAAAAATGGGCATCCGGTGCCAGATGTTTTCACCGATCAAACCGGTGCTTTCTACCCATCAGAATTACAGGGATCACAGAAAGGTTACAGTGATCGATGGACATACAGCCTTTACAGGAGGCGTGAACCTGGCAGATGAGTATATTAACCGGAAAGAACGTTTTGGACACTGGAAAGATACAGCGATCATGGTCAAGGGAGATGCGATAAAAAGCTTTACCATGATGTTTTTGCAGATGTGGGATGCAGCAAGCCCAAAAAGCAAGAATGAAGAAAATTATGAGCAGTATCTGGTACCGGCAGATTATAAACTGCCGGAGGGGTATGCAGGAAATGGATTTGTCATGCCATATGCAGACAGCCCTTTAGATGAAGAACAGGTAGGGGAACAGGTATATCTGGATATACTTAACCAGGCAAAATCCTATGTACACATTATTACTCCCTATCTGATCTTAGATGATGGGATGAAAAATGCCATGTCTTATGCGGCAAAGCGTGGGATCGATGTGAAGATCATCATGCCCCATATTCCGGACAAAAAGTATGCGTATCTGTTAGCAAGAACCTATTATCCAGAACTGATTGCTTCCGGAGTGAAGATCTACGAATACGAGCCTGGCTTTACTCATGCCAAGATCTTTGTCAGCGATGATGAAAAAGCAACTGTGGGAAGTATCAATCTGGATTTTAGAAGCTTGTATCTGCATTTTGAGTGCGGAACCTATTTATACCGTAACAGCACAGTTGCAGATGTGGAGAAGGATTTTGAGAAAACGCTGGAAAAATGCATTCCAGTCACATTAGAAGACTGCGCCCAGTATAACTGGTTTGGAACCAAAGCCGGAAAATTTTTAAGATTAATCGCGCCACTGATGTAATGAGCCCAAAAGAAAAGCAAGCGGCTGCGAAGCAGACATTTGCTTTTTTTGGGCCATTAACGAGCGAACCGCCTGCGACAGCAGGCAGTGGAGCGCGTAAGCGCGGGGGATCTGAGTCTGCTATGATAAAAAACAAGCGCCACCGCAAGGTGGCATTTTTTGACCGAAAAAACACAGCCAAAACACATTTTGTTCACAAACCAATGGTACACTTCAAACAATGAGTAAATATGAACAAATACGAAGAAAATGTTCAGTGAATGGTTGATTGATTTGAGAGGAGTTTCCCATTATGAAGGTACGAAAAAACCACACACGATTTCTGTGCGGCTCCCTGGCGGCTGCAGCGGCTGTTTCTCCCATACTTAGTATAACTGCGTGGGCAGATAATATTTCCACTGCTAATTTTAATCTGAGGCAGCAGGTTGTAAAGCTGACAGGGATTATGGAAATTTCCAGTTTCAGGGAAAATGTTTCCAGAGCGGACTTTGCAAAAATGCTGGTAAAGGCATCCAGTTACCGTGAAAATCTGCCTACATCCAATGTTTCTGTTTATGCAGATGTGCCGGCTACAGATCCTAATGCTGTGTATATCCGCATTGCAGCAAGAGAAGGCTGGATGAGCGGATATTTAGGAGGAAAATTCAAACCAGAGGATCCGGTACTTTACAAAGATGCAGTGAAAGCAGTTCTTACTATGTTAGGTTATACGGATGATGATTTTACAGGAGATCTGGTCTCTTCCCGTATATCCAAGCTCAATTATCTGGAATTAAATGAAGATGTAAGCCGCCAGGCAGGTGATGAGGTGAACCAGACGGACTGCATGAACATTTTTTACAATCTGTTAAAGGCAAAGAAAAAGGACAGCAATGAGATTTACGGAAAGATCCTGGATTGTGAATTAAATTCTGATGGTGAGATCAATCCTATTACCATTCTTGACGATGAGCGGAAGGGCCCGATCCTTGTACATAAAAATTTCAGCGTTTCACAGTCTGTACCTTTTGATACAGAAGATGCAAATGTGTTCTTAAATGGTGTGGCAAGTACCTTATCAGCGGTGAAATCTGCCCAGCAGCAGGCTGGTTTTGCTGTTTTATACTATAATGTGAAGTCAAAGACGATCTGGGCCTATACCACCATGGGTTGGGACAAAGATGATAATTCCGGCAATAATACCTACATCCTTTTAAAAGGAGAGATCAAAAATATTTATTATAAATCCACAGATGTTATGACACCAACTTCTGTGCGTATTGAAGTAGACAAGGCAAATTCAGATGACAGTTTTGACAGCAGCGAGGATGAAGATTCTGACGGCTATCTGAGCATCAGCCTGGATTCTTCTGAACTTCAATATATGTTTTCCATTTATGGAGATCTGGAAGTGGGAGATGATGTGGTTCTGGTATGTAACCGCAACGGCAGTACATATACAGCAGTAGACGCCATTGAATACTAAGGGGGATATTATGAAAAAGAGAAAAAAGCTGATCAAACTGGTTATTATCCTTCTTGTGATCGCTATTGCAGCGGGAGCCATTTTTGTATGGAGAAGCCATAAAACAAAAAAAGCAGCAGATGCTGCAACAGCAGAAAATACGGCAACGGCAGAAAAAAGAAGTATCAGTTCCCAGCTGTCGTCTTCCGGTACCTTGGAGGCAAAAGATACTTACAGCATTACTTCCATGGTAGAAGGTGAGGTCATATCTGCTGATTTTGAAGAAGGAGATCAGGTGGAGAAAGATCAGGTCCTTTATGAGATCGACCGTTCCAGCATGGATACGGATCTGAACAGTGCCCAGAATTCCGTTACCCGTTCCCAGACTTCTTATGCGGATGCCTTAGAGGATTATAATCAGGCTGTGTCTGATTACAGCGGAAATACTTATAAAGCGACAGATACTGGTTATATCAAGGAACTGTATATCAGTGTGGGAGATAAAGTCAGCGGAAATACAAAACTTGCAGATATTTACAGTGATGATCTGATGGAGATCCGCATTCCTTTCTTAAGCGGAGAGACAGAAATGATCCCGGTGGGAAGTACGGCTGTTCTTACACTGGTGGATTCAGGAGAGCAGATCGAAGGAATTGTTAAGGCAGTGGCAAACAGAGAAGAGACTCTTTCCGGCGGCCGTCTGGTAAAATATGTGACGATTTCTGTAAATAACCCAGGCGGACTTACCACTTCTACAGCAGCTTCTGCCCAGATCGGTGAGTTTACAGGCAGTGAAGAGGGAACTTTTAAGGCTTCTACAGATACGACTATGAATGCAGATCTTACCGTGAGCGTAGAAGTAGAGGAACTTCTGGTCCATGAAGGAGATTATGTGACCAAGGGAACTCCCATCTTCCGTATGACTTCCCGCACAGCAGAAAAACTGATGCGCAATTATAAGGATGCCTTAGATAAGGCGCAGGAAAGTGTAGAGTCAGCTCAGAGCAAGTTGGAGAGCACACAGGATAATTATGATAATTATACCATTACTGCACCGATTTCCGGTCAGGTGATCACCAAGAACTTTAAAGTGGGAGATAACATTACCAGAAATACCAGTACTACAACGACACTGGCTACCATCTATGACCTGTCTGCCCTGACCTTTAAAATGTCCATTGATGAGCTGGACATCCAGAGTGTAAAAGTGGGACAGAAAGTAACGGTAACGGCCGATGCTTTTGAGGGACAGACTTTTTCAGGAACGGTTACAAATGTGAGTCTTGAAAGCAGTTATTCAAATGGTGTCAGCACCTATCCGGTGACTGTGACCATGGATGAGGCAGGCAATCTGCTTCCTGGCATGAATGTAGATGGCGTGATCACTTTGGAAGAGGCTTCAGATGTGATTACGATCCCTGTGGATGCTTTGATGAGAGGCAACCAGGTTTATTTAAAAGATGATTCTGTAAAAGAACAGCAGGGACCGGTTCCGGCAGGTTTCAAGGCAGTAGCAGTAGAGACAGGTCTGACCAATGATTCTTATGTAGAGATTAAAAGTGGATTGTCAGAAGGGGATGTTGTCTATGTGGCAAAATCCAGCACCAGTTCTAATAACTTCTTTATGGGCGGCCCAGGCGGTATGGGTGGTCCTGGAGGAATGGGCGGCCCGCCAAGCGGAGGCGGAAATCATAGTGGAAATAGCGGCGGCCGCGGCGGAAACAGCGGAGCACCAAGATAGGGTGATCAGCTGCAGAAAAAGAACAGTAACAGGTTATCCACAAAGAGCAGAGCAGTGTTAAATATGAAAGGAGTTTTTATGTTTCGTTTGTGGAAACAAGAGAAAAAAACTCATGAGAAAAAAACTCAAGATATAAATACCGAGGCAGATTCCACGGAAGAAAAACAGAAAGATGCAGAGACAATATCTGAAAATACAGAGAATACAGATCAGGAAAAACCAGGAAAACACCTGATCGACCTGCGCCACATTTTTAAGATCTATTATCTTGGCGGTGAAGAAGTACGGGCTAACGATGATGTAAGCGTAGCCATTGACAAAGGTGAATTTGTTGCCATTGTAGGTAAATCGGGAAGCGGAAAATCCACATTGATGAATATTATCGGAGCTTTGGATGTACCTACCAAAGGAGAATATTATCTGGGTGGAGAAGATGTGAGCAAAATGGAAGACAAGCAGCTGGCAAAGATCCGTAACAAGATGATCGGCTTTATCTTTCAGCAGTATAATCTTCTTCCAAAGCTAAATCTTCTGGAAAATGTGGAACTCCCCCTTCTCTATGCGGGAGTGGGAAGCGAAGAGCGAAAGCAGCGGGCTATGGCTTCGCTGGAGAAAGTAGGTCTGGCTGATAAATGGAAAAATATGCCAAACCAGTTATCCGGCGGCCAGCAGCAGCGTGTATCCATTGCAAGAGCGCTGGCGGGAAGCCCGTCCCTGATCCTGGCGGATGAACCAACGGGAGCTTTGGATTCAAAGACCAGCCGGGAAGTGTTAAACTTCCTGAAGCAGTTAAACGAAGAAGGAAATACCATTGTAATGATCACCCATGATAATTCCATTGCCCTGGAGGCAAAGCGAGTGGTGCGCATTGCAGATGGACACAAAATATTTGACGGAGATGTAAAAGATTATGCTGCAATCCTTTAAACTGGCCATAAAAAGCATATGGGGCAATAAAATGCGTTCCTTCCTGACTATGTTGGGTATCATCATCGGTGTGGCAGCGGTTATTATCCTGGTGAGCCTGGTAAATGGATATATGGGAAGCGTAGTAGAAAGTTTTGCCAGTATGGGTGTTAATCAGATCAACGTAAATGTGACGAACCTTACTTCCCGTACGGTAGATGTGGATCAGATGTATGAGTTTTATGATGAACATGGTGATATGTTTGACGGCATCAGTCCCAATGTATCCCTTTCTGCTACCATTAAAAAGGGAGATGACTCCATGACATCTACCAGCGTGGCAGGCAGAAGCGAGCAGTATCTGGAGATGAAGGATTATAAACTCCAGGTTGGAAGGAATATTGCATATTCTGATATTGTTTCCCGGCAGAAGGTGTGCGTTATCGGCGCTTATGTAGCCCAGGAATTATTTGGAAGTGCAGATAAGGCCATAAGCGATACTTTAAAGATCAACGGCTATGCGTTTAAGGTAGTTGGTGTAGTAGAAGCCCAGGATGAGGATGACATGGAAGACGGGGGAACAGATGATTTTGTATGGATCCCTTACAGTGTAGCCACCAGTCTTGCAGGAAGTGCTAATATCAGCAGCTATACATTGACTGTATCTGATACAGACAATGCAGATACGGCAAAGACGCTGATCCAGAATTTCCTGTATGAAACTTTTAAGGACAGTGATCTGTACAGAGTGACAGCCATGAGCGAAATGCTGGATAACTTAAATAACCAGATCAGCCTGATGAGTGGTATGTTAGGAGGCATTGCAGGAATTTCTCTTCTTGTTGCAGGTGTAGGAGTTATGAACATTATGCTGGTATCTGTAACAGAACGTACCAGAGAGATCGGTATCCGAAAGTCTCTGGGAGCTGACAAGGGAACCATTTTACAGCAGTTTGTTATAGAAGCAGCTGTGACCAGTTCCTTAGGCGGCCTGGTAGGAATACTGATCGGCTGTATTGCGACAAAGGCAGTAGGAGCGTTGATCGGTATCTCTGCATCCCCTACGTTAACGGCAGTGATCGTTTCTTTTGGAGTGTCAGTGGCGATTGGTCTGTTCTTTGGATATATGCCGGCAAGACGGGCAGCGAATTTAAACCCTATTGATGCTCTTAGAAGTGAATAACTGTAACATCAACAGTCAAATGTAAAGTTTTACATAAATTTTACATTTGACTGTTTTTGTTTTTACATGACTGTGATATGCTGATAAATAAGAACATAACCGGGTACTGCGGCTTTCTGGAAGATATGCCAGTGATCTTTGCATATACATGGGAAAAAACGGGGAAAGATGAGGAGTAAAATGGACAGGATCTATATCATCGAAGACGATGAAAACATACGCAATTTATTAAAAATAGCACTGGAAGGTTTTGGTTATGAGGCGGAGGGCTTTGAAACCGCGGAAGAAGGTTTGGCACGGATCGAAGAAGCGGCGCCTTCTCTTGCTATTTTTGACTGGATGCTTCCGGGGATGGATGGAGTTACAGCGATCCGCAAGATCCGCCAGACAGATGGCCTGAGGGAACTTCCTATTATGCTTTTAACAGCGAAAGAAAAGGAACTGGATAAAGTAGTAGGTCTTGACTGCGGAGCAGATGACTATATGGTAAAGCCCTTTGGAGTTTTGGAGCTTTCTGCAAGGATCCGCAGTCTGCTGCGCCGGGTGAAAAGGGAAGAAAAGAAAGATGTACTTAGTTATGAGGGCATTGTGGTTAATAAAAAAACCAGGGAAGTCACCAGCGAAGGTCATTTATGTGAACTGACTTTAAAGGAATTTGAACTTCTGGTCTATCTGCTGGAAAATCAGTCCCGTGTGGTAACAAGAGATGAACTTTTAAATCAGGTCTGGGGCTATGAATATGACGGAGAGACCAGAACACTGGATATGCATATCCGTACTTTGCGTCAGAAATTAGGGGAAAAGGGCAGTTCCTGCATAAAAACGATCCGTGGTGTAGGATACAGACTGGTACGTCAGGAAGGATAAAATATGAGGAAAGCCATACTGGAACGATTTATCTTTGTACTTTTAGCGGCGCTGTGTATCAACAGCGTCATCTTTTATATTGCCAGCCGCAATACCATATTAAATACCACAGGAAAGGATATGCTTTATACCCTGGAAATGCTGGATCAGACTCTGGATTATGAAGGAGATCTTTCACAGCAGGTGCAGAGGATGGAAGCCTTTACCGCTGGAAATCCCAGCCGCGTAACGCTGATCCGCACAGATGGAACGGTAGTTTCTGACTCAGATGCAGATCCTTCTGAACTTGACAACCATTTAAGCAGAAAAGAAGTAGTCCAGGCTCTTGATAAGGGAAACGGTTCTGCCAGACGTTATTCTTATACCTTAAAAAAGGAACTTTTATATGTGGCCTATAAGTCTGCCCGCTCCGATATGATCATCCGTGTTTCCGTGCCGTATTCCGGTGCCACGGAATATCTTACCATGCTCCTTCCTGCGGCGCTTTTCAGCTTTTTGGCGGCTCTTGTCTGTGCGCTGGTAGTGTCTAAGCGGTTTGTGGATTCTGTGACAAGACCTTTAAGCAATATAGCGACAGAGATGTCAAAGGTAAGAGGAGATTACAAAGGCGATTATACAGAACTGCATTTTGAAAAATGCCAATATCCGGAGCTGAATGTGATCGCAGAGACTACAATGGAAATGTCTAAAAATGTAAAAGACTATCTCAACCGGATTGACAAGGAAAAACAGATCCGTCAGGAGTTCTTCAGCAATGCATCCCATGAATTAAAAACCCCGATCACATCTATTCAGGGATATGCGGAACTGATGGAAAGCGGTATGGTCCAGGATGAGAACATGAAAATGGATTTTATCAAACGGATCAAAAAGGAAGCCATTAATATGGCCGGACTTATTAACGATATCCTGATGATCTCCAGACTGGAAGCAAAGGATGCAGAAGTAGTGGTTTCGGATGTAAGGATCAGTGTGCTGTTAGATGAGATCACAGACAGTCTGAAACCGGCAGCTGCATCGGGGCAGGTTTTTATACATTGCGATTGCCAGCCTTTATGCATTAAGGCGAATCCTCAGCAGATGAAAGAACTTTTGTCCAATCTGGTGAGCAATGCGGTCAAATACAACCGGCCCGGAGGTCAGATATGGGTCAATATCCGGGAAAAAGATGAAGATCTGGTTATCCGTGTGCGGGATAATGGCGTTGGCATCCCACAGGAAAGTCTTGACAGGATCTTTGAACGTTTCTACCGGGTGGATAAGGGACGCAGCAGGAAACAGGGCGGTACAGGACTGGGCCTTTCTATTGTAAAACATATTGTTAATTTTTATCACGGAACCATACGTGTTACTTCACAGCTGGAAGAAGGAACAGAATTTATAGTGACGATTCCATTAAACTGGCAGGATCTGTAAAAAAATGGAAAATCTATTGGTAAAAATGACGAAAAACGCTTTATTGCTTTAAATTCTAAGAAATTTAAAGCAATAAAATTGACGAGGCGGTTTTTTTGTAGTATCATATCTGTAATTCGTGTAAAACGAATGAGTTTTGAGCGAAAAGAGGACGGTATTATGAAAAAATCTACAAAAATCATGTCAGTATTATTAGCAGCAGCATGTGCAGCATCTATGACCGGATGCGGCGGTTCTGGCAGCACAGCTACTACAGCAGCAGCTTCCAAAGCAGCAACAGAGGCAGCTTCCTCCGAAGAGGCAAAGGGTGCAGAGGCTACCACAGATGGAAAGACCTATAACGTAGGCATCTGCCAGCTGGTACAGCACGTAGCTCTGGATGCAGCTACCCAGGGATTTAAGGATGCATTAACAGATGCGCTGGGTGATGCAGTTACCTTTGATGAACAGAATGCACAGGGTGATTCCAATACCTGTTCTACTATCATCAACAGCTTTGTTTCCAATAAGGTAGATCTGATCCTTGCAAATGCAACTCCGGCTCTTCAGGCAGCACAGGCAGGAACCAATGAGATCCCTGTTTTAGGAACAGCTGTTACAGAATACGGTGTAGCACTTGGCATTGACAACTTTGACGGTTTAGTAGGCGGAAATATTTCCGGTACTTCTGACCTGGCTCCATTAGATGAGCAGGCAGCTATGCTTCACGAACTGTTCCCGGATGCAAAGAATGTAGGACTGTTATATTGCTCCGCAGAAGCTAACTCCCAGTATCAGGTAGATACCGTAAAGGCAGCTCTGGAAGAAATGGGATATACCTGCGAATACTATGCATTCTCTGATTCCAACGACCTTGCAACCATTACTACTAACGCAGCAGGCAACAGTGATGTGATCTACATCCCAACTGACAATACAGCAGCAGCAAACACAGAGATCATCAATAATATCTGCCAGCCTGCAAAGGTTCCTGTGATCGCAGGAGAAGAGGGCATCTGCTCCGGCTGCGGTGTTGCAACTCTTTCCATCAGCTACTATGATCTGGGTGTTGCAACTGGCAAGATGGCAGTTAAGATCCTTACAGGTGAGGCAAATGTTTCTGAGATGCCGATCGAGTATGCACCTCAGTTTACAAAGAAGTACAACAAGACCATCTGCGATGCCCTGGGTATCACAGTTCCAGATGATTATGTAGCCATTGAAGAATAAAAAGTAACCATTCAGCCTTGCGAAGATTTAGGGTCAAAAGTACGTTGAAAACTTGTTTTCATAAGTTCTTTTGGCACTAAATCTTCATAAGACGGACGTCCAAAGCTTCTTGTCCGCCGCAGGCGGGCAAGAAGATGCAAGGCTGAACAACAGCAATAAAAAACTTTCGTGGCAGACACAGCGGGAAGGCAGATAAAGCTTCCTGCTGTATGCTGTCTAAAGGGGAAAAACAATGAATATAATGAATTTATTAAATGCTCTTCCTGGTGCAGTAGCTCAGGGTCTGATCTGGGGCATCATGGCAATTGGTGTTTATCTTACATTTCGTATACTGGATTTTGCAGATCTGACCGTAGACGGATCTTTATGTACCGGCGGTGCTGTGTGTATTATGATGATGTTAAAGGGACAGAATGTATGGGTGTCCATGGCGGCAGCACTTTTGGCAGGTATGGCAGCAGGCTGCGTTACCGGACTTTTACATACCTTTATGGGGATTCCGGCTATCCTTTCCGGTATCCTTACACAGTTGGGATTATATTCTATTAACTTGAAAATAATGGGAAAGGCGAATCAGGCTATCAACGTAGATAAATATAACCTGCTTGTATCTTTACGTTTTATCCGCAATGTGCCTCTCTTTAAAAATACTATTCTTTTAGTATCCCTGATCATCGTTGTGCTGATCATTATCCTTTACTGGTTCTTCGGCACTGAGCTTGGCTGTTCCATCCGTGCAACTGGCTGCAATGACAAGATGGCAAGAGCTCAGGGTATTAACACTGATTTTAACCGTGTTCTGGGTCTGATGATCTCTAACGGCATGGTGGCTCTTTCAGGAGCGCTTCTTTCTCAGTATCAGGGCTTTGCAGATATCAATATGGGCCGTGGAGCCATCGTTATCGGTTTGGCAGCTGTTATCATCGGAGAAGCGATCTTCGGAAAGATCTTCAGAAACTTTGGTTTACGTCTTTTAAGCGTTGCTTTTGGTTCCATTATTTATTATCTGGTACTTCAGGTGGTAATCTGGCTGGGAATCGATACCGACCGGTTAAAGCTGCTTTCAGCAGCAGTGGTAGCTGTTTTCCTGGCGATCCCTACATGGAAAGCACGTTATTTTTCAATGGGTTCCAAAGGAGGTAAAGCCTGATGCTTCAGATCAAACATGTATCTAAAACCTTTAATAAAGGCACAGTAAATGAAAAACAGGCGTTAAGGGATTTAAACCTTACACTGAAAGAGGGAGATTTCGTTACCATCATCGGCGGCAATGGCGCTGGTAAATCTACCATGTTGAATGCGATTGCAGGTGTATGGCCGGTAGATGAAGGCCAGATCATCATTGATGATAAAGACGTAACAAAGCTTCCGGAGTATAAGAGAGCAGCTTTCTTAGGACGCGTATTCCAGGATCCTATGAATGGAACAGCTGCTACTATGGGAATTGAGGAAAATCTGGCTCTGGCTTTAAGAAGAGGAACTCTTCGTACCTTAAAACCAGGTATTAATAATAATGAAAGAAAGCTTTACAGAGATTTGCTTTTAAGACTGGGGCTGGGACTAGAAGACCGTCTGACGTCTAAAGTAGGACTTCTTTCCGGCGGACAGAGACAGGCTCTGACACTGCTGATGTCTACTTTGAAGCGCCCGAAGCTGCTTCTGTTAGATGAGCATACAGCAGCCCTTGATCCGAAAACAGCCAGAAAAGTTCTGGAACTGACAGAAGAGATGGTAAATGAACAGCATCTGACTGCATTAATGGTTACCCATAACATGAAGGATGCGATCCAGATCGGCAACCGCCTGATCATGATGAACAGCGGTCACATTATCTATGATGTGGAAGGTGAGGAGAAAAAGAAACTGACAGTGGAAGATCTGTTAGAGAAGTTCTCCGAAGCAAGCGGTGAGGAATTCTCCAATGACCGTATGATGCTGGCAAAATAGAAAATGCAAATATATTTTGTTGCCCGAGGGGGATGTATACGTATGGTATATAGCCTTCTCGGGCAATATTTTTTAATATATTTAATAGTTTGTTCATTTTTTGATAGAGATTTTATGTTATACTCATATGTAAAGTGCGCATAGGATGCTGTGGACGCAGGGAAACAGGTCAGGCGCATATTTATAGCTGGATCTAGAAACGACAGGAGAAATAAGCAATGAGTGAAAATAAGGACTATATATCTCGTTTGAACAAGGCGAGAAGGAACCGAAATCAGAAATGGGATCCCAGATATATTCTGATGGCTCTGGCAGCAGTGGTACTGATCGGGATCATTGTGCTGGCAGTGATAAATGTAAAGTCAGCAGTATCAGGTCGGGTTGCCCGTGGCGGCAGCGAAAACGTGATTGACGAGCCGGGAACCGGGCTGGAAGCAGCCAGTGCTTCTAATGCTGCAAGAGAAGAGGAAGAAAAAGCAAAAGAAGAGCAGGAGATACAGGAGGCTGTTGATGCGTACCAGAATCTGGGTATTGTCCAGGTTTCCGGTTATGTAAATATCCGTGAAACCCCGGATATGAAGGGAAATATCATAGGAAAGATCTCCGGAGACGGTGCCTGCGAAGTCCTTGGAGAAGAGGGCGAGTGGAGTCATATTACCTCCGGCGGCATTGAAGGTTATATCAGCAGCCAGTACCTGGTAACAGGAGAGGAAGCAAAAGAACTGGCAAAAGGTCTTGTAAAAAAACGTGCCATTATCATGACAGAAAATGATAATCTGAATATCCGCAGCGGAGCAAGCAAGGATTCAGAGATCGTAGGTCAGGCACTTCCGGCAGAGCGTTATGAGGTGCTTTCAGAAGAAGATGGCTGGATCCAGATAAACGGCGGTTATATTTCTGCTGATTATTGTGAAGTAAAATATGTCTTAAATGAGGGACGTAAACTGGATCTGAAGGCACAGGCGATTAATCAGTATGATAATCTGGTTATTTTTAAAAAGAGCGGTTATATGAATGTGCGCAGTACACCGGAAAATAAAGGTGATGATAATGTAATTGGTAAGCTGACCAGTAAGGCAGCCGGTGATATTATTGAGACTGTAGATGGCTGGTATAAGATCAAATCCGGTACAGTAACCGGCTATATTGCAGCTGATCCGGAACTGATCGCAACGGGCCAGGAAGCAAAAGACCTGGCAATGCAGAATGCCGCCCAGATGGCGATCATCACAACAGATGTGTTAAATGTTCGTGTAGAGCCAAATACAGATTCCAAGATCTGGACACAGATCGTCAAAGATGAACGTTACCCGGTAGTAGACCAGCAGGATGGCTGGGTACAGATCGACCTGGGTTCTGTAGATGCAGAGGATGGCAGTCAGGATGGAGATGAAAAAGCATATATCTCTACCCGTGACAACAATGTAGAAGTCCGTTATGCCTTAAACGAAGCCATTAAGTTTACGCCTTCAAAGGACAATGGCTCCTCCGGCGGCGGTTCCAGTACAAAGCAGTCCCGACGTTCACAGCTTGTAAATTATGCCCTTCAGTTTGTAGGAAACCGCTACGTATGGGGCGGTACCAGTCTGACCAATGGTGTTGACTGTTCCGGCTTTACTATGAGAGTGATGGAAAAATTTGGCGTGTCTCTGCCTCATTATTCCGGTTCTCAGGCCCAGATGGGAAAGAAAGTTACTTCAGCTACCATGCAGCCAGGTGATCTGATCTTCTATGCAGGCAGCAACGGAAAGGTAAACCATGTAGCGATCTATATTGGAAATGGCCGTATCGTACACGCAGCCAGCCGCAGAAGCGGTATTAAAACGTCTACCTGGAATTACCGTACACCGGTAGCGATCCGCAGTATGCTGGATTAATAAATAAAATATATAAAAACAGGAAAGACTGTCCTTATGCAGCCGTTAATACCGGCACAGAAAGGACGGTCTTTTTTATGAGTAAAAATCAGAAAGATAAGAAAGAAATAAAACGGGATGATAACGGGATAGTGGGAGATCAGGAGAGGAAAATACAGGAAAAAGAGATTGAAGAGAAGGAAGATGCCCATCTGAAAAACTGGGGTCAGATGACTTTAGAGGGAAATGAGGGGAAACGGCGGATCCATCTGCTGTCTATTATCGGAGAAGTGGAAGGGCATGAAAATGCTTCGGGAAATACCAAGACAACGAAATATGATCATGTGCTGCCGGCTCTGGCCCGGATCGAAGATGATTCGGCCATTGAAGGGATGCTGGTTCTTTTAAATACATCCGGCGGTGATGTGGATGCCGGACTTGCCATTGCGGAAATGATCGCATCCATGAGTATCCCGGTAGTTTCTCTGGTTTTAGGAGGAAGCCATTCCATCGGTGTGCCCCTGGCTGTAGCTTCTGACTATTCTTTTATTGTGCCTTCCGGCACTATGATGGTCCATCCGGTGCGTATGAGCGGTATGGTGATCGGTACAGCGCAGACCTATGAATATTTTGAAATGATCCAGGACCGGATCCTGAATTTTGTATCCACTCATGCAGATATTGCCTATGATCAGCTGCGGGCATTGATGCATAACACAAAAATGCTTACAAGGGATTTAGGGACAGTGCTGGTTGGTCAGGAAGCGGTAGACGCAGGGCTTATTAATGAAGTGGGAGGTATCAGGGAAGCATTAAAAAAGTTGTATGAAATGATCGATGAAAAACAGGGGTTTTAATTTTTAACAGGGCAGTGTAAACTATAAAGAGAAAGTCATTAGCCTGTGAATGTATGGTAAACGAGAATCAGGCAAAGGGGAGGACAAAATGAAAATTTTTGATTTACACTGCGATACCATTGAAGCATTAAAAAAACATGGTGAAACCTTTGATAACAGCACTACACAGTTTACAATGAAGGGGCAGGAAAAGCTGGAAAAAGCAGTACAGTTTCTGGCTGTATGGCTGCCGGATCATTTAAGAGGCCAGGAAGCTGTGGATTTTACCAACGGATATTATGAATATATGACAGAGGCGCTGCAGAAGGTTTCAGACCGGGCGGCGCTGGTAGAAGATATGTCTGATCTGGATCCTATTTTAAAAGAAGGAAAATGGGCTTTTATCCGTTCCATTGAAAGCGGTGCAGCACTGGGCGGAAAACTGGAAAATGTGGATCATTTTGCAAAATTAAATTTCAAAATGATGACACTGACCTGGAATGGGATCAATGAGTTGGGAAGCGGTTCCCAATCGGAAATGGGGCTTACAGACTTTGGAAAAGCAGTTGTCCGCCGTATGGAAAAAGTGGGGATGGTCGTGGATTGTTCCCATTTAAATGATGCAGGTTTTGAGGATCTGTTAAACTGCTCTGCAAAGCCTTTTGTTGCTTCTCATTCTAATTTAAGGTCTTTATGCAGCCACAGCCGCAATCTGAGGGAAGATCAGTTTAAGGAGATCGTGGCAAGAGGAGGACTTTGCGGCATCAATATCTATTCCAAATTTTTAACAGAGCCGGATGATCTGGGAGCAGGTCAGAAGGAACAGCTGCTGCGGCTTATTGACCGGATGTTAGAGCTGGGAGGTGAAGATGTGATCGCCTGGGGTATGGATCTGGATGGCGGTGTCACCTGTGACCCGTCCATAGGAACTCCTTATGGTGCAGCTGCTTATGGGGAATATCTGGTGAAACATGGGATCAGCCGGAAAGTAGTGGATAAACTGTCCTTTGACAATGCATATCGGTTTTTTACGGAAAATCTTTCATAAGGCTTTCAGGGATGTTTGCATTACTGTACATAGGTCAGCCCGCTGGTTAGGAAAGCTCAAAAACGTTGCAATTCTTAAGAATTTTTTGTATACTGTTAATAGTCCTTATTTTTAAAGAACATATGTTCTTGAAGGCGAGGCATGAAAATAGGAGGCTATGATCTGTGGCTGATTCAGTAAAGAAACAACAGGGGAAAACGGGAAAACCAGGGAGACCAAGGGGAAGTACCGCGAAAAAAGAGACAACAGGAAGCAGCAGAGGGAAAAAACAGGGAAATACTTCTACAGGAAAGAACAGTTCTTCCAGACGGGTACAGGAACCGGTCTATGAAGAAGATGATATGGGATTTATGAAGGCGGAAGTGATCATTATCTGTTCTTTTGCAGTTGCGATCCTTTTATTTTTAAGCAATTTTGGTTTGTGCGGTATTGTAGGTGAGATATTAAAGAGCGTGCAGTTAGGTTTGTTTGGCATTTTAGGTTATTTGCTGCCGCTGCTTATTTTTGTAGGAACCTGCTTTCATTTATCAAACCAGGGAAATATCCATGCAGCTATTAAATTAGGAGCTGTGATCGGCACTATGATCACACTTTGCGGGTTATTCCAGCTGCTTTTTGGAAAGATGCCTCAGGATGGTTCCATTACTCAGTTCTATATAGATGGGGCAGCAGGAGGCGCAGGAGGCGGACTGGTAGGCGGAGCATTAGCTTCAACTCTTATGTTTTTCGTAGGAAGAGCAGGCGCATATCTTGTATTTCTGGTACTTCTTATTATATGTATGGTATGTATTACCGGAAAGTCCTTTGTATCTGCGGTAAAGCAGGGCAGCGGCCGGGCATATCAGTATGCAAGAGAAGATATGGACAGACGAAAAGAGATCCATGCTCAGCGAGCAGAAGAGAGGAAACTCTTACGGGAAGAGCAGAGAGTCCGCGGAGTCAACTTAAATGCCACCAGGCTGACGGCGATGGAAGAGGGCAGACGTCCTGTGCCGGAAGATGCACAGTATGATGAAGAAGCTTTCCAGAAAGAATTAACCGGAGAACCGGCAGCAGCTGGTAAAAAGGTTCCGGAAAACAAATCGATTGACGAAGCCGGATATGCAGATCTTTTAGAGGATGAGCAGGAAGATGGGGCAGAGGGACGCATAAAAGAAAAGCCGTCTGCTACGGGTAAAAACAGAGTTATTTATGAAGAAGAGGAAGAAATGCCTTCCCCGGCAGATGAGTTCAGAGGGCGGATCCAGATGCCGGCCGGTTATGACAAGCCTAAGGATGAGGCTCAGGCTCTGGCAGATGAGCTGGAAGCCCAGTATGAGACCATTCACGTTCCAAAAGACAGAAGAACTTTAGAGGAAATGGAGATCCCGGCACCTGATTTTACTTCAGGCCGGGCAACTGCCTGGGAACAGAAGGTATCTGCTGTTTCAGGAAATCCTGTGCAGGAAGAAGAACCAGTTCCCAAGGAACTTCATACAGTGCCTGTAGACGATACGCCATGGGATGAGGATCTTTCAGAAGAAACAGTCAGTCTGTCTGATATTGAAAGAGAAAATGATACAGAAGCTGTATATGATACTTGCGAGAAAGATACATATGAGCATCATGACTATGAGAAAAATACTCATGATTTCGAAATGACAAACAATGAGGAAAAAGCTCATGAAGTAAATGCCGATATAGAGGATGATACAGAGGAAGAATCTCCATGGGATCCAAAACCGGATGCTACAGCTGCTCCTGACCCTTTCATGGCGGCATCCGGCGCAATTTATGTTCCGGAAGCCAAAAAACAGGTGGTGACTGCGTCAGGAAAAGTGATCGAGACAGAGACGGATCTGCTGAAGAAAAAGTTAGAAAGTACACGGGCGGCAGAGGCAGCAGCTTCTGCACCGAAGCCAGATCCATTTATGGCACCAAGATCATCCAATGTGAAAGCAACGATCACAGAGTCAGATGGTGAGTCGGCAGAATCAGTTGCACAGGAGATCGCAAAAAAGGAGCCGGAAAAAGAATACATATTCCCGCCGACAGATCTGTTAAAGAAGCCGGTGCGCAATGAGAATGCTTTTTCTGAAGATGAATACAAGGCTACAGCCATTAAATTACAGCAGACGCTGCACAATTTTGGAGTAGGTGTCACTGTTACCAATATCAGCTGCGGACCTTCTGTTACCCGGTATGAGCTTTTGCCGGAGCAGGGCGTAAAGGTCAGCAAGATCGTAGGTCTTACAGACGATATCAAGCTGAGCCTTGCAGCAGCGGATATCCGTATTGAGGCGCCGATCCCAGGCAAGTCTGCAGTAGGTATTGAGGTACCAAATAAAGAGAATAATATTGTATATTTAAGAGAGCTTCTGGATTCTGATTCCTTTAAGAACCATAAATCCCGCCTTGCTTTTGCTGTTGGTAAGGACATTGGCGGACAGGTAGTTGTTACAGATATTGCCAAGATGCCCCATCTTCTGATCGCAGGTGCTACGGGTTCCGGTAAATCTGTATGTATCAACACCCTGATCATGAGCATTATCTTTAAATCTGATCCAAAGGATGTAAAGATGATCATGGTAGACCCGAAGGTAGTAGAATTAAGTGTATACAATGGTATCCCGCATCTGCTCATCCCGGTGGTTACAGACCCGAAGAAGGCTTCAGGGGCTTTAAACTGGGCGGTTGCAGAAATGACAGACCGTTACAAGAAGTTTGCAGACTGCAATGTAAGAGACTTAAAGGGTTACAATGAAAAAATAGACAAGCTGGCGGATATACCGGATGATAAAAAGCCAAAGAAACTGCCTCAGATCGTTATTATCATCGATGAGTTAGCAGACCTTATGATGGTAGCGCCAGGTGAAGTGGAAGATTCTATCTGCCGTCTGGCCCAGTTGGCCCGTGCTGCTGGTATCCATCTGGTGATCGCGACACAGAGACCGTCTGTGAATGTTATCACCGGCCTGATCAAGGCAAACGTTCCGTCACGAATTGCATTTGCTGTTTCTTCCGGTGTTGATTCCCGAACCATCATCGATATGAACGGTGCAGAAAAACTTCTTGGAAAGGGCGATATGCTCTTTTATCCGGCAGGTTTCCCGAAACCTCAGCGTGTTCAGGGCGCTTTTGTATCTGATGAGGAAGTGGGACGGGTCGTAGAATTTTTAACAGAACAGGGTCTGACAGCCCAGTACAGTGAAGATGTGATAAGCCGTGTGGCTGCGCCTGCTTCTGATGGCGGAAGTTCCTCAGCCGGACGGGATGAATATTTTGCTCAGGCAGGTAAATTTATCATAGAAAAAGACAAAGCATCCATCGGTATGCTTCAGAGAGTCTTTAAGATCGGCTTTAACCGTGCGGCCCGTATTATGGATCAGCTGGCAGAAGCCGGAGTAGTAGGAGAAGAAGAAGGAACCAAACCAAGAAAAGTGTTAATGAGCCCGGAGCAGTTTGAAGAGCTGCTTGAACAGGGAAGATAATTCATCAAGGAGGAAGTACTTATGAAAACAGATATTGAGATCGCACAGGAAGCGGTAATGCAGCCAATTAAGGAAGTGGCAGCCAACTATGGCATTGGAGAGGATGATCTGGAGCTTTATGGAAAATATAAGGCAAAGCTTACAGATGATCTGTGGGAAAAGGTAAAAGACCGTCCAGATGGCAAGCTGGTCCTGGTAACCGCTATTAATCCGACTCCGACCGGTGAAGGAAAGACAACCATCACTGTAGGACTGGGAGAAGCATTTGGAAAGATGGGCAAAAATGCCATTATCGCTTTAAGAGAACCTTCTCTGGGACCTTGCTTCGGCATCAAAGGCGGAGCAGCAGGCGGCGGCTATGCACAGGTACTTCCTATGGAAGATCTGAACCTTCATTTTACAGGAGACTTCCATGCTATTACATCAGCCAATAACCTGTTAGCAGCCCTTCTTGATAATCACATCCAGCAGGGAAATGCCCTTGGCATTGATCCAAGACAGATCCTCTGGAAACGCTGTCTGGATATGAACGACAGAGTGCTTAGAAATGTAGTGGTTGGACTTGGGGCAAAGGCTGACGGCATGGTACGTGAGGATCATTTTGTGATCACCGTTGCATCTGAGATCATGGCGATCCTTTGCCTTGCAAATGATATGGATGATTTAAAAGAACGCCTTGGAAAGATCATTGTTGCTTACAATTTTGCAGGAGAGCCTGTAACAGCAGCAGATCTTCATGCAGTTGGTTCCATGGCAGCTTTACTGAAGGATGCCTTAAAGCCAAATATGATCCAGACTTTGGAGCATACAGGTGCCTTAGTACACGGCGGACCATTTGCAAATATCGCACATGGATGCAACAGTGTACGTGCTACCAAGACGGCTTTAAAACTTTGTGATATTGTTGTTACAGAAGCAGGATTTGGCGCAGATCTGGGTGCAGAGAAATTTATGGATATCAAGTGCCGCAAAGCAGGCATTCATCCGGATGCAGTGGTGTTAGTGGCAACTGTAAGAGCTTTGAAATACAATGGCGGCGTTCCAAAGGATCAGCTTTCTGAGGAAAATCTGGATGCTTTAAAGAGAGGCATCGTAAATCTGGAGAAGCATATTGAAAATATCCAGAAATTCGGAGTTCCGGTAGTTGTTACCTTAAACTCCTTCATAACAGACACAGAAGCAGAGTATGCTTATATCAAGCGCTTCTGCGAAGAAAGAGGCTGCGAGTTTGCTCTGGCTGAAGTATGGGCAAAGGGAGGCGAAGGCGGCATCGCTTTAGCTGAAAAGGTATTAAATACTCTGGAAAACAAGAGAGGAAACTTTAAGCCGATCTATGCAGACGAGATGCCATTAAAAGAGAAGATCAGAACCATTGCTTCTGAGATTTACGGAGCAGACGGCGTTTCCTATGCACCGGCAGCTTCTAAGGCATTAAAACGTATTGAAGAAATGGGCTTTGGTGATCTGCCTGTATGTATGGCAAAGACTCAGTATTCTCTGTCTGATGACCAGACAAAACTGGGAAGGCCATCTGGCTTTACCATTAATGTAAGAGATGCCTATGTCTGTGCCGGTGCTGGCTTTGTAGTAGTTCTGACCGGTTCCATCATGACTATGCCGGGACTTCCAAAGAAACCGGCAGCAGAAGGCATTGATGTAGTAAACGGAAAGATTACCGGTCTGTTCTAAAAAGATGGATCCCTGCTTTAGGGGATTTCCGGCAAATATAGCAGAAACAGAGGTTTAAAAGCATGATATTTCGTGATTGGTTAAATGGACTTGAATACACACTGCTTCAGGGAAGTGTGGACGTGGAAACAGAAGATGTGATCTATGATTCCAGAAAAGCAGCTCCCGGCAAAGTATTTGTGGCAATGAAAGGCATCCGTGCAGACGGACACAGCTTTATCCCGCAGGTATTAAAGGCAGGTGTGACGGTTCTTGTGACAGAAAGGCCTGTAGAAGAAGAATTGGCAGGCAGCGGACTTTCTGAAGATGAGTTAAAGAAAGTAACGGTGGTCATGGTGAAAGAAGGCCGCCATGCACTGGCTCTTCTTTCTGCTGCCCGTTTTGGTCATCCAACGAAAAAACTGGTGATGATCGGTGTTACCGGAACCAAGGGAAAGACCACTACCACCCATATGATCCGGGCTATTTTGCAGGCTGCAGGAAAGAAAGTAGGAATGATCGGTACCACAGGTACTGTGATCGGAGATGTGGTAACACCTACTTTAAATACCACACCGGAATCCTATGAACTGCATCAGGCGTTTTCACAGATGGTGGAAGCCGGCTGTGAATATGCAGTAATGGAGGTATCCTCTCAGGGGATCAAGATGCACCGTACAGACGGGCTGTACTTTGATTATGGCATTTTCACCAATATCTCTCCAGATCATATCGGACCGGGAGAACATGCGGATTTTGAAGAATACCTTTATTATAAGACGAGACTGCTTAACATGTGCCGTATTGGCCTGGTCAATAAAGATGACGAGCATGCAGAGCAGATCATAAAGGCGGCCAACTGTGAACTTTACACTTACAGCGAAAAAGAAGCAGATTTTACGGCTTCTGACATTCGCTATGTGTCACAGCCTGATTTCGTGGGAACAGAATTCCATATTTCCGGCAAATATGATATGGAAGTAAGACTGGGTATCCCGGGCCTGTTTAATGTGGTCAATGCTCTGGCAGCTGTCAGTGTGTGCAGTTTCCTGAACCTGGATAAGGAGAGGATCCGTCATGCATTAGAGCATATCCGGGTTAACGGACGCATGGAAATCGTTTATACCAGTGCACGATGTACCGTTCTTGTGGATTATGCCCACAATGCAGTGAGCATGGCAAGCTTGTTATCCACATTGCGGGATTATAAGCCGAAACGTCTGGTCTGCGTCTTTGGCTGCGGCGGAAACCGTTCCAAAGACCGTCGATATTCCATGGGTGAGATCGGCGGAAAAATGGCAGATTTCTGCATCATTACAGCGGATAATTCCCGTTATGAAAAAGTGGAAGATATTATTGCAGATATCCGTGGAAGTATTGAAAAGACTGGTGGAAAGTTTATTGAGATCCCGGATCGCAGAGAGGCTATCCGTTACAGTATCCTTCAGGCACAGCCGGGAGATATGGTAGCTGTCATTGGAAAGGGACATGAAGATTACCAGGAGATCAATGGGGTCCGTCATCATTTCCTGGACCGTGAAGTCATTGAAGAAACAGTGAAAGAACTGGGAGAGAAGGCATAAAGATGAGAGAGATAACAGCCAGAGCCCTTGCAGAAGCGGTTGGTGGAGTTTTAATACATGAAGGAGATGGCCCATCAGCAGAGCATATCAGCCTGGATTCCAGAAAAATGGCAGGAAATGACCTGTTTGTGCCGATCGTGGGGGAAAGAGCAGATGGACATGATTTTATCTGTATGGCGATCGGAAATGGCGCAAAAGTGGTGTTTACCAGCTGTCACAAAACAGAAGCGGAAGTTCAGGAAGCAATTACTGTCCAGTGCAATGGAGAGAAAGAAAAAGAGGCAGCTGCAAAAGCTGCAGCCTGGATCTTTGTTCCGGATACCAAAAAAGCCCTTCAGGATTATGGAAGATATTGCAGGAAAGTGCATTCTCTTCCCTTAGTTGGTATTACCGGAAGCGTGGGGAAAACAACTACCCGTGAAATGGTAGCTGCTGCTTTAAGTGCCGGTTTTCTTGTATACAAGACACCTGGAAACAGCAACAGTCAGGTGGGAGTTCCTATTACCATTGCAGAGATACCGGAAAATGCGGAGATCGGCGTGATCGAGCTGGGAATGAGTGAGCCGGGAGAAATGACCCGTATTGCCAATGTAGCCAAGGTCAACTGCGCAGTTATGACCAATATTGGGGTGGCTCATATTGAACAGTTAGGTTCTCAGGAGAATATTTTAAAAGAAAAACTGCATATCCAGGATGGAATGCCGGAGGATGGTACTTTATTTTTGAATGGAGATGATCCTCTTCTTAGAAATGTAGTTCCCCAGGGCGGCAGAAAGAAGGTTTTGTATGGACTTTCTGAAGGCTGTGATTACAGAGGAGAAGATCTTCATTTAGAAGATGGGTATCCTGTGTTTACGGCAGTCCATGGAGAAGAAAGAGTGCAGCTGCGTCTGCAGGTCATGGGCAACCATATGGTACAGAATGCACTGGCAGCTTTAGCTGTTGCCGGAGAATATGGTATTTCTATGGAAAAAGCAGCAGAGCCCCTTTGCCGTTTTGAAGGCTTTAAGGGCCGTCAGCAGATCTTACATCTGAATGGTGTAACGGTGATCGATGACAGCTATAATGCAAGCCCTGTTTCCATGAAAGCAGGAATTGAAGTGCTTGGCTCTCTGCCTTGTGAGGGAAAGCGGATCGCTGTTCTTGCAGATATGAAAGAATTAGGGCCTGACACTGTAAAATTCCATCAGGAAGTGGGCGCTTTCTTAAAAGAACATCCAACAGATCAGGCAGTTCTTTACGGAGAGCTGGCAAAAGAGATCGGAACTGGCTTAAAGACGGCTGGGGGAGATATTCCGCTGACAGAAGTGGAAAGTCTGGAAGAATTGGAAAAATGGTTAGATGACCATGTAATTTCCGGTGACTGCCTGCTGTTTAAGGGGTCCAACAGCATGGGGCTTTCCAAGGCAGTGGCTTATATGAAAGAAAAATAACAAGAGTACATACCCGCCTGCCTGTGCAGGCGTGGTTTTTGAAAGTGATATTTAAAAGTTAATTAAGGAGAAGATTTTTAACACTATGGAATTAACAAGAGAAAACTACAACGAAACAGCAAAAGAACTGCTTGCATTTTTACAGAACAGCCCTTCCTGTTTCCATGCAGTGAAAAATATAACAGATATGCTTACAGCAGCAGGTTTTACAGAAGTAAAAGAGGAAGAATGCTGGGAGCTTAAAGCAGGCGGCCGCTATTTTGTGACCCGTAATCAGTCTTCAGTGATCGCCTTTAAAGTGCCGGGAAAGGATTTTAAAGGATTCCAGATCATGGCAAGCCACAGCGATTCCCCAACTTTTAAGATCAAGGAAAATCCAGAGATGGAAGCAGCTGGCTGCATTAAGTTAAATGTAGAAAAATATGGCGGTATGATCTGTGCTCCATGGTTTGACAGACCATTATCCATTGCAGGAAGACTGGTTGTATCGGAGGGAAACCGTCTGGTTTCCAAGCTGGTAAATGTAGATCGTGATCTGGTGATGATCCCTAATCTGGCAATCCATATGAACCGTCAGGTAAATGACGGTTATGCTTATAATGCGCAAAAAGACATGCTTCCTGTATTTGGCAGCATGGAAGCAAAAGGAACATTTATGTCTCTGATCGCGAAAGCTGCAGGCGTAAAAGAAGAGGATATTTTAGGACATGATCTGTTCTTATATAACCGTCAGCCGGGAACCATCTGGGGAGCAGATGAGACGTTCCTGTCCTGTGGAAGACTGGATGATCTGCAGTGCGCATTTTCTTCTGTAAAAGCAGTGATCGAAGGAGAGAATGGTGCCAGTGTATCTGTGGCTGCTATCTTTGATAACGAAGAAGTCGGAAGCGGAACGAAACAGGGCGCAGATTCTACCTTTTTAAAGGATGTTTTAGAGCGCATTAACGACAGTTTGGGACGAACCAGAGAACAGTATCTTATGGCAGTTGCTTCCAGCTTTATGATCTCTGCCGACAATGCTCATGCAGTACATCCAAACCATGCAGATGTAGCAGATCCGACTAATCGTCCGGCAATCAACGAAGGCATCGTGATCAAATATAATGCAAACCAGAAATACACCACTGATGCTGTTTCAGCAGCCGTTTTCAAGGCATTGTGCAAAAAAGTACAGGTTCCGGTACAGACCTTTACCAATCGTTCCGACATTGCAGGCGGTTCAACGCTGGGAAATATTTCCAATGCTCATGTTTCTTTAAATACGGTAGATATTGGACTTCCACAGTTTGCAATGCACTCTCCTTATGAGACAGCAGGTGTAAAAGATACCTGTTATCTGATCAAGGCTGCAACGGAATTTTTCAACAGCTGTATTGTGGCAGAGGGAAATGGAAATTATACGCTGGGAGAATAAGGAACACTTTTTTTAGAAAAAGCAAATAGAATAAATCCAATGGAGCAGGGCAACCTATACACAGGAGGCCCTGCTTTTTTTCGTTGTCATTATGTTATCGCAGGGAACTTTCGGTTCCCAAAGTGCCTGCTCATGTGCGGTAACGAAAAAACTTCCCTATAAGCTGCATTGCGTTTGCATCGCTGCTATGCTAAAATATTAACGGTTAGAAATAACTAACTAACTAACATGAATCGATCATGGCCAATTCCCTCCAGAGCGCATGATAAGCGGCAGAGGGAAAATTCCGTTGCCAGAAAGGACAAAATTATGAAGCATTTGGAAATCGAAAAAGTAATCGGAAGAGAGATCATTGATTCAAGAGGCAATCCTACTGTAGAGGCAGAAGTTTATCTTACAGACGGAATCGTGGGAAGAGGAACTGCCCCAAGCGGAGCGTCCACAGGTGAATTTGAAGCCCTAGAGCTGCGGGACGGTGACAAGAGCCGTTTTGGCGGAAAAGGTGTTTTAAAAGCAGTTGAAAATGTAAATACAGTCATTTCTCAGGTGTTAAAGGGAATGGATCCTTCAGATGTTTATGCTGTAGACCGTGCTATGATCAAGGCAGACGGAACGAAAGATAAATCAAAATTAGGCGCAAATGCTATTTTGGCTGTATCCATTGCAAGTGCAAGGGCAGCAGCTAATGCACTTCAGATCCCGCTGTATCGTTTCCTTGGGGGAGTCAATGGAAACAAACTGCCACTTCCTATGATGAATATTTTAAATGGTGGTGCTCATGCGGCCAATACAGTAGATGTTCAGGAATTTATGATCATGCCTGCAGGCGCTCCAAGTTTTAAAGAAGGACTGCGCTGGTGTGCAGAGGTATTCCATGCTTTGGCAGCATTGTTAAAAGAAAGAAAACTGGCAACTTCTGTTGGTGATGAGGGCGGTTTTGCACCAGATCTTGGAAGCGATGAAGAAGCGATCCAGTGTATTTTAGAGGCAGTAAAGCGTGCAGGTTATGAGCCTGGAAAAGACTTTGTACTGGCTATGGATGCAGCTTCCAGTGAGTGGAAAGGCAGCACAAAGGGAGAATATATCCTTCCTAAGTGCGGAAAGAAGTTTACTTCTAAGGAACTGATCGCGCACTGGAAAGATCTTTGTGAGAAATATCCGATCTATTCCATTGAAGATGGTCTGGATGAGGAAGACTGGGAAGGCTGGCAGCTGATGACGAAGGAACTGGGAGACAAGGTTCAGTTAGTTGGTGATGACCTGTTTGTAACCAATACAGAGCGTCTGTCCAAAGGTATCAGCCTTGGCTGCGGCAACTCTATTCTGATCAAGTTAAATCAGATCGGCAGCGTTTCTGAAACACTTGAGGCAATCAAGATGGCTCATAAGGCTGGTTATACAGCTATCGCATCTCATCGTTCCGGCGAAACAGAGGATACCACCATTGCAGACCTGGCTGTAGCATTAAACACCTGCCAGATCAAGACCGGTGCACCAAGCAGAAGTGAGAGAGTAGCTAAATACAATCAGCTGCTGCGTATTGAGGAAGAGCTGGGAGCAGCTGCTGCATTCCCAGGTTTTGGCGCGTTTAACCAAAATAAGTGAAACGAACAGATCAAACAGGTACTTGTTTTACAAATATAGTGTGTGCTAGAATAAAAGCCGGATTGGCTTACATGCCATCAGACAAAAGAGAAGAATAGAGGTAATTCTTATGAGTTTTTCCGGCTTATTTCAGACACAGGGAATGCTGTTTCTGACTATGCTTATCGGCTATATTTTCGGGAAGAAGGGGCTGGTGGATGATAAAGGAAAGAATCTCCTTACAGACCTGGTGATCTATGTCACTCTTCCTGGAAGCATACTGAAATCATTCCAGATCGAATTTAACCATCAGATCCTCATTTCCTGTATGACGATCGCCATAGCAGGAGTTGTGATCCAGATCGGAAGTTCCATTCTTGGAATGTTCCTTTATAATCATTATGGCGAGAGCAGAAAAAAGGTACTGCAGTACGCTACGATCTGTTCTAATGCAGGAATTCTGGGAAATCCTATTGCGGAAGGGATTTTCGGACAGATGGGAATGATGTATGCATCCATTTATGTGATCCCCCAGCGTATTTTCATGTGGTCTGTAGGCCTTACTTATTTTACAGAGGCACCGGATAAGAAAACGCTCTGCAAAAAAGTAGCTACTCATCCATGTATTCTTGCTGTAGTGATCGGATTTATTATGATGGTGACCCAGATACAGCTTCCGGGAGTTCTGAACGTGACCATAAAAAATATAGCCGGTGCAAATACATTTCTGGCAATGTCCCTGGTAGGTGTGATCTTATCAAGAGTAAAACTGACAGAAATAGTGGATCGTGACACCATTTACTATGGATTTATACGTCTGGTATTTATCCCGTTGCTGGTGTATATCGGATGCAGGCTTGCGGCAGTAGATGAGCTGGTAACAGGTGTGTCTGTAGTATTGGCGGCAATGCCGGCAGCCAGCACTACAGCGATCATAGCCTCTAAGTATAAAAAAGATGAAACATTTGCTACCCGCTGCGTTGTATCTACTACATTGCTTTCCCTGGTAACAGTGCCTGTTTGGTGTTTGTTTTTAGTATAAGTGAAAAAAGCAGCATACCTGCTTCTGAAATAAGTTCAGAAGACTGGGTATGCTGCTTTTTATATCAGATCCGTTTTTTGTTCTGCTTTATTTGGCTGCTTTTTCTACCAGATCTTTAAACAGTCCACGCATACGAGGTTCGCTGTCCTGAAGTTCTTCCGGATGCCACTGCACCAGGATAAACTGACCATCAGCTGTTTCCATAGCTTCCGGGATACCGTCTGCAGTGCGTGCAGTGATCTTTAATCCTTCTCCCGGTGTTTTTACACATTGGTGATGCATGGTATTGGTATATACAGATCCAGTGCCTAAAACAGAAGCCAGATAACTGTCAGCATCCACGCTGACCTGATGGATCAGCTGATCCCGGTTCTGCTTCTGGGAGTGGAGCATATGATCCGGGTTCATATAGGAAAGATCCTGATAGAGGCTGCCGCCAAAAGCTACATTTACAAGCTGCAGTCCGCGGCAGATACCAAGGACCGGCATTTTGTGCTCTAAAGCGTATTTTGCAGCGTGGATCCAGAAAAGATCCATGGCTGAGTCTATAGAGCCTAAAAGTGCAGATGGATCTTCATTATAAAAACGCGGATCTACATCTACACCGCCGGGAATCAGAAGTCCGTCACACATGGCCAGCAACGGATCTGAATCTTTGGGATCCTTTAAAACAGGCAGAAGAACAGGAATACCTCCTGCATTTTCCACACCTGCACAGTAAGAATGATTTACATAGTCAGCAGGTACCGGAGCCGGGCCGCCGTTATTTGACATGTGGGCACCAAGGATGCCGATCACAGGTTTTTTCATTTGTATTTATCCTCCTGAATCATGTTTGTAAGATTTAATAACAGTATAACTCATTTTGCAGAAAATAAAAGCAATTTATAATTGACTAACTGAGGAAAAACGGAATACAATATTAGTACAACAAAGGTAATTAACTGAAAATATTAGTTACGAATAACTTAAGTTAGTCAACGTTAATATGTATTCCCAGAATACATGGATCAGATTAGGGGGCATTTATATGCAGGCATTAACAGAAATAAAGCCTGGTGAGATCTGCACCATAAAATGGATGACAGCAGGTGCAAAAATCGCAGAATGGATGGAAGAACACAATATTAAAGAAGGAAGCCGTATTACAGTGATCCAAAACTGTATGGGAGACCTGATCATTGGCACCAAAAAAGGAAAGATGGCAGTGGGAAAAGAGATCGCTTTCAGGATCAAAGTATAACCAGATCAAAGGTACGCTGCAGTTCAGCCGCGCATCTGCCTTATGAATATAGGAAACTTATTGAGAAATGTTGGAATTGACTAACCACAGATGTATTTGCTAAAGTATCAAATGTAAAAAATAAATATAAAAACACCTGACAATTTAAGGAGGATAAAAATATGATGTTAGATATCGGTAAAGTTAAGAAGATTGGTTTATTTGCAAGCGGTGTACTGTTTGGTACAGCTGGTGTTAAGGTTTTAGGAAGCAAGGATGCTAAAAAGTTCTATATTAATTGTCTGGCAGCAGGCCTTCGTGCAAAGGATTGCGTTATGACTACTGCAACTAATATTCAGGAAAATGCAGAGGATATCCTTGCAGAAGCAAAGGAAATCAACGAGCAGAGAAATAAAGAAGAAGTTTTCGAGGATGAGAGCCAGGCAGAAGAGTCTTTCAAGGAAGAAGAAGCAGCAACCGCTGAGGCTTAATTAAAAACTAATAGGGGGCCTGGGGAGAAACACTTCCCGGGCTTTCTTTTGCAGGAGTGATATACGTATGAAATTTTCTATTAAACATGAGATAAACGGAAGATTCCGTATCCATGTATTCCAGAAAGGAATTATGAGCCTGCGTCAGGCTGATCTGCTTCAGTATTACCTTGAAACACTTCCAGGTGTACAGAATGCAAAAGTGTATGAACGGACGGCAGACGCAGTTATTCTTTATAAAGGTGACAGAAAAGAGATCCTGGAAGGCATCAGGACCTTTTCTTATGAGAATGAGGAATTAGAGGAGATCGTACCGGTAAACAGCGGACGTGGCTTAAACAGAGAGTATCAGGAAAAGCTGTTTAAACATGTGGCTGTGCGAGTGGTTACAAAGACCTGTTTCCCATTCTGGTTAAGAGCTGCTTATACTACAGCAAAAGCGATCCACTATGTATTTAAGGGTATCCGCTGCCTGCTTAAGGGCAAGCTGGAGGTAGAAGTCTTAGATGCAACGGCCATCACTGTTTCTATTATAAGAAACGACTTTGATACAGCTGGTTCCGTTATGTTCTTACTTGGAATTGGCGAGCTGTTAGAGGAATGGACTCATAAGAAATCTGTAGGCGACCTGGCAAGAAGCATGTCTTTAAATATTGAAAAGGTATGGCAGAATGTAGATGGTACAGAAGTTTTAGTTCCTGTTTCCAATATTAAAGAAGGAGATCTTGTAACAGTCCATGTTGGAAATGTGATCCCGTTAGACGGCGAAGTTGTAACCGGAGAAGCTATGGTAAATCAGGCTTCCATGACCGGTGAGTCAGTTCCTGTAAAGAAGGAAGCAGGTTCTTATGTTTATGCAGGAACAGCAGTGGAAGAGGGAGAGATCACCCTTAAAGTTAAACATGCAGCAGGTTCTACCCGCTTTGAGCGTATTGTAAAGATGATCGAGGATTCAGAAAAATTAAAATCATCGGTAGAAGGAAAGGCTGCAAGTCTGGCAGATGCTCTGGTTCCATGGAGTCTTGGCGGAACAGCGCTTACCTGGCTGCTTACCCGCAACTCTACCAAAGCATTGTCGATTCTGATGGTAGACTTCTCCTGCGCATTGAAGCTTGCAATGCCGTTATCTGTTCTTTCCGCTATGCGTGAGGCAAACAGCCACCGTATCACTGTAAAGGGCGGAAAGTTCTTAGAAGCTGTATCTGAGGCACACACCATTGTATTTGACAAGACCGGTACTCTTACAAAGGCAGAGCCGGTACTGGCTGATATCGTTGTGTTTAACGATATGACTAAAAATGAGATTTTAAGAATTGCTGCCTGCCTTGAGGAACACTTCCCGCATTCTATGGCCAATGCAGTTGTGAAAGAAGCTGTAAAGAGAAAGCTTGTCCATGAAGAGATGCATTCAAAGGTTGACTATATTGTGGCACATGGTATTGCAACCTATGTTAATGAGGAACGTGTTGTCATCGGAAGCCATCATTTTGTATTTGATGATGAAAAGTGTACGATCCCAGAAGAGCATAAACAGGCATTTGATGAACTGCCGCCTTATTATTCTCATCTGTATATGGCAATCGGCGGAAAACTGGCAGCAGTTATCCTCATTGAAGATCCTCTTCGTCCGGAGGCAAAGGATACGATTGAAGCTTTAAAACACCTTGGCATTAAGAAGATCGTTATGATGACCGGTGACAGTGAGAGAACCGCAAGAGCGATTGCTGAAAAAGTAGGTGTTGACCAGTACTTCTCAGAGGTACTTCCAGAAGATAAAGCCGGATTTGTAGAGCGTGAAAAGTCTCTTGGCCACAAGGTTATTATGATCGGTGACGGAATCAATGATTCCCCTGCACTTTCTGCAGCTGATGTAGGTATTGCGATCAGCGAAGGTGCTGAGATCGCAAGAGAGATCGCAGATATTACTATTTCTGAGGAAAATCTGTATCAGCTGGTTACATTAAAGGCAATCAGCAATGGTCTGATGAAGCGGATCCATGGAAATTACCGCTTTGTTATCGGATTTAACTTAGGATTGATCCTTTTAGGCGTTGCCGGTGTGATCGCGCCTGCTACCTCTGCGCTGCTGCACAATACATCAACACTGGGCATCAGCTTAAAGAGCATGACCAATCTGTTAAATGACCAGGAAAAGAGAAAAGAATATGAAGAGGCAGAAGCCTGATTTTGGAACAGGTTTTGCTTTCAGAAAATAAAAAAGGCATGAAAGGCCGCTGTAAGGGAAAAAATCCTTTGCAGCGGCTTTTTTGTATTATCATAGATCCTCCATAACCTTTTTCGCAGAATATGTTACAGTTCAGCCTTATGAAGATTTAGCGCCAAAAGCACTTATGAAAACAAGTTTTCAACGTACTTTTGACTCTAAATCTTCGCAAGGCTGAACTGTAACCAGAATATTTTTGATGTGAAACAGCCATGCTAAAAATAAAGAAAAAGAGAAAGGCTGGAAATGGTATGGAGCAGAAACGAGGAAGATCCACTATTTTATTCGAACATCCGCCGGTGATCAGAAGTATGGCTTCTGTAGCGGGGACAAAAGAAGGGGAAGGACCTTTGGGAACGCTGTTTGACATTGTGGAGCAGGATGACAAAATGGGAAAGGAGAACTGGGAAGAAGCAGAAAGCGCCATACAGGAAAAGGCGGCCAGAATGGCCATAACAAAGGCTGACCTTACAGAAAATCAGGTGGATTACTGTTTTGCAGGTGATCTCTTGGGCCAGCTGATCGCAACCTCATTTGGGACCGGAAGCCTGAAAATCCCTATTTTCGGACTCTATGGAGCCTGTTCTACCATGGGAGAAGCATTAGGGCTTGGTGCAATGACTGTAAATGGAGGATATGGGAAAAATGTGCTGGCCATGGCTTCCAGCCACTTTGCCACAGCGGAAAAAGAATTCCGTTTTCCTCTTGCTTATGGAAATCAGCGGCCCAAATCCGCTACATGGACGGTAACAGGCTGCGGGGCGGCAGTAGTGGGAAAATATGGAGAAAAAGGGATCGCAAAGATCGCAGGGCTCACCACAGGTCAGGTTGTGGATGCAGGGATCAGAGATTCCATGAATATGGGAGCGGCCATGGCACCGGCAGCTTTTCATACGGTTATGCAGAATTTGAAAGATCTTGAGATCACAAAGGAACAGCTGGAAAAGGGCTGGTATGACAAGATCATTACCGGTGATCTGGGAAAAATTGGAAAACAGGCTCTGGCAGATCTGCTAAAAGAAGAGGGACTGGAAGCGGAACCATTTTTAATGGACTGCGGCATGGAGATCTATGACAGTGGGAAACAGGATACCCATGCAGGAGGAAGCGGCTGCGGCTGCAGTGCATTAGTCCTTGGAGCGCTAATATTGCCAAATATCCAGGCAGGTATTTGGAAGAGAGTCCTTTTTATTCCAACAGGTGCTTTGCTTTCTACAGTCAGTTTTAACGAAGGTCAGACCATACCGGGGATCGCCCATGGGGTAATATTGGAATATATGGGAATATAAAGTAAAACAAGGGAAAGCCAATGAAGTAGATGAAAGGCGGTATATGGAAATGGATTATATAAGAGCGTTTTTTGCAGGAGGAGTGATCTGCGCCCTGGTGCAGATCTTAATGGAAAAGACCAAAATGATGCCCGGCCGTATTATGGTCCTTTTAGTAGTAACCGGAGCCATTTTAGGTGCAGCTGGCATTTATGAGCCATTTAAAGAGTGGGCTAAAGCAGGAGCAAGTGTTCCTCTTTTGGGCTTTGGAAATACTCTGTGGCAGGGCGTAAAAAAGGCAGTAGACGAGGAAGGTGTAATAGGAGCCTTTAAAGGAGGCTTTACGGCAGCTTCCGGAGGAATCAGTGCAGCACTTGTATTTGGATATCTGGCATCACTGGTCTTTAAACCGAAAATGAAATAAGAAAATAAAAAAGGGGACTGATGGGGTCTGTATTTAAAAACAGTCCCCTCAGTCCCTAAAATCTGGTTCTGAGTAAGGCGTAAAAGAGATTGGATATATCCTTGGATAGACCGAAGTTAATGTCTTGCTCCAGGTCCGGTATATTCCCATTCTGGTGCTGTAGAAGGCTGGTATCCAGGTCCTACAGGAACTACGGTTGCTCTGGTAGGCGCGGTAGTTTCGCTGCCTCCCGGGGTGACTATGTCATCCTCAATGGTAGGTGAGATGATGGTGGAGTTATGGCTGTGGATCGTGCAGTAGTCCGGGATAGAGAAAACGGAGTCGTCAGTTGCCAGATTCTCTTCCCCTTCCGGAAGTACCATACATACTTTTGTTGTTTTGTTAGGACAGAATTCGGTAGAACGCTTTCCAGAATCTGCGCAGACACTTACGGCTACATGTTTATCACATACTTCCGTAGGAGCCGTTCCTTTTGCAAAATATTCGGTATAAACTGCATCGCCTCTTGGATCGTGGTCACATACGCCGGATACAGCACGTTTGCCGGATTTGCGGCAGATTTCAGCGGTTTCAATGCTGTCAGGAACTGTAAATCCAGAATCTTCCAGACCTTCATGTACCCGGTTCATGATGTTGCGCCAGATATCCTTGTGGAAAGAAGTTCCGCCGTTATCCACATTTCCATGTTTTAACTTCTGGTTGTTGTCACAGCCGCCCCAGACACCTGCTGTGTAATAAGGGGTAAAGCCTACGAACCATACGTCATTGTTGCTGGTAGTAGTACCACTTTTTCCTGCTGCAGACATACCTGTAAGAGCTGCGCGGGTACTGGTGGAGTTAATGGATACGCCGGAGCGGGCAAATTTCCGGTTTGCTTTCATGGATTCAGACATGGCATCTGTCAGCAGGAAAGCGGTGGAGTCTTTTAATACCTGTTTGGTCTCAGGTTCATTGTCGATCAGTACTTTGCCGTCATGATCCAGGATCTTTGTGAAAAATCTTGGGGTGGTGTAAACACCGCCGTTTGCAATTGCGGCATAGGCAGCGGTCAGTTCCATGTTGGAAACACCCTTTGTAATGCCGCCCAGTGAGAGAGCAGCGCCCAGGTCATCTTTGGTAAGAGAGGTGATACCCATATTTTCTGCATATTCTACACCAAGCTGAGGAGTAACTGTTTCCATTAAAGTACGTACTGCAATAATATTCATAGAGTAGATAATGCCTTCACGGATGTTGGAATATCCGGTAAATCCACGGCTTTCTCCCCACCAGTTGCGGAATGTTTTGTTGCCGATGGTATAAGGGGCATCATAGTAAACAGTTCCAAGTGTGGCTCCGCAGGTATCAATAGCAGGAGCAAAAGCAGTCAGTACCTTGAAAGAAGAACCAGGCTGGCGGTAAACATTGGTGGCACGATTTAAAGTACGGCTGGCAGTTTTTTCACCGCGGCCGCCGGAAAGAGCTTTTACCTCACCAGTATGCTGATCCATGATAAAGAAAGAAGCCTGTGGCTGCAGAATCAGGTTCTGACGTTCTGCGATCACATCATCGCCGTCTTTTAAAAGCCATGCCTTGTATTGGTCAATGTCTGCCTGAACTTCTTCTTTGCTGTTATAAAGGCCTTCAAATGCGGTGTCTCCCAAGGTGTTTTTGCGGTAAGCACGTAAATTCTCTTCGGAATAATGCTGTGTGGTGCCGTCTGCATGGTTGACAGAAAGACGGTATTCCACAGAATACTTCGCTACTGTATAATTGCCAGGATCATTTACCTCTTCATCTACGATGGCCTGGATCTTTGGATCCTGGGTGGTGTAGATCTTAAGGCCGCCGGAGTATACCAGATTGCTTGCCTGGCTTTCTGTATAGCCTAATTTTTTCATTAAGGCCTCAGTTACCTGATCGATCAGTTCATCTGTAAAATAGCTGTAATGGGAACTGGTTTCCTTAGCAGCTGTATTTACGTTCTGGATCCTGTCATATACATCATCAGAAAGAGCGTCTTCCATCTGTTCTTTTGAGATATAATTCTGGTCTACCATATTCTGAAGGACGATCTGTCGTCTGGTATTGTTGTTTTCAGGATTGGTAATGGGATTATATCGGGAAGGATTGGAGGTAATAGATGCAAGGACCGTACATTCTGCAAGAGTAAGGTCAGAAACGTCTTTATTAAAATACCGGCGCGCTGCTACCTTAACTCCCAGGGTATTGCTGCCCAGATTGATGGTGTTCAGATAATTGGTGATAATGGTTTTCTTTGTTTCTTCTTTGCTTAAACCGGAATTTTTCTCCAGCTGGACAGCAAGATACTGTTCCTGAAGTTTTCGCTCAATGCGGGCACCCCAGCTTGTCTCCATGCCGCCGGAAAAAATATTATTTTTAATGAGCTGCTGGGTAATGGTACTTCCGCCGCCGGAATAGTCGTCGCTGACCACACCTTTTACAGCTCTGGCAATAGAGCGCAGATCAATACCGTCATGAGTCCAGAAACGGGAATCTTCAATGGCAACAAAGGCATTGACCAGATTTTCAGGAAGCTCTTCATAAGTTGCCGATTCACGGTTGGAACCGCTGGTGACAAGGGTTTCTGTAAGATTTCCTTCCGCATCAAAGACTGTAGTGGCAAAACGATCCGGCTGGATATTCATAATATCCACAGTAGGGGCATTATCAATAATACCCTTGATCATTCCAAATCCTACAGCCGCTCCTGCAACTGCCAGAAAAAGGAACAGGATAAAAAATGCCTTGAAAATATTAAAAACAAGTCTGGATGTGTATTTCCTGGTTTTCGATGAAAGGGACTTAAGCCGTCGCTCAGTCTCATATTGTCCGTAGTTCATATGATCTCCTTTATGGTAGTATGTCGGCAGGCTGAACTATAACATTTGAACAGAAAACAGCCGATGAAACTCCTACGATTATACAACAATTTTCAGAAAATGAAAAGGGGGTGCTGTTCATGCGCTGCATGACCAGCAATGCGAACAGTACCCCTTGCAAGCTTCTTATGTTTATATTATGATGATAGATATGAATATTTTTATAAGGAGCGTATAAAGTGGCAGAAAACTGTAAGATTATATATAAGGAAGGAACGGGAGAACTGGTGGAGAAAAAGTCCCGGTTTATTGCCCAGATCCGTCCGGTAAAGTCAGAGGAAGAGGCTCTGGCTTTTGTAGAAGAGACCAGAAAGAAATACTGGGATGCAAGGCACAACTGCTATGCCTACATTATTAAAGGCGAAGGAGCAACGCCTGCTGCCAGGTGCAGTGATGACGGGGAGCCTTCACAGACAGCGGGAAAACCGATATTGGATGTCCTTATGGGAGAAGGTCTTATGGATGTGTGTGCAGTGGTCACAAGATATTTCGGAGGCACACTTCTTGGTACCGGCGGTCTGGTAAGAGCCTATTCAGGTGCAGTGAAAGAAGGACTTGAAAATGCGCAGATCTTGGAGAAAAAGCAGGGCATTCGCATGGAAGTGACCACAGATTATAACGGTGTGGGAAAGATCCAGTATCTTGCAGCTCAGGAAGGCATTGATACACTGGACAGTCAGTATACTGATAAAGTGGTATTTATCTTTCTGGTTCCTGAAGAACAGGAGGAAAGTTTTAAGGCGAAACTGATAGATAGTACAAACGGCAGAGCTTTGATCCGCACAGACGGGGAAGTATATTACGGAAAGTGCGGGGGAGAGCTGATATTATTATAAAAAAACCTTGCATTCTGTATAAGGGAATGATATACTACAAAATTGTGGCTGAGACAAAAAGATTCGTATATATAAAAGGAAGATAATCACTATGAAGACAAAAAGAGAAGATGTAAGAAACATTGCCATTATCGCCCACGTAGACCATGGTAAAACAACTCTGGTAGACCAGCTGTTGAAACAGAGCGGTGTATTCCGTGCAAACCAGGAAGTTCAGGAACGTGTAATGGACTCTAACGATATTGAACGTGAGAGAGGTATCACGATCCTTTCCAAGAATACTGCTGTATACTATAAAGATACAAAGATCAATATCATCGACACACCAGGACATGCTGATTTCGGCGGCGAAGTAGAGCGTGTACTTAAAATGGTAAATGGTGTTGTACTGGTAGTGGATGCTTACGAAGGCCCTATGCCTCAGACAAAGTTCGTGCTTCAGAAAGCTCTGGAATTAGACCTTTCCGTTATCGTCTGCATCAACAAGATCGACCGTCCGGAAGCAAGACCGGCAGAAGTTATTGATGAGACTCTGGAACTGATGATGGATCTGGACGCTTCTGATGAGCAGTTAGACTGCCCGTTTATCTATGCATCTGCAAGAGCAGGTTTTGCAAGATATGAATTAGATGATACAAATAATGATATGGGACCTCTCTTTGAGACCATTGTTAAGCATATCCCGGCTCCGGAAGGTGACCCGGAAGCACCAACCCAGGTTCTGATCAGTACCATTGACTACAATGAGTTTGTAGGCCGTATTGGTGTTGGTAAGATCGACAACGGAAGCTTAAGAGTTAATCAGGAATGTGTTCTGGTAAACCATCATGATCCTGATAAATTCAAAAAGATCAAGATCGGCAAGCTGTATGAGTTTGACGGTTTAAAGAGAGTAGAAGTACAGAAGGCAGAGATCGGTTCTATCGTAGCTATTTCCGGTATTGCAGATATCCACATTGGAGATACCATCTGTTCTCCGGAAAATCCGGAAGCAATCCCGTTCCAGAAGATCTCTGAACCGACCATTGCTATGTATTTCATGGTAAATGACAGCCCGTTAGCTGGCCAGGAAGGAAAATTCATTACTTCCCGTCACTTAAGAGACAGACTGTTCCGTGAGTTAAATACAGACGTCAGCCTTCGTGTAGAGGAAACAGATTCTGCAGACTGCTTCAAGGTATCCGGCCGTGGTGAGCTGCATCTGTCTGTCCTGATCGAAAATATGCGTCGTGAAGGATATGAGTTTGCAGTAAGCAAGGCAGAGGTACTTTACAAATATGATGAGCGCAACCGCAAGTTAGAGCCAATGGAATTAGCATACATTGATGTTCCGGAAGAATATACCGGCGTTGTTATCCAGAAGCTGACTTCCAGAAAGGGTGCTCTTCAGGGCATGAGCCAGGCAGCAGGCGGCTATTCCAGACTGGAATTCTCCATTCCGTCCAGAGGTCTGATCGGCTATAGAGGCGATTTTATGACTGATACAAAGGGTAATGGTATCTTAAATACAATTTTTGACGGTTATGCTGAGTACAAGGGTGACATCGCTTACCGCCAGACCGGTTCCCTGATCGCATTTGAGGCTGGTGAGTCTATTACTTACGGTCTGTTTAATGCACAGGAAAGAGGTACACTGTTTATCGGACCTGGTGTTAAAGTATATTCTGGTATGGTCATCGGACAGAGTCCGAAGGCTGAAGACGTTGAGATCAATGTGTGCAAGACCAAGAAGCTGACCAATACCCGTTCTTCCAGCGCAGATGAGGCATTAAAGCTGACTCCTCCTAAGATCATGAGTCTGGAGCAGTGCCTGGACTTTATCGATACAGATGAGCTTCTGGAAGTAACTCCTGAGAGCCTGCGTATCCGTAAGAAGATCCTGGATCCAACTCTTCGTAAGAGAGCTTCTTTTAAGAATAAATAAAAGAAAGTGCATACACAATACAATACCCAACTGAGGGAGTAGTGGCATTGTCTGAAAAGGCAGTGTGACAAGTCAACATACTGGTCAAGGACCTGGCTTGTCTTAAAAAACGAGACTCATGTATGGCTTATTAGTCATACATGATGTCTCGTTTTTTTATGTACTAGGAAATTCCAACGGAATTTCCTAGTACACAAAAAGGCACTTTGTGCCAACGATGCGCACTCGCGCGATGAGGAAGTTTGTCGCAAGCGACCGCGCTCGGCGCGAGAATGTGCCAAGGCACATTCTTTTTCATATGATAATACAGGATCAAAAACATGAGTAAGAAGCCATTATTCAAAGAAAAATAAAAGGATTATGAATGTTTTTTGAAGATTCCGAGAGTACATATAAATCACAAGGAGATGAGAGACATGAAAGACGCTTACACGAAAACGCCAGAGCAGGTGCTTTCTGAACTGCATTCAGACGGCAGCAGCGGCCTGACGAAAGAACAGGCAGAGCAGTTCCGCAAAAAATACGGGGCCAATACCTTTATCAGGGAAAGCCATGAATCTCTGTTAAAAAAGATCTGGGATGCTTCCACAGAACCTATGCTTTTGATGCTGATCTTTGCGGCAGTGATCACATTGGGCGTGAATATTGCCCGCTATATGACGGGAGGCGAGTATAATTTCCTGGAATGTGCCGGTATTTTTGCGGCCATCGCATTATCCGTGGTTATTACCATTATCACAGAAGGAAAAAGTGCCAAGGCTTTTGAGGCATTAAACCGCATCAATGAAGATACACTGGTAAAGGCATTAAGAGATGATGCACCTCAGCTGATCCCACAGAAGGATATTGTGGTAGGAGATATTCTGTTAGTAGAAACAGGAGACAAGCTGGTAGCAGATGCCAGGCTGTTAGAAAGTAATGATCTCAGCGCAGATGAATCTTCTCTCACAGGGGAAAGCCTTCCTGCGCCAAAAGACGCTGATGCAGTCTGTCCGCTGTCCACACCTGTGGCAGAACGGAAGAATATGCTGTATTCCGGATGCTTTGTTTCAAGCGGTACAGGAAAAGCAGTGGTAACTGCCGTTGGAAATAATACAGAGTTTGGACAGATCGCAAAAGAATTGTCATCCATTGAAAAAGACACCACACCTCTTCAGGAAAAGCTGGACCGTCTGGGAAAGACCATTACTGTACTGGGTGCAACAGCAGCATTTATCGTATTTGCCATCCAGATCATTGGTTTTGCTATGTCCCATACTATGAACTGGGAAACAGTATCAGATGCATTTATTACCAGTATTGTCCTGATCGTAGCAGCAGTTCCAGAAGGACTTCCTACCATTGTAGCGGTATCCCTGGCATTAAACATTATTAAAATGTCCCGTGAAAATGCCCTGGTAAAGAAAATGATCGCCTGTGAGACAGTAGGCTGCATCAATATCATCTGCTCTGACAAAACAGGAACTCTTACAGAGAATAAAATGACCGTACAGCAGGTTTATACAAAGGGAGAACTGCTGGAACCGGAAAAGCTTACAGATGTCTGTCTTCTGGAAAACTTCTGTATTAACAGCAATGCCAATGTGACTATAGAAGAAGGAAAAGACAGCTTTATCGGCAACCCTACAGAATGTGCTCTTTTAGTTGCAGCAAGAAAAGCAGGCTGGGATTATGCTGATAAGAGAGAAAAAGCAGATGTTGCCCATATATTCCCTTTCTCCTCCCAGAAAAAGGATATGAGCACCATCCTTCGAACAGAAGATGGATATATGCTTTATGTAAAGGGAAATCCGGAAAAGATCATGGCTCTTTCCGGCAATCTGACGGAAGAGGAAAAGAAGAAACTGGAAGAAAAGATCACTTCCTTCCAGAGCCGTGCAGGCCGTATCCTTGCATTTGCACATAAAAAACTGGCTCAGTATACCGGTGAAGAGACCCAGGAAGAGCTGGAAACAGATCTGACTTATGATGGTTTCGTTGTTATTTCCGACCCATTAAGCCCGGATGTTTACGGTGCCATCGGCCGCTGCCGCAAAGCAGGCATTGAAGTAAAGATGCTTACCGGTGATAATATTTTAACAGCAAGAGCCATTGCAGACGAGCTTCACATGCTGGATGCAGACCATATTGCAGTAGAAGCATCGGAAATTGAAAAGATGTCCGATGAAGAACTGGCACAGGTGCTTAAGAAGATCCAGGTAATCGCCAGAAGTACCCCCCTTGTTAAGATGCGCGTGGTAAAGGCCTTAAAAGCACAGGGCAATGTAGTGGCAGTTACAGGTGATGGTATTAACGATGCCCCTGCTATCAAGAATGCAGATGTTGGTATCGCCATGGGTATCGCAGGTACAGAAGTTACCAAAGAGGCCAGTGATATTGTTCTTCTGGATGATTCTTTCTCCACTATTATAAAAGCCGTGCAGTGGGGACGGGCGATCTACGAGAATTTCAAGCGATTTATCCAGTTCCAGCTGACGGTTAATGTATCCTCGGTAGTCGTGGTAGTCTGTTCCATTCTGGCGGGCTTTGAGGCACCATTTACAGCCCTTGATCTGTTGTGGATCAATATTATCATGGATGGTCCGCCAGCACTGACACTGGGACTGGAACCCATCCGTGATGATATTTTAAACCGTCCGCCAACACGCAGGGATGAAAATATCATTTCCAAAGATATGATGGCTCGTATTTTTGTAAATGGCATTTATATTTCCATCGTATTTATGCTCCAGCATTTTACGAATTTCCTGGGAGCAGCACCGCAGCAGGAAGCAACGGTTCTGTTTACCATGTTTGTTGTATTTCAGCTGTTTAATGCATTTAACTGCCGTGAACTGGACCGGACACCTGTATATAAGAACCTGCTTAATAATAAGCTGATGTTAGGTGTATTTCTTCTGGTTTTGATCCTGCAGATGATTATCACACAGGCCGGAGGTGCTGTATTTGAGACCGTTCCGTTGTCTGTGGGACTCTGGTGTAAGATCCTGGCGGTATCCTGCAGCGTCGTCGTATTAGATGAAATCTGGAAACTGCTTGGAAAATAAAAAAGAATGTGCTTTGGCACATATCCATCTCTTTTTTCTGTCGTTTTCTGTCGGAAAAAAGAGGTGGATTTTTTAGCATATCCGGTCTATTTGTACAGGCCTTTTCATAAATTATCTATGTAAGGCAAAGCCCGAATAAAATAAAAAATGGAAAAGAAGAGGAGAAGTACTATGCCGGAAAAAATGATCGAAAACAACAAGGTAAGCGTGATCGGAGAAATCGTATCAGACTTTACATTCAGCCATGAAGTCTTTGGAGAAGGTTTCTATGTGGTAGAGTTGTCAGTAAACCGTTTAAGTGAGCAGGCGGATATCATTCCCTTAATGGTTTCTGAACGGCTTGTAGATGTACATAAGGACTACAAGGGCTGCACAATGGAGGCAATTGGTCAGTTCAGGTCCTACAACCGTCACGAAGGAGCAAAAAACCGCCTGATGTTATCGGTGTTTGTACGGGAGATTCATTTTATGGATGAATTTACTGACTATACAAAGACCAACCAGATCTTCTTAGATGGTTATATCTGCAAGGCGCCTATCTATCGAAAAACGCCTCTGGGACGTGAGATCGCAGATCTGCTGTTGGCGGTGAACCGTCCTTATGGCAAGTCCGATTACATCCCCTGTATCAGCTGGGGCCGCAATGCCCGCTTTGCTTCCGGATTTGAAGTTGGAACAAGGGTACGTATCTGGGGAAGAGTTCAGAGCCGTGAGTATACAAAGAAGATCACAGAGACTGAATGTGAGAAACGGATTGCCTATGAGGTATCTATCAGCAAGTTGGAGTGTGACGAAATTTAAAAAAATTTTCATATTTAGACAGGAAAATCCACTGGAAATTGTAAGAAATATTTGCATTATTACATAAATTGTGCTAGAGTGGTTTTGGAAAATTGCTCACATGAGAGAATAGACATGAGGTGCAGAATGATGAAGGAAAATCTGATACAGGTGATCTGCGGACCTGGAAAGGGAAAGACCGCAAGTGCCTTGGGAAGAGGCGTAGCCGCTCTTTTAAAAGGGAAAACAGTCATCATGGTACAGTTTTTAAAGGGCTCCATGGAAACAGAAGGAATGGGGATCATAAAACGACTGGAACCGGAGTTTAAATTATTCCGCTTTGAAAAATCACCTATATTTTTCGCCCAGCTTTCAAAAGAGGAAAAAGACGAAGCAAGGATCAATATCCGCAATGGACTGAATTTTGCTAAAAAAGTACTGGTTACAGGAGAGTGTGATATCCTGATCCTGGATGAGATTCTGGGCATTCTGGATGAAGGTATCATTTCTTTGGACGAGTTAAAGGCACTGATCTGTCAGGCAAGGCAGTCTGAGGCAGAACTGATCATGACAGGTACTGTTTATCCTCAGGAACTGGATGAATATGCAGATGAGATCACCAAGGTCCAGACCCGGTATGAGCACTGTGAGGGTTAGACGTTGCTGGTCATGCAACCCATGAACAGTAACGGTTCGACTGGTAAAAAGCAACAGACATTTACAGTTGACATCTGCAGTTGATAATGCTAATATTAAAAACATAAAACAGAGTAGAGGTTGCGCTGATCAAGATTAACCGACTGGATGTGACAGGCACAGAGGAAGGCATGGTGAAAGGGAGAGGCGCCGAAGAAGAGAGAAAACCTGAAGAACTCTTTTCTGGGCACAGGGTTAAGAGCTTTGTGACTGTCATCCTGGTGGATGGAGAGCTACCGAAAGAGCAGATTCGTGAAGATGCGAAACCGTTGGAAGAGCTGACATTTACCTCAGCTCTTCTTTTTCTTTGATAGGAAGGACTCTGTTAGATCCGGGGACGCGTGTTTGCGTGTTTCCAACATAAAAATATATTTGTTATAGAAGAGAAGGAGAAAAACCATGGCAATTTTTGAAGGTGCTGGTGTTGCACTGATCACACCATTTAAGGCAAATGGGGAAGTAAATTATGATAAGTTAGAGGAAATCGTAGAAGAGCAGATCGCAGGAGGCACAGATGCCATCATCGCCTGCGGTACTACCGGAGAAGCTTCTACCATGACTCATGAAGAGCACCTGGATGTTATTAAGTTTGTATGTGATGTTACAAAGAAACGTATCCCTGTTATTGCAGGTACAGGTTCTAATTGTACAGAGACTGCTGTTTATCTGTCTCAGGAAGCAGAAAAGAGCGGTGCAGATGGTCTCCTGATAGTATCTCCATATTATAATAAGGCAACCCAGAAGGGACTGATCGCACATTTTAGTACAGTTGCAAACTCTGTAAAGATCCCAATGCTTCTTTACAACATCACCGGAAGAACCGGTGTGACGATCCAGCCGGCTACCATTGCTCATCTTTGGAAAAATGTAGATAATATTGTTGGTGTAAAAGAGGCAAATGGCGATTTTTCTGCTACAGCAACTTTGATGAATATAACAGACGGCGGCATTGATGTATATTCCGGAAATGATGATCAGATCGTTCCTTTATTATCCTTAGGCGGAAAAGGCGTTATTTCTGTATTATCCAACGTTGCTCCGGCAAAGGCACATGAGATCTGTGCAGCATACTTTGCAGGCGATGTAAAGCGCAGCGCAAAACTGCAGATCGAAGCAATTCCGCTGGTCCATGCTTTATTCTGCGAAGTAAACCCGATTCCTGTTAAGGCAGCTATGAACCTTTTAGGAAAAGAAGTTGGACCTTTAAGAATGCCTTTAACTGAGATGGAACCAGAACATCAGGAGATCCTTAAGAAAGAATTACAGGCATACGGACTGCTGTAAGAAGAGCGTGAGCTTAAAAAGCGTTAAACGTTAAAATTTCAGAACAGCAGAAGAAAGGAAAGAAAAATGGTCAGAGTTATCATGCATGGCTGCAACGGTGTTATGGGACAGGTCATCACCGGAATGGCAAAAGATATGGAAGGCCTTAAGATTGTTGCAGGTATTGATCTTAAAAACGATAAAGAAAATGGATATCCGGTATATGCTTCTTTAGAGGAGTGTAAAGAAGAGGCTGATGTAGTAGTGGATTTTGCTTCCCCAAAGGCAGCAGATCATCTTATGGATTTTTGCGCAGAAAAACAGCTGGGTTTGGTACTTTGCACCACCGGACTTTCTGAGGAGCAGATCCAAAAAGTAAAGGAAACAGCGAAAAAAACAGCAGTGCTGCGTTCCGCAAATATGTCTTTAGGTGTTAATCTTTTATTAAAGCTGGTTCAGGATGCAGCGAAAGTGCTGGCAGGTTCCGGTTTTGATATTGAGATCGTGGAAAAGCATCACAACCAGAAAAAGGACGCTCCAAGCGGAACAGCTCTTGCGCTGGCTGATTCCATAAATGAATCATTAGGCAATCAGTATCATTATGTATACGACCGCAGCAGCGTTCATGAAAAGAGAGATCCCAAAGAAATCGGTATTGCATCTGTCCGCGGCGGCTCTATTGTAGGAGATCATGATGTAATCTTTGCCGGAAAAGATGAGGTTATTACCTTTAATCATACAGCTTATTCCAAGGCTATTTTTGCGAAAGGCGCCCTGGAAGCAGCAAAATTTCTGGCTGGAAAAGAGCCGGGACTGTATGATATGAGTGACGTTGTGCAGTTGTAATTTGATTAACTGCTATTTTGCGCTGATGGTTCGTTTTTTTGATTTTTTTGTGCTGTGAAAAACAGGAAAAATTTAACACAATAAAGCATTCTTCATATTCACATACTAATAGCAGGAAAACGAAAGGAGAATGTTTTATGAAAAAGATCAGACCGTTTTTATTTGCATGCATGCTGGTGATATTGTCGCTATCCCTTACTGCCTGTGCAGGAAGAAAAAATGGCAATATGAATGAGACAGGACAGAATAGTGCCACTTCCTCAGCCGCCTCTGAAACCGGAAACGGTGCAGGAATGGAAAATGGGGAAAATGGTGTTACCGGGGACACGACATCTGGCTGGGGAGAAGGAGAGAACGGAACTATGACCGGCGGCACCAATGGAGAAACCCAGACTACAGGTGAAGGATTGATCGATGATCTTACAGATGACCTGAGCCGGGGCGTGTCTGATGGTGCAGATGCTCTGGAAGGCCAGTAATTTATGTGACAAACGGATGTGCTTTAAGGAGCGCTTCCCATATGGATTGTGTGATAACTGCCGGGAGAAAGAGGAAGATTCTTTTTCCTGGCAGTTTTTTGTGTACTGGGAAATCCTGTTAAACCGGCCTGGTACGCAAAAAGGCATTTCGTGGGGTTTGGCTCTTGCTGGAACGATGAAAATTTTTTATAATAAAACAGGAGTGCGTGGGAAAGGAATCCCATGAAGAAAAGAAAAGCGATAAGACGCTTAAATAAGATGCGAAGGGCGGGAGTAAAGGCCTGGAAGAAGAAAAAGAACTGCAAATGGCAGCTGTCTGTCATTTTGTTTCTGGTGCCTCTGGTTTGTATGTCTTCATTTAAGGGACAGGATAGCTGGCGGGAGATCTGTATCAGTAAAGGAGAATTTATCAAAAAAGAATGGATACAGGAACAGCGCAAACTGGAAAAAACTGGAAATTCGGGAGATGTTGAAAAAACAGAGACAAAAAATCCGGTTTTAAACGAAGGCGCCGCTATTTTTTTGAAAGAGGGAAAACTTCTATTTTTCCGGATCAGGGAAGAAGAAAAGCAGCAAAAACTGACTGATTAGAACAGGGCGGATTCATTCATTAGCAATTTTAATGAGCACTTTGCTTGTATTCATTAAAATCGTGTATTATAATTTCTACTGAAAATGACTTCTTTTATCGATTGGACTTATAAATAATCAAAGCAAGAAAAGCAGTCACTGCAAAATGTATTCCTGGCAGTATCACAGAGCTGAAAATATAGGCTCTTAACATTGTTTGAATACATAAAAGGCGAAAGCGGAAAGGAAAGACCAATGAACCAGAATCAGATGGACTTTGATATCAGAGGAGATGAAGTGCGGGAGGAATGCGGCGTTTTCGGAATTTACGATTTTGACGGAAATGATGTTGCCTCCACAATTTATTATGGACTGTTTGCTCTACAGCACAGAGGACAGGAAAGCTGCGGTATTGCAGTCAGTGATACAGAAGGCCCAAAAGGAAAAGTAAGCGCACATAAGGGAATGGGTCTTTGCAATGAAGTATTTACACCGGATGTGATCGAATCTCTTCACGGAAATATCGGTGTAGGTCATGTAAGATATTCAACGGCAGGAAGCAGCACCAGAGAGAATGCGCAGCCTTTAGTATTAAACTATGTAAAAGGAACCTTAGCTATGGCTCACAACGGAAACCTGGTCAATGCACCGGAACTGCGTCATGAGCTGGAATATACAGGTGCGATCTTCCAGACGACCATTGACTCTGAGGTGATCGCGTATCACATTGCCAGGGCGCGTATTAAGACACCTACAGTTGAGCTGGCAGTGGCAGAGGCTATGAAAAAGCTCAAGGGTGCATATTCTCTGGTGATCATGAGCCCCAGAAAACTGATCGGAGCCAGAGATCCATTTGGATTTAAACCTCTTTGTATTGGAAAAAGAGATAATGCCTATATATTAGCTTCTGAGACTTGTGCCCTGGAAACGATCGGCGCTGAATTTGTCCGTGATGTAGAACCGGGCGAGATTGTTACGATCACAAAGAAGGGGATTGCGTCTAATAAGGAGCTTTGCTTTACTGATCACGCAAAGGAAGCAAGATGCATTTTTGAATATATTTATTTTGCAAGACCGGACAGTGTATTTGACGGTGTAAGTGTATATCATTCCCGTATCCAGGCTGGACGTTTCCTGGCAATGGATTCTCCAGTAGACGCAGATCTGGTAGTGGGTGTGCCGGAGTCCGGAAATGCAGCAGCTCTCGGCTATGCAATGGAATCCGGAATTCCATATGGAACTGCTTTTGTGAAGAACTCCTATGTAGGACGTACCTTTATCAAGCCAAAACAGAGCAGCCGTGAATCCGCAGTCCGTATTAAGTTAAATGTGTTAAAAGAAGCAGTGGCAGGAAAACGTGTGATCATGATCGATGACTCTATTGTAAGAGGAACGACCAGTGCTCTGATTGTAGGCATGTTAAGAGATGCCGGCGCCAAAGAAGTCCACGTACGCATCAGTGCACCGCCATTCCTTCATCCATGTTATTTCGGAACGGATATCCCATCTAAAGACCAGCTGATCGCACATAACCGTACAGTAGAAGAGATCCGTGATCTTTTAGGCGCAGACAGTTTATCCTATCTGGAAATGGATCGTCTGTATGAAATGGCAGGAGGAAAGCCGATCTGTACTGCCTGCTTCAGCGGTGATTATCCTATTGAGCCGCCAAAAGAGGATATCCGGGGCAGTTATGAGAAGTAGATAGTTGTTTAGATGATGCAGGTATGTTATACTGTAACAGCAGCCGGCCTGTGAAAACAGGCAATAAAAGCGGGCTGTGTGGCAAATACAGGAGGAAAAACCAATGAGTAATGATAAATACGTAAGTCCCCTTTCTGAGCGTTACGCAAGCAAGGAGATGCAGTACATTTTTTCACCGGACATGAAATTCAAAACCTGGAGAAAACTCTGGATCGCGTTAGCTGAGACAGAAAAAGAACTGGGATTAAATATTACACAGGAGCAGATCGACGAGCTGAAAGCCCATGCAGATGACATCAATTATGATGTAGCAAAGGCAAGAGAAAAAGAAGTCCGCCATGATGTTATGAGCCATGTGTACGCATACGGCGTACAGTGCCCGAAGGCAAAAGGCATTATCCATTTAGGTGCTACCTCCTGCTACGTAGGAGATAATACAGACCTGATCATTATGACTGAGGCACTGCAGTTAGTACGCAAAAAAGTATTAAATGTACTGGCAGAACTGGCTAAGTTTGCTGACAAATACAAAAATCAGCCAACACTGGCATTTACCCATTTCCAGCCTGCTCAGCCTACAACCGTAGGTAAAAGAGCAACCTTGTGGATGATGGAGTTAAAACTGGATTTAGATGACTTAGAGTACCTGATCGGTTCTATGCGTCTGTTAGGCTCTAAGGGAACCACCGGAACCCAGGCAAGTTTCTTAGAGCTTTTTGATGGAGATCATGAGAAATGTCGCCGCTTGGATCAGAGAATTGCAGAAAAAATGGGATTTTCCGGCTGCTATCCGGTATCCGGACAGACCTATTCCAGAAAGATCGACAGCCGTGTGATCAGTGTTCTGGCAGGAATCGCACAGAGTGCTCACAAGTTCTCCAATGATATCCGTCTGTTACAGCACTTAAAAGAAGTAGAAGAGCCATTTGAAAAACACCAGATCGGTTCTTCCGCTATGGCATATAAGAGAAACCCAATGCGCAGCGAGCGTATTGCTTCCCTGTCCAATTACGTAATGAGCGACATGATGAATCCAATGTTAGTGGCTTCTACCCAGTGGTTTGAACGTACGCTGGATGACTCCGCTAATAAGAGACTGTCCGTACCAGAAGGATTTCTGGCAATTGATGGTATCCTGGATCTGTACTTAAACGTAGTAGACGGACTGGTGGTATATCCAAAGGTAATTGAGAAACATATGATGGCAGAACTTCCATTTATGGCAACTGAAAACATTATGATGGATGCTGTAAAAGCAGGCGGTGACCGTCAGGAGCTTCATGAACGTATCCGTCAGCTTTCCATGGAAGCAGGCAGAAACGTAAAAGAAAAGGGCGAAGATAACAACCTGTTAGAGCTGATCGCGGCAGATCCTGCATTTAACCTGTCCTTAGAGGACTTAAAGAAGGCTATGGAGCCATCCCGCTATGTTGGACGTGCTCCAAAGCAGGTAGAAGAGTTCTTAGAGGAAGTCATCAATCCGATCTTAAAGGAAAATGAAGAAGTACTGGGAATGACTGCTCAGATCAATGTATAATGAACTGTAACAGAAATTAAGATAAATGTACTCTCGGAATCTTCTCGCAAAATCAAGTACAAATGTTACAGTTCAGCCTTGCATCTTCTTGCCCGCTTACAGCGGACAAGAAGCTTTGGGCGTCAGCCTTATGAAGATTTAGCGCCAAAAGCACTTATGAAAACAAGTTTTCAACGTACTTTTGACCCTAAATCTTCGCAAGGCTGAACTGTAACGTACAAATAGATTTCGAGAGTACATATAATGGATAAGGGGCTGGAGCGAAAGCATTCAGCTCCTTTTGTGCATGAGGGATTTTATGAATATCAATCTGGAATACTATAAAGTGTTTTATTATGTATGTCAGGAAGGAAGCCTTACGGCAGCGGCCCAGCGCCTTTGCATTTCTCAGCCTGCGGTGAGCCAGGCAGTGCGTCAGTTGGAAAAAGAAGCGGGGACAAAATTATTTTCCCGTACATCCAAAGGCGTTCTTCTTACAAGAGAAGGGGAATTGCTGTATCACTATGTGAAAGGCGGGGTAGAACAGCTGTTAGAAGGCGGCCGGATGCTTAAAAGAATGCTGGATATGGATATGGGAGAGGTGCGCATCGGAGCCAGTGACATGACGCTGCAGTTTTTCCTGCTTCCTTATCTGGAGCAGTTCCACAAGGAATATCCAAAGATCAAGGTGACTGTGACCAATGCACCAACTCCGGAGACCATCCGCTGTCTGGAAGAAGGCAAGATCGATTTTGGTGTGGTAACAACGCCATTTTCCAGTCACGGAGCCATCCACAGCACAGAAGTAAAGCCCATTGACAACGTATTTATTGCAGGAAGCAGTTTTGAAGAACTGAAGGGAAAAGAACTGGACTATTCCATTCTCTGTGATCTGCCCTGCATCTTTTTGGAGAAAAATACCAGTACACGATTATTTATGGATCAGTTCCTTTCCCAGAAAGGAATCGAATTAAAGCCGGAATTTGAACTGGCTACCAGTGATATGATCGTACAGTTTGCCAAGAGGAACATGGGTGTAGGCTGTGTCATGGAAGGTTTCGCAGAGGAAGCTATAGAGAGGGGAGAAGTATTTGCCTTTTCCTTTAAAGAAAAAATGCCATCCCGATCCATTTGCCTGGTCACAGGAGAATCCGGTCTTATGTCCATGGCAGGAAAACATCTGCTAGAGATGCTCGCAGGGAAATAAGGAAAACAGATAGTAGATAGGCGCGATATAAGCTGATATTATGGCATTCATAATAAATAATCACTTTACTTATAGTTCATAATATAGTAAAGTAAAAGAAGATTGATTATTAATGATACTGGGCTTATGCCCCAAGGAGGAATTTACGTATGGTTAGAGCAATTGTAGGTGCTAACTGGGGAGACGAAGGAAAAGGCAAGATCACAGATATGCTTGCAAAAGAGTCTGACATTATCATCCGTTTCCAGGGCGGAAGTAATGCAGGTCATACCATTATCAATGATTATGGTAAATTTGCACTTCATCTTCTTCCATCTGGTGTATTCTATCAGCACACTACCAGCATCATCGGAAATGGTGTTGCATTAAACATCCCATATCTGATCAAGGAGATCCAGTCTATCGTTGACAGAGGCGTTCCGAAGCCACACATCCTGGTTTCTGACAGAGCACAGATCCTGATGCCTTACCATGTATTATTTGATACTTATGAGGAGGCTCGTCTGGCTGGTAAGTCCTTTGGTTCCACCAAGTCTGGAATTGCTCCATTCTATTCTGATAAATATGCAAAGATCGGCTTCCAGGTAAGCGAACTCTTTGATGATGATCTGTTAAAGGAAAAGACAGAGAGAGTATGCGAGATCAAGAATGTATTGCTTGAGCATCTGTATCACAAGCCTCTGTTAGATCCAAAGGAACTGTATGATGAGTTAGTAAGCTACCGTGAAATGATCCGTCCATATGTATGTGATGTATCTGCTTATCTGCACAATGCCATCAAAGAAGGAAAGAAGATCCTGTTAGAAGGACAGTTAGGCTCCTTAAAGGATCCAGATCATGGTATCTATCCAATGGTAACTTCTTCTTCTACACTGGCTGCTTACGGCGCTATTGGTGCAGGTATCCCACCATACGAGATCAAGGACATTACCACTGTTGTTAAAGCATACTCCAGCGCAGTTGGTGCAGGCGCATTCGTAAGCGAGATCTTCGGTGATGAAGCAGAAGAGTTAAGAAACCGCGGCGGTGACGGCGGCGAGTACGGCGCTACTACCGGACGTCCAAGAAGAGTAGGCTGGTTCGATGCAGTTGCTACAAGATACGGCTGCCGTGTCCAGGGCGCTACAGAAGTAGCTTTCACAGTACTGGATGTACTTGGTTACTTAGATGAGATCCCGGTTTGTATCGGATACGAGATCGATGGCAAAGTGACCAGAGATTTCCCAACTACTGCAAAGCTTGAAAAGGCTAAACCAGTATTTACCAAGCTGCCAGGCTGGAAGACCGATATCCGCGGAATCAAGAACTACGCAGATCTTCCAGAGAACTGCCGCAAGTACATTGAGTTTGTAGAAAAAGAGATTGAAGTACCGATCAAGTTAGTATCCAATGGCCCAAGCCGTGAGGATATTATCCTGAAGTAAGAAACGTATAAGTTTACGCGCCACCGCGCGTAAACTTAAGTAAAAAGAAACAGCTGCCTGTGATTGCAGGCAGCTGTTTTTGTCATAAACTTTATTATTTTTTTTCCTCTGATTTTGACTCATCGCGTTTTAGCACCCGTGTCATCAGCCCCATAGCATAAAACAGCACGGAAATAAACACAATAGAGAAAATGACAGCCATCAATTGATTCGCCGGAGCGCCGGTTATTGCAAGCACAATCGCTGCAATAAAAAGACTGGTCAGCAGTATTACCATAAGGATAGCCAAAATTCTTTTTAATTTCTTCATGAAGCTTTTACTCCTTGATCCATTATGCATTCTCACTTTGGGAATCCATTATTCTCATTCAGCCAGTTCTTCCCATTTTTCATAGAGAACTTCCAGCTCTTCCTGAATGCATTCTTTTTCTTTGTTTAACTCCATCAGGCGGGAAACATCGGTATAGATCTCTTCCTGGGAGAGAAGCTCATCGATTTCTCCATCCCTTGTCTCTAATTCATGGATTTTGTCTTCGGTCTTTTTTAATTCATTCTGACGCTTGCGAAGACGGGCCTGTTCTTCTTTCTGGGTTTTCCAGTCCATTTTTCCGGCAGCAGAAGAGTCGGAAATGGCAGCGGATGGTGTACTTTGCAGAGATGCTGCCTGGACGGAATTGTTGGAAACGTTCGGGCTGGCAGTATTTCCTGCGCGGTTATATGCAGCTTCAGCAGCCTGTCTTGCCGCAAATGCAGCTTCCACATCTTCCTTCTTTTCCAGATAATAGTCATAATTACCAATATAGTTGATAAATGAACCATTGGTCAGATCCAGAATACGGGTTGCGGTACGGTTAATAAAATAACGATCATGGGACACATACAGCACTGTTCCGGTATAGCGGTTTAAAGCACTTTCCAGGATCTCCTTAGATGTAATATCCAGGTGGTTGGTAGGCTCGTCCAGAAGCAGGAAATTAGCATCGGAAAGCATCAGTTTTGCCAGGGAAACACGGCCACGCTCGCCGCCGCTTAAATCCCGGATCAGCTTAAAAACATCGTCTCCTGTAAACAGAAAAGCTGCCAGTGTATTGCGGATCTGTGTATTGTTCATGTTTGGATAGGTATCCTGGATCTCCTGAAACAGAGTCTTATCCATATGCAGCACCTGATGCTCCTGATCATAATAGCCAATATGGACTTTTGAGCCTAAGCGGATCTGGCCGGAGTCTGCAGGGATAATGCCATTGATGATCTTTAAAAGAGTGGTTTTTCCAGTACCATTATTTCCAATAATGGCAACCCGTTCTCCCCGCTTGATCTCAAAATCTACATTGGTAAATAAAGTCTGCGTATCAAAAGACTTGCTCAGATCCGTAACAGTCAGTACATCGTTTCCGCTGACAACATCTGGTTCTAATCGGATGTCCATGGAATCATTTGTCTGAACCGGTTTTTCTAACCGGTCGATCTTATCTAACATCTTTTCCCGGCTTTCTGCACGTTTAATGGACTTTTCCCGGTTGAAAGATTTTAATTTTGCGATAACGGCTTCCTGATGACGGATTTCCTGCTGCTGGTTTAAATAAGCACGGATGGCAGCATCGCGCAGCATCGCTTTTTTGTCACTGTAGGCAGAATAATTGCCGGAAAATACAGTACAGTGTCCCATATCCAGTTCAATGACCTTTGTGACTACACGATCCAGAAAATAGCGGTCATGGGCAACGATGATCACAGCACCGCTGTAGTTTCTCAGATAAGTGTCCAGCCATGCGATAGATTCCATGTCCAGATGGTTGGTAGGCTCGTCAAGAAGCAGGACGTCCGGTTTGGTAAGAAGCAGTTTGCCTAAAGACACACGGGTCTTCTGACCGCCGGAAAGAGCAGTGATCGGCTTTGAAAACTCGTCTTCCGTAAATCCAAGACCTTTTAAAACACCTGTGATCTCACTCTGGTAAGAATAACCGTCTGCCATTTCAAATTCATGGTTTAAACGGCTGTATTCGGAAAATTTGGCTTCCAATTCATCGCCGGAAGCAGATTTCATTTCCAGTTCCAGACTCCGGATGCGCTCCTCCATCTGGATCAACGGCTTTTTCACCTCTAACAGGGCGTCATAGATGGTTTCAGCTCCCTCTAAGTCCTGATGCTGGGCCAGATAACCGATGGAAGCGCCTTTGGCCCAGGTTACAACACCGTCATCGGCAGACAGTTTTCCAATCAGTATCTTTAACAGAGTGGACTTACCGGCACCGTTAATGCCTACAATGGCCGCTTTTTCGTGGTCTTCTATATGGAAAGAAACCTGCTTTAAAATGTCATTTTCACCAAATGACTTGCAGATATTGCTGCAGGATAATATCATGATAAACTCCTTAAAACATAGTAAAAATAAAATGATTTCCCGGCCCAAGGGGCCGGTTTGCACAAAACAGTATAATATAGGAAAATAATTTTTTCAAGAACATACTGAAAACTGATTTGACATTTATTTAACGTCTGTTTATAATGGATACTAGAGTAATTATACCCCTGTAATGCAGGGGGAGAATCATATACAAGAAGGAGAGGGTTAAAATGGAACGCAAAGAAATATCAAAAGCAGTGATTTCCAGACTGCCCAGATATTATCGCTACCTTGGCGAGCTGATCGAGGAAGGTGTGGAGCGTATTTCTTCCAACGAACTGAGCAGCAGAATGAAGGTAACGGCGTCTCAGATCCGTCAGGACCTTAATAATTTCGGTGGCTTTGGCCAGCAGGGATACGGATATAATGTAAAATATCTTTATTCAGAGATCGCAAAGATCCTTGGAATCGACCGCCAGCACAATGTGATCATCATTGGCGCAGGTAATCTGGGACAGGCCATTGCCAATTATACTAATTTTGAGCGGAGAGGTTTTGTTATCAGAGGAATGTTTGATATTAATCCAAAGCTGATCGGACTGGTGATCCGCGGCATTGAGATCCGTTCTGTAGATGATTTGGAAACCTTTATCAAGGAAAATAATATCCAGATCGCGGCACTTACGATTCCAAAGACAAAGGCACCGGAGATCGCTGACCGTCTGATCAAGGCTGGTATTAAGGCAATCTGGAACTTTGCCCACACAGATCTGGTAGTGCCTGATGACGTAGTAGTAGAAAACGTACACTTATCAGAGAGTTTGATGCGTCTGTCTTACCGTGTATGCAACATGCAGGAAAAGGCAAATACAGAGGATACAAAAAAAGAATAAAAAGAGAGTAAACGTGATGATACTGGGAGTAGGAACGGATCTGGTGGAAATTGACCGTATGAGAAAGGCCTGCGAAAAAGAACATTTTGTGTCACGCACATTTACAGAGGCGGAAAGCCGGCAAGCAGGAGGGTCTGCCTCTAAGCTTGCCGGCTCTTTTGCTGTAAAAGAGGCGGTAGCAAAAGTGTTTGGAACGGGTTTTCGCACCTTTATGCCTGGAGATATTGAAGTTTTGCGGGATGAACTGGGCAAGCCTTATGTACGCCTTTATGGCGGTGCATTGAAACAATTTGAAGAAATGGGAATGGAGCAGATCCATGTTTCTATTTCCAATACAAATGGACTGGCAATGGCTTTTGCAGTAGGAGAAGGGAAAGGATCACAGGAAAAATGAGGACTCTTTTGTCGGGAAGAAGAATGAAGGCAGCAGATGCCAAGACCATACAGGAGATTGGCATTCCATCTGTGGTGTTGATGGAACGGGCAGCTATGGCAGTTGCCAGGGAGGCAGAGAAAGCAGCTAAAAAAGATCAATGGATCTGGTCTGTATGCGGCAGCGGAAACAATGGAGCTGACGGTGTGGCGGCGGCCAGGATGCTTTATTTAAAAGGATATCCTGTATGTATTTATATGGCCGGAGATGAGAACCGGGGAACAGAAGAATTGAAAATGCAGCTTTCTATTGCACGAAAACTTGGAATTTCTGTAAAACCATGGCAGGAAATAGAAAATGACAGGAAAAACAAAAAATGCGGCGTGATCATTGACGGGATATTTGGAGTAGGTCTTGGCCGTCCGGTAGAAGGAAATTATAAGAGATGCCTGGATGAGCTGAATCAGATCAAAGAACAGGATCAGGCTTTCTGTGTTGCAGTAGATATTCCTTCCGGTGTCCATGCAGATACAGGCGCTGTTATGGGAACTGCATTAAAAACGGATCTGACAGTGACCTTTGGATGGGAGAAAATGGGAACGGCTCTTTATCCGGGAAGAAGCTATGCAGGAAAAGTACTGGTAGAGGATATCGGATTCCCTGAAATGGCTTTGGAAAGCGAAGAGGAAGAAGATGGCAGACCAGAATGGGCTTTTGCTTATGAAAGAAGAGATCTCTGCTGTATTCCGGAAAGAAAAGCGGATTCTAATAAGGGTACCTTTGGCAAGGTACTGATCGCTGCGGGAAGTGCAGGAATGTGCGGGGCTGCCTATTTAAGCGCTCTCACTGCCTACAGAGCAGGCGCAGGGCTGGTAAAGATACTGACAGTAGAAGAAAACAGACCGATCCTTCAGGGATTGCTTCCAGAGGCGATCATAGTGACATATACACCAGATCAGCTCCTTCAGGGCCGGGAAGAGTTTAAAGAGATGATCGAAGAACAGATGAAGTGGGCCAGTGTAGTGGTTTTAGGCCCGGGCCTTGGAAGTGAACCTTATGTGGAGTATCTGGTGGAAGACATCCTTACCGGTGCCTATGTTCCGGTGATCCTGGATGCTGACGGCTTAAATACAGTTGCGTCCCATCCTTATCTGACTTCTTATTATACGGAAAATATTATTATTACGCCTCATCTTGGCGAGATGGCAAGACTGACAGGACAGACGATCAGCGAATTAAAAGATGATCTGGTGGGAGCAGCAAATGCTTATGCGTCCCGATATGGGGTTACCTGTGTGTTAAAGGATGCAGCGACTGTAGTAGCGGGACAGGAAGGCGGTCTTTATATTAATACCAGCGGCTGCAGCGCTATGGCAAAAGCTGGTTCCGGTGATGTGCTTACCGGTACGATCGCCGGGCTTTTAGCTATTGGTATGGAAGAAGAAGATGCAGCCCGCATGGGTGTTTATGTCCATGGGCTGGCAGGAGAAAAGGCAGCAGGAGCAGGAAACCACAGCCTTCTGGCTGCAGAATTATCCAAGGCTGTAGGGGATGTTATGGATGAAGCAGTGAGACGTAATGTGTGAAAAGACGAAAATGTTCACAAAAACAGGTTTAATGCTCAGGAAACCTTCTTGAAAAATGCGGCGTATGGTGTATAATTAAAACTTAGCGCACTTTAAGGCGTTTTACTGAGTTAAAAATGCATAAAAGTGAGTTTTGAAAGTAAGTTTGTTAATATGGCATGAATATGCCGGGAGGAAATAAGACATTTATGAGACCTTACAGCAGAGTATATGCAACAGTAAATCTGGATGCTGTTACTTCTAATATGAAATCCATGAGGGATAATCTGCCTGCCGCCACCCTGATCATGGGATCGGTAAAAGCAGATGGTTACGGTCATGGAAGCGTACCTGTAGCAAAAGCAATCGCTCCTTATGTGTATGGATATGCAGTGGCTACCATTGATGAGGGAATGATCCTTCGCAGACATGGAATTGATAAAAGAATTCTTATCCTGGGCGTGACCCATGAGTCACGTTATGAGGATCTGCTGCGTTATGATATCCGCACAGCTATGTTCCAGTATGAAAAGGCGAAAAAACTGTCAGACCTGGCTGTAAAGCAGGGTAAAAAAGCAGTGGTCCATCTGGCATTAGATACAGGTATGAGCCGGATCGGCATGAAGCCGGACAGAGAACATGCAAAGGAAGCGGCAGCCATTGCAGCTTTAGAGGGCATTGAAGTGGAAGGCCTGTTTACCCATTTTGCAAGAGCAGATGAAACAGATAAGTCGGCTTATGAGGCACAATACAGTCGCTATAAGCAGTTTTTAGGGTATTTAGATGAATTAAATGTAAAGATCCCGATCCGCCACTGCTCTAACAGTGCAGGCATCGTGGAATCTTTAGAATCCAACCAGATGGATATGGTAAGAGCCGGTATTGCTATTTACGGAATGTATCCTTCCGATGAGGTGGATCATGAAAGCGTAAAACTGACACCAGCTATGGAGATTAAAAGCTGCATTACTTATATTAAAGAGATTGAACCTGGTACAGCGGTCAGCTATGGAGGTACCTTTGTAGCAGACCACGCCATGAAAGTGGCCACCATTCCTGTAGGTTATGGAGACGGCTATGTTCGTTCTCTTTCTGGAAAAGGTGATGTGCTTATCAGGGGAAAGAGAGCAGCTATCTTAGGTCGCATCTGTATGGATCAGTTTATGGTAGACGTAACAGATATTCCGGGAGTACAGGAAGATGATGAAGTGACGCTTCTTGGAAAAGACGGGAATGAATGCATCACCATGGAAGAACTGGCTGAAAAATCCGGCGGTTTCCATTATGAAATGGTGTGTGATATTGGAAAACGCGTACCGCGGGTTTATTTAAAAGATGGCAATGTAATTGGTACAAAAGACTATTTTGACGATGTGTTTAAGGGATTTGAATAATCGTTGGAGAGACAGGCTCCGGCAGAGGTTCTCCCTCATATGATAACAGTAGTGTATACATTTTAAAAATGTGTCAATACTAAGGGTAAGAATATGACGGAGAGTGAAAGCTGTGATCATCAGACGCGGAGATATTTATTACGCAGATTTAAGACCGGTTGTAGGGTCTGAACAGGGCGGTGTGCGTCCGGTCCTTATCATCCAGAATGATGTGGGAAACCGGCACAGTCCCACAGTGATCTGCGCGGCGATTACATCCAGGATGAACAAGGCGAAGCTGCCTACCCATGTGGAATTAAACAGGGGAAGCTGTGATATGATACGGGACTCTGTGATCCTTTTAGAACAGGTCAGGACCATTGACAAACAAAGACTGAAAGAAAAGATATGTCACATTGACGGAGAAGTGTTGCAGAAAGTAGATGAGGCGTTAAGAATAAGTCTGGAATTGCATACATAGGCTGTGAAACCTGCGGTCCTGCTTTTTCAGGCTATTCTTATGCACAAATAATAATGCTGCGTCTGGGTTTTTCTGAAGACAGGGACAGATTAAGGGCGTACAGGAGGGATTATCGAGCTAAAATGGGAGGAATCT
>UQTA01000005.1 GCA_900543885.1 uncultured Clostridium sp.
AAGTCTCATTTAAACCGCTTCGCTCGACTTGCATGTGTTAAGCACGCCGCCAGCGTTCATCCTGAGCCAGGATCAAACTCTCATGTTAAAAGTTGATCGAAGTTCGGATTACTTAGCTTGGCTAATTTATCCTAAACCTTCATTACTTGGTTTTTGTTCTGAATTTTCTCAAATTCAAAGGTCCAAACCAGACCTTTTTAATTTTCTGAATTTTCAGGGTTTTACATACTGTTTAATCTTCAATTATCAAGGTTCTCATTTCGTTGTCAGACTTGTTTGCTGCAACGGTTACCTATTATAACCGGTTGTTTTTCATTTGTCAACAACTTTTTTAAATTATTTTTTTGTTTCTTTCGAAACATTTGCTGCTCTCTCAAGCGCGAAGATTATAATAGCAAACCTCAAAGCATTTGTCAACAACTTTTTTAATTTTTTTACGTTACTTACTATGTAGTATAATCCTTCATACTTGAAAGCAGAATGAACGCTACAAAAGCATAAGCTGTTTCAGTCTCATATCTATCATGTCAACGGATTCTTTAATGAAAGCAGCACGTTTTTTAGGATCACTTAACTGAATGGCAGCTTCATTCATAGTTTTAAAATTGGGGATTCGTTCTTTCTCTGCACCGTGCTCTTTTTCTCCCGTTGGAAGATACCACCACTGCACCCACCAGGCATCATATTGAGCCCCGGATGTATCAATTCTGGTAGCCAGAGATTTTTTTACATCTTCTGATGGTTCATCCAGCTGATTTCCGATTCCCATCTCGCTTTTTGCAGATGGATCAAACAGACACAGGCCAGCAAAAAGATCGTATTCGACCTCGATCCGAAACCATAATTCTGCTCCACCTGAAAGCGCCACACCAGGGATCACATAATTGATGCCCGGATATGTAGAATTGTTCTGATGGTAATAATCTTGGGTTGCTTTATCCTGATATTCATACCAATGAAATCTGTTTTCTCTTATCATACCGTATTTTAAGGCAACATCAGACATCTGCTTTTCAAACTCTGTCATTACAGTATAAATCAGCTTTGCCTTTGTCTGATCGATCACCTCACTTATGGCAATCATGCTGCGAAAGTGATCTTCCTTACTTATAATCATATTAACCAGATCCATTTTCTGCCTTTCTCTTAAGTCACCGCTTACAAAGCGGATCGCCTGCCGGTACTGATGCAGCGTCGATACAAGTACCAGATCCTTTTCCATCCATTCCAATTTCTGAAGCCATCCTGAAATCTCATTTTCAAAAGATATTGTCTTAACATTTGATAAATCCAGCATATAGCTTCCATCTTTTGATTCTAAACTGTATTTGGATGGCATTGTGCCATGCAATGTCAAATAGACTACATAAGTATTCTTGTCACGTTTTACAGCATATTGATAGTAATCGCAGCACTGTGCCTGCTGCTCTCCTGCATAGATCTTAACTTCCACAGGAATAAATCTTCCATTCCCAGTAAACACAATATCTATCCTGCGTTCTTCATCGATGGGATACTCTTTATATACGGATAACGTCTGACTTAACGCTGCAGCATCCGGCTCATGAAGTACATCTTTCAAAAAATGTTCCAGATAAATGCTTCCTTTTCCATGTCTTCCTTTTGGATTTAAAAGATCCGCAAGCATTCTGCACATCAAAACTTCTTTCGCTCCGCACTCCAGGACTTGAAAAATATTGTATTCTTGCTCTGCTTTCGCCAGTTCGCTGGACTGTACCGTTTCTTTTACTCCTCTTAACAGTTTTTCCTCATCTTTTCCTTCATAGTTTTCTATATGCTTTTCTATATTCATATGAGCCACCAGCAGATTTCATTAGATTGCCTTGATTTTCTGCATTCATTTTAGCATTTGCGCCATCAGATGTAAACGAATGCTTATGCTTTGTACTTTCTTGGAAATAAAAGATATGCTATACTTAAAAACAACTTGTTAATATCCTAAGGAGATTTTATGAATCTACATATAAGTGAGAAAAAGTATGAAAAAACACAATACTATGGGTTGGATCTGCTAAAATTCCTTATGGCTCTTCTGGTAGCTGCAAGACATGTGATCCAGATCTATTACCCAGCGGAAAGCCGTTGGCGCCTGGTAATAGGAAACTGGCTGTCTAATCTGGCTGTTCCTGTTTTCTTCGTGATCGCAGGTTTTCTTCTATTTAAGAAACTTACAAATACAGACTGGACCATTATACGCCGCTATGTATGCCGCATCCTGAAATTATATATACTCTGGTGCATCATCTACTGGCCTATTGACATTTATAACTGGCATCAAAGTGGTGAACCTGTTTTAAAAACCATCCTTTTTTATTTTCAGTCCTTCCTTTTTTCCAGTACGATCACACAACTGTGGTATCTGCCAGCATTGGCAACTGCATGCCTGATCGTATGGGCCGGTTATAAAGCAGGTTTAAAGATATGGATGCTTCTTCTGCTGACTTCCCTTCTCTTTATTTTCGGATGCAGCTGCAACAACCAATATTTTCTGGAACATTCTCCTCGAAAGATTCAGGAATTTATCCACTGGTATGCTCCTATTTTCCTGACTACTCGGAATGGCCTTTTCTACGGAAGTCTTTATGTAACTCTTGGACTCTGGTTTTCGAAAAAGCAATGGCACATGCCGCCGCTCTTGGCTGCTGCAGGGAGTCTTATCTTTTTGGGAGTTATGTATAAAGAAGTTTCCACATTTTCCAACGCCAATATGGTATTCAGCGCAGTTCCCACCGTCGTTTGTCTGGTAGAACTTGCCATGGGATTAAAGGGAAATTCTTCCCGTTTTTTCCTTTTTTTGCGTGAACAAAGCCAATGGATTTATTTTTCCCATTATTATTTCATCCACCTGTTTTCCTGGACGATCCATTACAATCCTCTGCCTATGACCCAAAAAAATATCATGCTTTCCGTTCTTGTACCTATGTTCCTGTTTACATTTTTTATATCCTTCCTGTCCCACAGGCAGCACGGGCAGTGGCTTCGCAAACTGATCTGAATCGTTCAAAGAATAAAAGCTGATGCAAAAGAAATCACATTCTCTTACATCAGCTTTTATTTGGTTACAGTTCAGCCTTGCGAAGATTTAGGGTTAAAAGTACGTTGAAAACTTGTTTTCATAAGTGCTTTTGGCCCTAAATCTTCATAAGGCAGACGCCCAAAGCTTCTTGTCCGCTATAAGCGGGCAAGAAGATGCAAGGCTGAACTGTAACTTTATTTGTCTATAAAACTTTATTCTTTTATGCTTTTATATATTTCTATATGCTTATTTACTTCTCTTATTTATTCTCTTATTTATTATCTTACTTAAATGCAGCTACCAGTTCCTCTGCATCGTCATATCCCTGTCTTTGCAGTTCACTGATATACCATTCCGTTACCGGTTCTACGATTGCCTTAAAGGAATCAATATCCAGATCTGCGTTATCAACTACTTCTACACCATTCTTAGACTGCCATCTTGATAAGATTTCATCATCTCCGGCACGATTGATCTCACGCTCATACTGAACAGCCAGCTTTCCGCATTCATCTACTACTGCCTGCTGCTCAGGAGTTAAGCTGTCGTAGATATCCTGGTTAATGCAGAAGAACAGGCAGTCATAGTTTGCGTTCCACAGTGATACATATTTCTGTACTTCCTGTACACTGGCTGCATCAATCGCAGGAAGCGGATTTTCCTGACCATCTACGGTTCCCTGCTGAAGGGCGGTATAAGTTTCAGACCAGTTCATGTTGGTAGCATCTGCGCCCCAAAGTTCATAACACTTCATCAGAAGATTGGAACCAGCCACACGTAGTTTCAGATTCTTCATATCTTCTACAGAATGTACCGGACGTACACTGTTGGTCAGCTGACGGAAGCCGTTTTCCGCCATTCCCATACAGTGTAAACCATAAGAAGATAAAATCTCATCCATCTTTTTACCTGCTTCTCCATCCAGTTTCGCATCTGCATCTTCTACAGAATCAAAGAGATATGGTAATGATACTACATTAAAGCGCGGGTCAAATGCAGAGTAGATCAGGTTGCTGTGCATGGAGATCTGCACCGGATCACCGTTCATCAGCGCCTGGATGCCTTCGGACTGATTTCCTCCGGTCAGCTGGTCTGCTGCATATACTTCTACTTTTACTTTTCCGCCAGTTGCCTGATCCATCAGTTCTCCGAATTTACGTCCGGCCTGTGCCCAGGTACTTGTCTCCGTGGTAGAGCAGGTGAAATTCCAGGTCATTTCCGGCCAGTTTAAATCGCTGTGGTCTTCTACCTGATAAGCAGTTGTACTTCCGGAACTTTCTGCACCTGCTGCTTTCGCTGCGCTGTCTGTGAAAATATATACCAGATCCTCTGCATCTTCATAGCCCTGGTTCTTTAATTCATTGATAAACCAATCTGTTACAGGCTCTGCAGCATTTTTAAAGGACTCTACATCCAGGTCTTCATATTTTACAACTTCTACACCATTCTTGGACTGCCAGCGGTCTAAGATTTCCTCGTCTCCGGCGCGGTTGATCTCACGCTCATAAGCAACTGCCTTACGGCCTGCTTCATCTACTACCTTCTGCTGCTCCTGAGTCAGGCTGTCATAAATACCCTGATTGATACAGAAGAACAGACAGTCATAATTAGCATTCCAGAGAGAGACATATTTCTGTACTTCCTGTACACTGGCTGCATCAATAGCAGGAAGTGGGTTTTCCTGGCCATCTACTGTCTTCTGCTGAAGAGCTGTGTAGGTTTCAGACCAGTTCATATTGGTGGCATCTGCGCCCCAGAGTTCATAACACTTCATCAGAAGATTGGAACCTGCCACACGCAGCTTCAGATTCTTCATATCTTCTACAGAATGTACCGGACGTACACTATTTGTCAGCTGGCGGAAACCATTTTCTGCCATTCCCATACAATGGAGGTCATAGCTTTCCAGGATTTTTACCAGTTCTTCTCCTGCAGGTCCGTCTAAAACAGCATCTGCTGTCTCTACAGAATCAAACAGGTATGGAAGTGATACTACGTTAAAACGCGGGTCAAATGCAGAATAGATCAGATTGCTGTGCATAGAGATCTGCACCGGATCACCGTTCATCAGTGCCTGGATACCTTCAGACTGATTTCCTCCGGTCAGCTGATCTGCTGCATATACTTCTACTTTGATCTTGCCGCCGGTTGCCTGTTCCATTAATTCTCCAAACTTACGTCCAGCCTGTGCCCAGGTACTGGTCTCTGTGGTAGAACAGGTGAAATTCCAGGTCATTTCCGGCCAGTCCAGATCACTATAATCTTCAATTGTATTAAAGTCATCATTATCCGTCTTGGTGGTACCGCTGTCACCGCCTGTAGAAGTTCCATTTTCAACTGCAGCGGCGCTTCCTAATGCAGCCGGAAGGAAAGTAGAGATTCCCGGAATATAGGTGATCAGCAAAAGGACTGCGATACATGCCACTACCATGGATACAACTGCGCGGGAGATCTGCTGTAATGTAACCTGCAGACCATTTTTCAGTTTCACGCCAATCGCAACAAACAGATTGACACCAACCGGAGGTGTTACCTGACCAATTGCCAGGTTGACCGTTGCCATGATACCAAATGCGATCACATTGTAGCCTAACTGCTTGCATACAGGAAGCATGATTGGAATGAAAATATACATAGCGGAGTTTGCGTCAATAAAGCAGCCTGCGATCAGGAAGATCACATTGCAGATCAGTAAGAAAGTGAACTGATTGCCTGCCACTTTTGCCAGCAGCTCAGAAGCTGCGGTAGAAATACCGAAACGGGTACATACAAAGGAGAACAGGGACGCACATGCAACGATGAGCATAATGCCGCCTGTGGTCTTTGCAGAATCAATGAGGATATCCCAAAGATCTTTTACTTTTACTTCTTTATAAATAACCATACCTACAAAAAGACCATATACAACAGAAACTGCTGCTGCCTCAGTAGGAGTGAAAATACCGCCGTAAATACCACCAAGAATGATAACCGGCATTAAAAATCCCCAGAATGCATCTTTAAATGCATCCAGACGCTCTTTTGCAGATGCTTTCTGTACATTGGACGGCACAACATGATTTTTGCGAACTTCCAGCATAACCACTACGATCAGGGCAAGTCCCATAAGGATACCTGGGACAATACCAGCCATGAACATATCACCAATGGAAACGCCGGTAATGGAAGCATACACAACAAAGGCAATACTTGGCGGGATGACAATGGCAATGGAGCTGGCAGTTGCCATTAACGCTGTAGAAAATGGAGCAGAAAAGCCCCCTCTTTCTACCATAGCTGGGATCAGAACTGCGCCTAATGCTGCTACTGTTGCAGGACCAGAACCGGAAATAGCTCCAAAGAAGCAGGCAACAATAATACATACATTTGCAATGCCGCCTTTGCGGTGACCAACACAGGTGTCAACAAACCGGATCAGTCTTGTGGAAATACCTGCTTTTGCCATAATGTTTCCGGATAATACGAAAAACGGGATCGCAAGGAGCAGGAATTTACTGATACCGGAGTAAATGTTAGTTGCAACAATTGTTAAAGAAGTTCCTGAATACAGGATTGCTGCCGCGGAAGAAAGTCCCAGGCAGACAGAAATAGGTACATTTAAAACCAGTAAAACGAAAAAGGTGATAAAAAGAACTGCGCTTACCATTTATTTATCCTCCTTTTTCATGTTATTTTTTTCTTCTGAATTATTTTTTGCGCATTCATCCACACAATACTCAATAAAATGCAGGATCATGCACACGGAACCAATGGGAACGAAGGACCAGAAGATCCATTCCGGCCAGTTTAACACAAAGGTTCTCTTCTGATTTGCAAGCTGTGCCAGGACCTTGTCCATGCCGTAATAAAATAAGATTCCCATAAAAACTACGGAAAAAAATGTAATGAGAATGATCACCGGTTTTTTACAGGACTTTGGCAGACGTTCTGTTACCAGGTTTAAACCTACCAGACCGCCTTCTCTTGCAGATAATGCCGCTCCCAAAAGAGTGATCAAAACAAAAATTGCAACCACCAGCTCCTCGGTAAAAGACCATGACTGATGGATCACTTTACGTGAAAACACGTTTCCTACTGTCAGTATAAGGATCAGGATCATCGTAGCAGCCAGAACTGCTTTTTCAACCAGTGCTGCAAAATCCATAAGCTTTTTGTACCCTTTCATACTGCTCCCTCCTAAATATCTATTCCTTTCCCATATAGGGTTCATCAGCAGTTTCTATGTTACTGTCGCTGCTTTTATCTGTCTTTTTATGTACCAGGAAATGAAGAAGATTTCCTGATGCATAAAAAAACCGCCCCTTAATTTTTATACATTAAGGGACGGATGATTATCTGATCTCTGACAGAAGTTTTCGCTTTTCTCGGAAAGTAAAACATCTGCAGTATCTTATAAGCATACGCTGCTGCCGCTTGCGCGGATCTTACAAAAATAAAGGTCTTAAGGCTCTTGCTCTCAGTCAATCGAAGCCTGCCATTTATTTTTATAAAGTTCTAATTTTTAATAAAATGCCGATGTACGTATTATTTTACACGGATTCTTAAGCTGCGTCAACCTGTTTTTGCTTTTATCATGCCCTCTGTTTGAAGAGAATTATTGACAGCCAACCCATATCGTTGTAGCATCAACCATAGAGAAAACTCCCAAAAGAAAACAGGAAAGGCGAAACATTATATGAATAAAACAACTTTCACTCCCAAATGTAAACGCCCGGATCGTGTTCTCAGCTACTTTTCCATGCAAAAAGGCATCATAGTGACCATTACCATTTCCGGACTGATCTATAATATCGGACTGATGGCAGGTCCCTGGTTTGAAGGCCAGCTGATCCAGTGCCTGCTTTTCATCCAAACAGGCCAAAGCCATTTTGATCACATGTTAAGACTGTCCGCAGGATATTTTATCACGATTCTGATCATCCAGTCCTCCCGTTTTATCAAACGGCTGTACGTGCGCCGCTTTGCCAACAACATAAACAGAAATATGAAACAGATCTATTATAATAACCTGATCCATATTGACACACAAAGTCTTAAAAATACCAGCATCGGAACAACTATGACCAAGGCCCTTTCTGATGTAGATACCTGCTCTGAAGGCATACGAAAGTTTACAACTGAGATTTTTGATACCGGCGTGTCCATGGTTTCTTACATTGCCATGCTTATGGTTTACGACTGGCGGCTGGCTCTTCTGTGTATGATCTTCCCGCCCATCTCCTATGTGATCGCAGAGCGAATGAAAATGATCGTCCATAAAGCAGGGACTGCCAGCAAAGAAAGTGCCGGTCGGTTAAATGCTGCTACTCTCGACCGCATCCAGAATGCCATCACCTACCGTATCTATGGATGCGAAAATGAGCGCAATAAAGACTATGAATCCCACCTGACAGACTATGAAACAGCATCCATACGGGCAAATCTGCCTGTAGCTGCTCTGCCTCCCATTTATAAGCTGATCTCTATGACCAGTGTTCTATTTATTTTCTTCTTCGGAAGCAGAAATGTCATGGGAAATGGATGGACTTCCTGGGATATTGCAGCGTTTACCGCTTTTCTTTCCTGCTTTACAAAGCTGGCAGTGAAATCTTCCCGTGCTGCCAAACTGTTTAACGCAGTGCAGAAAGCCCAGGTATCCTGGAAGCGCATCCTTCCGTTTATGAAAGCAGGACAAAAAGATTCCCCTCTGCCTGTATCCGCACCTGGCTCTGTAGAAGCAGTTCATCTTGGTTTTTCCTATGAGAATAATGCTCCATTGTTCCAGAATTTAAGTTTTAAAGCTTCACCTGGACAGATCATTGGAGTCACCGGCCCCGTTGCCTGCGGAAAATCTTCATTGGGACGGATCTTCCTCTGTGAACAGCCTTATCTGGGATCACTAACATTTAACGGAACTGAATTTTCCGCTATGCAGCCAGATGTGCGCAGCGCCCTGATTGGCTATCTTGGACATGAACCAGAGCTTCTTAGCGATACCATCAAAAATAATGTTTTACTTGGGGATGACAAAGATCTTTGGAATTATCTGAAGGCGGTATGCTTAGATGAAGAGGTACACCATATGCCTCAGGGTGAAGATACAGTTATCGGCGAAACGGGGCTGCGTCTTTCTGGCGGACAGCAAAAACGCCTGGCTTTGGCCCGGACGCTGGCACATCCGCGGCCTGTACTGATTTTAGATGATCCATTTTCTGCCCTGGATCAGACAACCGAGAAAGAAGTATTTGAACATTTAAAAAATCTGGTTCCTGACAGTATTATCTTCCTTATTTCTCACCGCCTGTATCTGTTCTCTGAAACAGACGGGGTGATCTGGATGGATAATGGAAATGCAGAATTTTCTTCCCATCAAGAACTGCTTGCCAAAAATCTGGCTTACCGGGAACTGTACCAGCTGCAAGCTGGAAAGGAGGCTTTCACCAAATGAAAAAAAATCCTTTTTTTAAAGTGATCTTACAGTCTTTAAAGGAAAATGCCCTTATGTGTGCATGCCTCTTCGCTGCTGTGATCGGTTCTGTTGTTTTTGCCCTTCTTCCTCCGTTGGTACTGGCAAAAGCCATTGACTGTCTTACTGCAGGACAGGCTTTTCCTCTGGCCCTTGCATTGTCCTACTTTGCCCTTCTAGCATTAACCGGAGCTGCCGGCTCTCTGCGTGAGAGCCTTCTGACCATCTTTGGCCAGCGCATCACTCACAGGCTCCGCACAGCTTTATGTCAAAAAGTCAGTCTTCTCCCGGCAGACGCCTTTGTTTCCCATGATTCCGGCGCTATTGCTTCCCGCTTTGTAGGAGATGTTGATACAGTAGAGGAATTATTTACTTCCGGCATCATCAGTATGTTTGCTGATGCCTGTCAGCTTTGCGGTATTTTCTTTGTGATCTTTACGAAAAACCGTGGACTGGCCATTCTTCTGCTTTTTATACTTCCTGCTGTATTTTTCTATACCCGTCACGTACAAAAATGTATGCTTACATCACAGTTAAGCAACCGTGCCGCCATTGCCAGAGCTTCTGGTCATGTTCCGGAAACACTGCGGTGCATCCGCACCATCCATAATCTTCATAAAGAAGCTTACATGGAAGAAAAATATGGCCAGTTTCTGGATGACAGCTATGCAGCAGTAGACAGGACCAGCTTTTATGATGCTATCTACTCTCCCATTATACTGAGTCTGAACGCCTTTACAGCTGCCATCGTCATGCTGCTATCTGCTTCTGGAAATGGAGAGATCCAGTTATTTTTCGGCATGACAGCCGGTACAGCGGCTGCTGTTATTTCTTATATTAAACAGGTATTTACACCTCTTGAAAGTATTGGTATGGAGATCCAGACGATCCAGTCTGCTGCAGCAGGTGTTCACAGGATCAATGAATTTCTGATGCTTCCAGAGCGTACGATCTATGGGGATGAACTTGAGAAAGAAAGAAAAGAAAACCGTGAAAATATACCGGCAAATGTGTCTGCTGACAGCTTCTGCCCGGTAGAATTTCAGAATGTCACCTTCCGTTATGAAGAAAATGATCCGGATATTTTACAAGGGCTTAGTTTTTCTGTAAAAGAAGGAGAACAGGTTACATTGACCGGACGTACCGGTGCAGGAAAAAGTACTATTTTCAAACTGCTTTTAGGACTTTACAAACCGCAAAAAGGCCAGGTTTTGATCAATGGACAGCCCGCTCAGACCCTTTCTGACCACCAGAGGCGCAAAACCATCAGCTGTGTGGAACAAAATTTCTCCATGGTGCCTGGAACGGTCCGGGATCAGATCACCTTGTTTGATCCATCTATTTCCGATGAACAGGTACAGTATGCAGCCCATCTTACAGGTCTCCATGATGTAATATGCGGTTTTCCAGATGGATACGATACCCTTTGCCGGACAGATCTTTTCTCCCAGGGACAATGGCAGCTGCTTTCCATAGCCAGAGCCGTAGCAGCAAACCCGCGCATTTTGTTATTGGATGAGATTACCGCAAATCTGGATGCCGACACAGAAAAAGCCGTTCTTTCCGCTCTAAACCGGGCAGGAAACGGACGTACCGTTCTTTCTATCAGCCACAGATTATATGAATCCTTTAACGCAGAAGGTAAAAAAAGAAGCCGCCAGATTGCAATCTGACGGCAAACATCCTTTTGGAACCTATTTACTTCTGAAGTTTTTCAGGCTGTAGGGCGTTCACTGGCTCTACAGCTTTTTTCTTATATTGTTCCAGAATAGTACTGACAACAATACTGTGATCCAGTCTGTGATCCCCTGTCCGTAAATAACGCCATCCAGTCCTCCTATGAGCTGCAGGATATACAGCAGCGGGATCAGCAGCACGCCCTGACGCATAACAGAAAGAACGGTTGCAGGCAACGCGTGATTAACAGACTGCAGGCAGTTCATATTTACAAACAGAATACCGATCACAGGACCAGAGATCATATATGCGATCAGCATTTTCACACCATAGTATACGACTTCATCGTCGCTGATGAACATGCGGATGATCGGCTCTCTGCCTGCAAAATACAGGAGTGTAGCAGCAACTCCTGTTGCAAGACAGCATATTTTGGTGAAGCGCTCCACTTCCCGGAAACGGCTGATATTTCCTGCTCCGTAACTATACCCCAGAAGCGGCTGCACTCCATTTGCCAGTCCCATTTGCAGAAGAGTAATAAACATATTTGCTTTAAAAACAATACCAATGGCTGCTACTGGTGCATTTCCATATTTTACCAATATCTGATTAATGACAATGGTGGATACACTCATAAGAGCAGAAAAAATAGCGGTTGGCAGACCGATATTGCAGACTTTCAAAGGAATCTGTTCCCCTAAGGTAAAATCTTTTGGAAGAATAGACAGCTGTCTGGATTTCTTTAAGAAATACCACAAAAAATATAGACTCGCCAGGATATTTCCAATGGTAGTTGCAATCGCTGCACCTGCAGCGCCCATATGAAATCCTGTAATAAACAGCGGATCTAATACTATATTTGCAATGGTTCCTACCATGCTTCCGATCATCGCTTCCTTACTTGCACCTTCTGCACGGACTACAAAGCTGGCTGCTGCAGACCAGATGATAAAAGGCGCGCCCCAGGCAATATACTGAACATAACCTTTGGCATATTCGTAAGTTTCTGTATTTGCGCCAAAAATATGTAAGATCGGAGCCATACATGTAAATAAGAGCACTGCTGTAATAACACCTATGGCTAAACTGGCATAAGTGATAAAGGCGGTGGTATTCTTTGCTTTCTCAGGCTTTCCTTCTCCCATGGCCATGGATGCCACAGCACTTCCGCCCATACCAAACATATTGGCAAAAGCCATAAGAAGAATAAAAATCGGATTAGTCAGACTGACTGCCGCTACCTGAAGGGCATCTCCTGTCTGTCCTACGAAAAAGGTATCTGCCATGTTGTAAACCACTGTGACCAGACTGCTGATAACGCTTGGAATGGCCATGGCAGCTACTGCTTTTGACACTTTCATGGAGCGCATCAATTCCTGGTCATTGGTATCTTTTTTCTTTTGTTCCATTTATTTTAATTCCTTTCTTCTCTAGATATGCTTTGAAAATCAATAGGATCACTAACTCTCTTCGTCCAGATTCTTAAGCATTTTCTCACCGATTTCTATGAAAATCTGCTTTTCTTCTTCTGTAATGCCTTTCAGAAGAAGTTTTTCTGATTCAGCTATCTCACTGGCAATGAGATGGCGGATTTCCTCTGCTTTTGGCGTAAATTCAATCCGCTTCCACCTGCCGTCCTGTTTTTCACTGATCCTGCAGATCAATCCTTTTGCTTCTAAATTTTTCAGCGCTTCTGTGGCTGTAGATGGACGAAGACCAAATTCTTTTTCTATGTCCTTCTGGTAAACGGGACGTTTCCTTCCGTCTATCAGGATATAATGTAAAACATTTCCCTGAGCTCCGCTGATTCCAAGCTTTTCCTGAAGGGCTGCTGACCTGCGGCGCAGGCGGTTGGATATTTTGTTGATGACTTTTCCTGTATCCATACGCGTATGATTCCTTTCTATTTTTGTTTCCAAGGGTCCGAAAGTGCCCTAATGGTCCGAAAGAGTCCTAATGGTCCGAAAGCCACCGGCGCGCATTACAGATGCGCATTTGGGAGAAAATCCTTTGTTCGTGGGCTTGCGCCGCCTATTGTCAGAACTGCGAACCCAACTCACACGCTTCGCGTGTTCGGGCACGGTTCTCCGTTCTGCCGCTATGCTCGCCCACTCACGGATTTTCAAACAAATGCTTATTCTGTAATGCGCGCCGGCGGCTTTCTACGCTATCACCTATTTACAAATATGTACTCTCGGAATCTTTTTGTGCTTGATTTTGCGAGAAGATTTTTTGTCAGTTGTGCCCAAATTTTTGAGGCGTACGCGGTGCGTACGTTGATAAAATTCGGGTGCGGCTGGCGGAAAATCGGCCGCAAAAGCAGGTGCATGAAAGATTCCGAGAGTACATAAATTAAAAACGGTGGATTTCCCCACTTCTATCGCAATAAGCAGTGAAGGGAATTATACTTAAGTACTGCATTTTTTGTGATATGTCCATACCGTAGAAAGGGCCCCGCCATGTATAATAAGCATTCGGTAGGCAATTTTGGACCTTTTGTGAGCATAGCGGACAAGGTGGAGGCGTTGTCTGAACGAACGCAGTGAGTGAGTTGGCCGGAGCCCTGTCTAATTGGCGGCGGAACAAAAGGTCCAAAAAATTGCCGTGAATGCGTTTATACATGGCGGGGGGCTTTCGGACCTTTCACGACCGTATAGCAACAGTGGACTTTTCTTATTTTATTAGTTCGGTTCCTAAGTATTTTAAATAAAAAAGACACAGAAGTCAAGGACATTTGTATTCCTAACTTCTGTGCCAAAAAATATTCATAATCAAGCTGATACACAACAGCTTATCTGAAAGAACTTACTTATTTACCCAGATATTTCTTCACATATTTTCCTGTATAAGAAACAGGGTTCTCTGCCACTTCTTCCGGAGTTCCCTTAGCGATCACAGTTCCTCCTTTGTCACCGCCTTCCGGACCGATATCAATGATATAATCCGCTGTTTTGATCACATCCAGGTTGTGTTCAATTACAACTACGGTATTTCCTCCATCAGATAAACGCCGCAGGATCTCAATCAGCTTATGGACATCTGCAAAGTGAAGTCCTGTTGTGGGCTCATCCAGGATATAAATAGTCTTTCCTGTGCTGCGCTTGGAAAGCTCTGTAGCCAGTTTAATACGCTGGGCTTCACCGCCGGAAAGTTCTGTAGATGGCTGTCCCAGACGTACATAGCCAAGACCTACATCATACAATGTCTGGATCTTTCTAGTGATGGAAGGCACATTTTCAAAGAATTTCAGTGCATCTTCCACTGTCATATCTAAAACATCATAAATGCTCTTTCCTTTGTATTTTACTTCCAGCGTCTCACGGTTGTAGCGTTTTCCGCCGCAAACTTCACAGGGCACATATACATCCGGAAGGAAATGCATCTCGATCTTGATGATACCATCGCCGGAGCAGGCTTCACATCGTCCGCCTTTTACATTGAAGCTGAATCTTCCCTTATTATAGCCTTTTGCCTTTGCATCTGCAGTAGAAGCAAACAGATCCCTGATCAGATCAAATACACCAGTATAAGTAGCCGGATTAGAACGTGGAGTCCGTCCAATAGGAGACTGGTCGATGGCAATGATCTTGTCTAACTGTTCTACTCCTTCGATGCATGTATGCTTTCCTGGAATCGTCCTTGCACGGTTCAGCTTCTTTGCCAGAGCTTTGTATAAGATCTCATTTACAAGAGAGCTCTTTCCTGAACCTGATACACCAGTCACACAGGTCATCACTCCCAGTGGGAAAGAAACGTCGATCTTCTTCAGGTTATTCTCCTGGGCTCCGCGCACTGTGATCCAGCCCGTTGGCGTCCTGCGTTCTGAAGGAACCGGGATCTGCAGCCGTCCGCTGAGATATGCACCGGTAATAGAGTCCGGATTCTTCATGATCTCTTCAGCCGTTCCCACAGCAACGATCTGTCCACCATGTTCCCCTGCTCCAGGTCCGATATCCACAATGCAGTCTGCTGCACGCATGGTGTCTTCATCATGCTCTACTACCAGAACGCTGTTTCCCAGATCCCGCAGATGCAGTAAAGTTTTCAGCAATTTATCGTTATCTCTCTGGTGAAGGCCGATACTTGGCTCATCCAGAATATAGGCAACTCCCACCAGACCGGAACCGATCTGGGTAGCCAGACGGATTCTCTGGGCTTCACCACCGGAAAGTGTACCTGTAGCACGGGAAAGAGAAAGATAATCCAGACCCACATCAATAAGGAAACTGATGCGCGCCCTGATTTCCTTTAAAATAGACGCACCAATGGTCTGCTGCATAGGCGTCAATGTCAGTCCATCCATAAATTCCTTGAATTTTACAATGGACATATTAGTCGCCTGGTAAATATTTAAACCACCTACTGTCACCGCCAGAGACTCCTTTTTCAGTCGCTGTCCCTTGCAGGCCGGACATGGCGTGATCCGCATAAAGCTTTCATATTCTGCCTTGGAAGTTTCTGAAAATGTCTCTTTATAACGTCTGTTTACGTTTTCTATCAGACCTTCAAACGCTACATCGTAAACACCTTCTCCACGCTGACTCTTGTAATGAACTTTTACTTCATGTCCGCCAGTTCCATAGAGGATGATATCGTGGATCTCTTTGGGATATTCTTCAAATGGCGTATCCAGGCTGAAATGGTATTCTTCAGCCAGTGCGTCTAAAATCGCTCTGGTAAAACTTCCCTTATCGGTGCAGGACTGCCATCCCATAACCACAATGGCACCTTTGGAAATAGAAAGTGACTTATCCGGTATCATCAGATCTTCATCAAATTCCATCTTATACCCTAAACCAAAACACTCCGGGCATGCGCCAAACGGGTTATTGAAGGAAAAGCTTCTTGGTTCCACCTCATCAATGCTGATGCCACAGTCCGGACAGGAAAAACTCTGACTGAAATTCACAGGTTCCCCGCCGATCACATCTACCGTCATCAGGCCATTGCTTAAGGACATAACGGTCTCAATGGAATCCGTCAGCCGGTTTTCAATCCCTTCTTTTACAACCAGACGATCTACAATAATATCAATATTGTGCTTGATATTTTTCTCTAATTTAATCTCCTCAGAAAGTTCATACAGATTTCCGTCAATGCGCACACGCATATAACCGCTTTTTCTGGCCTGTTCCAGTACTTTTACATGTTCACCTTTTCGGCCACGTACAACTGGAGCTAAAAGCTGGATCTTGGTGCGTTCTGGCATAGCCATGATCTGGTCTACCATCTGGTCAATGGTCTGTTTGTGGATCTCTCGTCCGCACTTTGGACAATGTGGGATACCGATCCTGGCGTAGAGAAGACGCATATAGTCATAAATCTCTGTTACCGTTCCAACTGTAGAACGTGGATTCCGGTTGGTGGATTTCTGGTCAATGGAAATCGCCGGCGAAAGGCCTTCTATGCTTTCAACTTCCGGCTTTTCCATCTGCCCTAAGAACTGTCTTGCATAAGAAGATAAAGACTCCATATAACGTCTCTGTCCTTCTGCATAAATCGTATCAAAAGCCAGGGATGACTTGCCGGAACCGGAAAGTCCGGTTAAAACCACCAGCTCATCCCTAGGGATATCTACGGATATATTTTTAAGATTGTGTTCATTTGCGCCGCGTATTTTTATATACTGCTTTGGCATGGTATAACTGCCACTCAAAATGTGATTAAATATGCTCACATCGAGATAATGTAAGTTCTCACGAACATTACTTACTATTTCATCGTGTATGCTTTGGATTGACCGAAATCATATCTACTCGCAAGTTCTTGTACACTCCATAGTCGTAAATTCCCGAAAATAGCCTTCGGTACATACTTACGTTTGCGTTTTAGTTATGCTACTTCGTAAGTTATCGCATCTCTCAAATTAAGTGCAGCATTGAAATCTCTGTCTTCGACATAACCGCAACTGCATTTGAATATTCTATCTGAAAGCTTTAAATCTTTTTTGACAGTGCCACAGCAGTGACAGGTTTTAGATGATGGATACCATCTGTCTACTACTCGAAGTTCGATTCCATTTTCATTGCATTTAGCTTGAAGCTTTGTTCTAAATTCATAAAACTTCTGTGAAGCAACAGCTTTTGAAAGATGTCTGTTTTTCATCATACCTTTTACATTCAAATCTTCAATCGTAATATAAGATGGTTTGGTTTTTACTATCTCTGCGATTGTTTTATTGATGTGATCAGTACGAATATTATCTATTCTATGATGAAGTTTCTGTACCTTAAGCCTTTGTTTTTGTATATTTGTTTTTTGAGTGGACTCTCCTTTCTTTAAATTTTCATACTTTCGAGAAAGACTTCTCTGTTCTCGAATAAGCTGTTTTTCAAGTTTCTTTAATCTTGCAGATTTGTTAATGTTCTTATAAGTTTTACCATTAGAAACAATGGCAAAATCCTTTAATCCAAGGTCAATGCCAATTCCTGCATTGGAATTATTGGCTATCTTGTTATTTAAAATTTCTACAAGAACTGAAACATAGTATCTGTCAGCTTTCATTGAGACCGTGCCGCTTTTAATCACATATCCGTCTTTAGTTGTTGGAATATATCCTTTTTCTTTGATGCGAACCCAACCAAGTGACGGAATATTGATTCTATGTCTTTCGCAACGACAATCTTTTGGATTATTCTTTACAAAATACATCTTTACATCAGATTTGCCTTTCTTTTTAAAATTCGGAAAAGCACTTTGATGTTTGAAAAATCTGGTAAATGCGATACAACCATTTTCAATTGAGTGCTTTACAGATTTTGAACTGACTTCCTTAATCCATAACTTGTCTGGATTTTGTGGAAGATACTCATTGTTCAGCCAAACACTAAAACTTTTACCACTCATAAACTTTTCGCCTTTATCGTAAAGTTCTTTGTTATGAGCAAGATAGAAATTATAAATGAATCTACAAGTACCTATCGTCTTATGAATCTTGACTTTCTGTTCCTCTGACGGATTTATTTCCGTCTTGAAGCTCTTTAGCAATTTCCTCATCCCTTTCTATTTGTTTTTTATACTTACGAAGTCCGTACAACCTACAAGAGAACGCATGGAGTATTGAAACAATATCCTGCACGAGTTCTTCTTGTGGTGATAGTTCTTCATTGTTCACTACCACAATGGTCGTATTGAACTTCGTACAGAATTTTTCAAACCAGTCGTAACCAAATCTGATAAATCTATCTTTGTGAGTTACGATTATAGTTTTGATTTTTTGTTCCATCACTTCATCTAATAATTTGTTCCACTTTTTACGATTGTAATTAAGACCGCTTCCATAATCTTCAATACACTGGTCTACAATAATACCTTTGACATTACAAAACTGTCGTAAAAATGTAACCTGGTTTTGTAAATCATCTTTTTGATTTCTTGTAGATACCCTGGCATAAATAACTACCTGACGTTGGTCATCTTCAGTATTTATTCCTTTGAATTGTAGATATTGGTCATAAGTGTAATAACGTCTATCAGTTGGAGTCCGGTTTGCCTTTAGAGTTCCTTCTCTATCCCAACGCTGTAATGTTTTTACAGATACACCTAACAGTTCAGCAAAATCTTTTGGCTTGTAATTTGTGATATTTGATGTGTTCATAATAATTTACTCCTTTGAGTATATTTAAACACTTCTAATCACATTAGTCAATAAATCTGATTGCTTAGGATACTCTCATTTTTCTTCGAAAATGAAAACCTATTTACAAAAAGCGCAGGAAAAATTTCTCCCTGCGCTTTTGAGTATATCACATTCCTATTTATTTATCAAACATTTGTTCGATAAATTTTTTTAGTACAGCTGGCGTTTTCTCAAACAAACTTGTTTTATTTACACGTTCCCAGCGGGTATGGATATCTTTTCCCCATGGCCCAAAGAGCATGGATGGGATCTTTAATTTTGCCATTGCTTCTATATCCATGGCATAGGCACTCCCCCACAAAAGAGTCTGGGCGGCATAGGCAGCCAGCTCTTCTTTATCCATTCCACCGCAGTAACTCAAATCAGAGATACCGCAGAAATATTCATGGCGTTTTAAAGAAACTCCATCTTTTTCAGCTGCCTTTTTCATCTCATCAAAAAGATTTTCTCCTTCTTTTCCGCTGTCTACAGCCGGGTAAAAAGGCGGCGCAAAGCCAAGGATCATCACAGGCCCGAAAATTTTTGACTGATTTAACAGCTGCTCCATAAAATCAAGGGTAGCTGACGGGAAATTGGTCTTTCCCTGTTCCAGAAGTATTTTCCATGCCCCATACCTTTCAAAAAGCCAGCGATCAAATATTTCTCCCTGTTCTTTCCTGCAAAACTCCATCAGTTCACTGACTGTAAGGACTTTTGCAGTTGCCGCAGCGGCTGCACCTTGGCAGGTAAAGCAGCGGCTCTGTTCTGCATGGATACCAGCCTCAGCTTCCTTTTTATTGACTGCCAGCCACTGCTCTTCCATTCTCCGGGCATATTCTTCAAAGCTTTCTTTTCCCAGCTCCTTCAGCTGCCGGATCACTTCATCAGGTGTTTTCTTAAAGTCCAGCATACTCATGTAGCCGCCAGCCCTGAAAGGTACAGAAATATCATATCCTTCTTTCCGGTCACGAAGGCAGAACCAGGTAGGCGGCGGACAGATTTCCGTATTGCTTTTTTCTGCAAATTCAGGCGCCAGCTCTGTTTTCATAAAAAAGCTGTTTAAAACTCCCAGGGCACTTACGCCCTGAAAGCAATTTAATACATGGGCCTTTACACCCTGGACCAGTACAGCCGGCATTGTTTTTCCAACAGAACCTGTATAAATGGTTTTATCCCCATTTTCCACGGAAGCCGGCTCCAGATCAATTAGCGCCGTATATTCCAGTCCAAATCTTTCTTTTAATTCATTTAAAAACGGTACAGCACCTCGCATACCGGCAGAATATCCTTCCTCATCCGGTACAGAAACAAACAGAAGATTTCCGGTCCCTTTATTCCATTCTTTTTCAGTGACCAATCTTCCATACCACTCCAAAAGTGCCATTCCTATGGCAAGTCCGCCTTTCATATCGGCGCATCCCCTGCCAAACATCCAGTCACCAGAAAGAAACTCTTCTCTTACTTCTTCAGGCATTTCCTGTAAGATCCGCTTTACTGCCTCAGGATCTCTCTTTTCAGATATGGGATCACATTTGTCATCTGGCATTCGCATTGTCTGCCCGGTTTTCACCAGATTTTCCCATTTTTCTATGTCATAAGCCAGAGCACGTTCATTTCCATACTCTTCCGTGTCTACTACATCATAATGGCCTGTGAGGATGATCGTCTTCCCGGACTTATCATTTCCTTTTACCAGGCCCCAGGGCACAGACCGTCCAAAACTGTCCCCAGGCAGCAGATATTTTCCCATCTGTTCCGGATGTTCCTTAAAATAAGGCTGTTTTGCCAGTTCCTGCGCAATATGATCTGCACATGTTTCTTCTGCTTCCGTATTGGAAGTGCTGGGAATCTTTACCAGTTCCCGTACATACCGTTCCATTAATTCTTTCATCGTTCCTCTCGGAAATATGCCAGTCCCAGGCTAGCCGGCGGCTGGTATTCCCTCTTCTTTCTCAGACTGGTAAATACCAGTACGATAATGGTTACTACATAAGGCAGAGCCTTAAAGAGTTCCTTGATCAGCTGCTCTGCCATTGCCTTTGGCGTTCTTCTGTCTGTAAAGAAAGGAATGCCCCTCTTGTAGCCTCTAAGCATCATATTGTCAGTCATGCCCATGGCTGCCACCAGACCCATTCCCAATCGGTCCTCCGGAACAAAGGAAAGTTTAATCCCCAGTTTACGGATCGCTGCCGGGCTCATGCCGGACAAGGTCTCTTCCCCACCTTCCGGCGGATAATACTGGATGGTACCGCTTTCCATTGGCTGCAGTCCCGCAATTGACTCTAACAGTTCCTTCTGTCCGCTGCCTGCTGCCTGATAACCAGTTGCGTGGCAGAACTGAACCTCTGGATATTCTTTTGCTGCTTCTATTTTATTAATATTTATAAGTAACTTAATTTTCCTTAGCTCTCATGGACCGATCCCTGAAAACTTCGCACATGATACCTGCGCCAATACGAAATCCATCACAAAAAGACTGCCGTTTTTCTAAATAAGTTAATTCCAGGTATGTATCTAATAAATTCTGGAACTCTTTCTGGCTTTCCTTATTCAGTTTTTCCGTGAATTTTTCAACTTCCTCCAAAGATTTTCTGCAAAGTGTTTCATATTCTTCGTTCCCCTCTATTTTCAATTCTGCTGGAATAAGCTCCCCTGAATAAAGCTGTTCTAATAAGTTTTTCATGCCCCTGCCTCCTTTTTGTTTTTAGAATAACATAGCCCCGTCACAAATGCAATCGAACAGAATCTTACGATTGCATCTGTGGCGGGGCTGTATCGAACCCTTTTGAACAAAATCTTAATTTACATCTGCGTCATTTCTTTCATAGATCTCCATAAATTCTTCGCCAGTGATCGTTTCCTTATCCAAGAGATATTTAGCGATCTCATGAAGCTTTCCCTCATTTTCTTTCAGGATATTTAATGCTTTTTCATGCTGGGTGCGGACGATCTTTACTACCTGTTCGTCGATCATCCTGGCTGTTTCAGGAGAACAGGTCAAAGAAGTGTCACCGCCTAAATACTGGTTGTTTACTGTTTCCATAGCCACCATATCGAATTCATCTGTCATACCGTAACGAGTGACCATGGCTCTGGCGATCTTGGTTGCCTGTTCAATATCGTTGGACGCGCCTGTAGTAATCGAATGGAAGATCAGCTCTTCAGCTGCACGGCCTCCGGTAAAGGTTGCGATCTTATTTAATGCCTCTTCTTTGCTCATCAGATATTTTTCACCTGCATCTACCTGCATGGTATAGCCTAATGCACCTGACGTTCTTGGGATAATGGTGATCTTCTGTACCGGCGCGCTGTGGGTCTGGCAGGCAGCTACAAGTGCGTGTCCTACTTCATGGTAAGCTACGATTTTGCGCTCATCTGCCGGGATCACTGCATTTTTCTTCTGGTAGCCCGCAATGACGGTTTCTACGCTTTCCTGTAAATCTTCCTGGGACACAAAGCTTCTTCCCTGGCGGACAGCTCTTAAAGCTGCTTCATTTATAATATTTGCAAGCTCAGCGCCGCTGGCACCTGCTGTGGATCTGGCGATCACATTGTAATCAACGGATTCGTCCATTTTTACTTTGCGGCCATGGACTTTTAAGATAGCTTCACGGCCCTGAAGATCCGGAAGCTCTACAGGCACACGGCGGTCAAAACGTCCCGGACGAAGAAGAGCCGGGTCAAGGGACTCAGGGCGGTTGGTAGCTGCTAAGATAACAACGCCTTTCTTTCCGTCGAAACCGTCCATTTCTGTAAGAAGCTGGTTTAAGGTCTGTTCTCGCTCATCGTTTCCGCCCATTCCGCCACCGTCACGCTTTTTACCAATGGTATCGATCTCATCAATGAAAACAATACATGGAGCTTTTTCGTTGGCCTGTTTGAATAAATCTCTTACTTTGGCCGCTCCCATTCCTACGAACATTTCTACAAATTCAGATCCGGAAATGGAGAAAAACGGTACCTTTGCCTCGCCTGCTACTGCTTTTGCCAGAAGGGTCTTACCTGTTCCTGGAGGGCCTACAAGTAAAGCTCCCTTTGGAAGGCTTGCACCGATCTGTGCGTATTTATCCGGGTTGTGTAAAAAATCTACGATTTCTTTTAAGGCATCTTTGGCTTCCTCTTCTCCTGCTACATCGTTAAAAGTTACGCCTGTTTCTTTTTCTGCGTATATTTTTGCGTTGGATTTTCCAAAAGTCATTGCGCTGCTTCCACCACCCATACGCTTGGCCATCATACGGCCCATAAGTTGACCGATGATCGCAAACATAAGGATCGGCGCTACCCACGTAGTCAGGATATTTAACAGTGGAGATGCCTGTGTCGGGATCTCCTTGCTGTAATTTTCCACTCCTGCTTTTTCCAGACGGTTTACCAGATCGTCTGCTGTGGTCATGTTTCCTGTTTTGTAAGTAGTGGCAGTCCAGGATTTGCCTTTATCCTGTTTTAATGTATACATGATTTCTGTATTATCACCATTTACATAAACCTGCTCTACATTTCCTGAACTTAACTGTGTGGTAAATTCGTTGAATGGAACTTCCACAGAACGCTCCATTACAGATGGAAAGACCAGTGCATTTAACACCATTACAATAAGAAGTACAATACAGTAATAGTATAAATAGGGCTTTTTATTGTTGCTGCTGTTATCATTTTTTACACCCATTCTTTTTCTCCTTCTCGTTTAATATGCTCCCCTAATCTTATATTTTTGAAGATTCTGGTTTCTGTATGTAAGATAAGCCAGTTTTTGTTTTTTATCAATAGTCTGCCCAGAATTTTTATTTACTTTTAATAATTATCTTCCTAAAATAGACAAAAAAGAGAGCCTGTCAACAGTAAATCATCTGCTGACGCTCTCTCTTTATTTATAACCCTTATCTAATCCTACAGCACTTTGCTTAAGAAAGATTTTAATCGTTCATTCTTTGGATGTGCGAAAAATTCTTCCGGCGCAGCTTCTTCCACGAAGTAACCGCCGTCCATAAACATAACTCTGGTAGCAACTTCTCTTGCAAAACCCATTTCGTGGGTTACTACTACCATGGTCATTTTTTCATCAGCCAGGTCACGCATTACGTTTAATACCTCGCCTACCATTTCCGGGTCAAGAGCAGAAGTTGGCTCATCGAAGAGCATAACGTCCGGCTTCATGCACAGTGCCCTTACAATGGCAATACGCTGTTTCTGGCCACCGGATAACTGGCTTGGATATGCATGGGCTCTATCAGCAAGACCAACGCGCTCTAAAAGGCGCATAGCCTCTGCCTCTGCTTCCTGCTGGCTTTTGCCCTGAAGCTTCATAGGCGCCAATGTCAGGTTTTTCATGATATCCATATGCGGGAACAGATTGAACTGCTGGAATACCATTCCCATTTTCTGACGGTGTTTATCAATATCTGTCTTCGGATCTGTAATATCAGTGCCTTCAAAATAAATATGGCCTTTTGTAGGCTCTTCCAGACGGTTTAAGCAGCGTAAGAAGGTACTTTTACCGGAACCGGATGGTCCTACTACAAAAACTACATCACCTTTGTAAATATCTACTGTGATATCTTTTAATACATCGATTTTTCCAAAGCTCTTTCCAAGGTTCTGAACCTGGATCAAAGGCTCTCTTTTTTCATTACCGCTCACTCTGACGCAGCCTCCTTTCCAGAATCTGGATCAATTTTGTGAAGATCATAACAATAACCAGGTAAACCAGTGCAACTGCGATCAATGGCATGAACGCACTGTAGGTTCTGCTTCGAATGATGTCGCCGCCCTTAGTAAGATCCTGGATCGCAATATAACCGGAAACAGAAGTCTCTTTTAACAGAGAAATGAACTCGTTGCACAAAGTTGGCAGTACGGTTTTGAATGCCTGGGGCATGATCACGTACCACATGGTCTGTGCGTAGTTGAAGCCAAGGCTTCGTCCTGCTTCCATCTGTCCTGCATCAATTGACATGATACCGCTTCGGAAAATTTCTGCTACATAAGCGCCAGAATTGATACCGAATGCCATGATCGCTACCGGAACTTTGTCAATACGTGCACTTCCAAATACAACAAAATAGATGATCAGCAGCTGAACAACTACAGGTGTACCGCGGATAACTGTCAGGTAGATCTTGCACAGAATATTCAGCAGTTTTAATTTTCCTGTTTTATCGTGGGTAGAGCGGATCATACCTACGATAAATCCTAAAACAATGCCCATCATGCAGGCAAAGAAAGTTATGATCAGTGTAGTCTTAAGACCATCTGCAATATAATGCCACCGATCATCTGAAATAAAATTCAGATAAAATGCATCTGTAAAATTTTTCCACATGCCGATCATCCTTTACTTTCTAACTATTATAGTAATAATTACTCTGCTTTGATGTAGTTAGCTACGATCTCATCCAGAGTTCCGTTATCTTTTAAGCTCTCTAATGCTGTGTTGATCTTGTCAAGCAGATCGGAATTGCCCTTCTTTACAGCAATAGCATACTCTTCTACAGTAAATGCTTCATCTAAGATCTTTAAGCCTTCGGTTTCAGCTACGAAAGTCTTTGCAGGCTCACCGTCAATAACAACTGCGTCGATCTTGCCCTGGCTTAATGCCTGAACAGCCTCAAATCCCTTGTTATAACGCTCTACAGTAGTTCCGTCTGCTTCCAGATCAGATACGTAGATATCACCAGTAGTTCCTAACTGAACACCAACAGTGATTCCCTTTAAGTCATCTGGACCAGCGATCTGGCTGTCTTCCTTAACAATGATCATCTGAGAAGCGGTTGCATAGGTATCAGAGAAATCTACAGATGCCTTACGGTCTTCTGTTACAGTCATACCAGCTAAAGCCATATCAGCCTTACCTGATACGATCTCAGGGATAATGGAATCAAATGCAACATCTTCGATCTCTAAGGTCATGCCAAGTTCATCAGCAATAGCCTGTGCGATATCAACATCAATACCTACAATCTTGTCTCCATCATAATACTCATATGGTGGGAACTCAGCGTTGGTAGCCATAACCAGTTTGCCGCCTGCTGCTTCCTTTGACTCAGCTGCTGTACTCTCTGCTGCAGTGGATTCTTCTTTTGCTGCTGCAGTTGTATCTGCTGCTGCAGCTGCTGTTGTTTCTTTTGCAGAACCGCCGCATGCGGTTAAAGATGCTGCCATAAGAGCAGCCATGGTCAGTGCGATTACTCTTTTTTTCATAATGTTTTCTCCTCTTGCATGTTTATGCATGTTATTATGTTTTCCCTTAATAGATTTAGGGATGCTGTCTGTTCTATTATAATGCTTTTTTTCTTTTTAGCAAGAGTAAAATTATACATTATATTTATAAAATTTATGCATAACCTTATCTTTTGCCATGAAAGTGTTGTAAAGCGGCAATTTACTTTCTGAGAGCCGCCTGTACCAGATGTTTTGCAAGTACAGCAGTGGTAACTGCACCTACGCCTCCTGGAACAGGTGTAAGCTTTCCAGATTTTCCCTCTAACGTATCAGCTGCTGCATCACCGCAGAGTTTTCCGTTTTCATCTACATTAATTCCTACATCGATCACTGTAGTATTTTCTCCTACATAAGAATCATCCAGCATTTTTGCTTTTCCAGCAGCTGCCACCAGGATCTCAGCCTGCTTACAGGTTCCCGGAAGGTCTTTTGTACGGGTGTGGCAGATGGTAACTGTTGCATTCTCTTTTAAAAGTAGCATGGAAAGCGGACGGCCTACTACCATGCTGCGTCCTACGATGACTGCTCTTTTTCCTTCCATGGGAATATTATAGGCTTTTAATACTTCGATGACTGCCTCCGGTGTACATGGTGCAAAGCCAGTGGGGTCCCCGGAAAATACTTTTGCAATATTCACCGGTGAAATACCATCCAGATCTTTTTCCGGGTCGATCATAGCTTCAATGTCTTTTTCACAGATCTGCTTGGGAAGAGGGCGAAGGAGAAGGATGCCGCTTACCTCCGGATCTTCATTGATGGCAGTAAATTCTTTTTTGAAATCTTCATCTGTAATATCAACAGGAAATGTATAGCACTGGGAGCGTAATCCAAATGCGTCCATTTTCTTTACAGCACCTCTTTCGTAGGACATGTCATCTGGATTTTCCCCTACGCGGACAATAGCCAGCTTTGGTGCCGGCCCATTTATTTTTTCAAGCATTGCCCCTACTTCTTCTTTGATCTTTGCGGAAACAGGAGCGCCTTTTATTAATTCCATATCTGTGTCCTCCTTTTATACAAGCTGTTCCAGGACTTTTTCGTAGATCTCATCTGCCTGGGAAGTACCGATCTTGATCATACGTTTTGCATTCTGGTTGATCTCTTCTGCTTTTTCACGGTTTTTCATGGATTTCGTGTTTATATATACATTCATAACAGCTCCAAGAAGCGCTGTACGGGTAAATTGTACAGCTACGCCAACATCGCTTACTGCCATGCGGCTGCCTTTATCTGCTAAAACGTCTAAGATTTCTAACAGTTCTAAGGCTTTCTCCATAATCTCTACCGGAACCATGCTGGCATCTAACAGCTTTTCTTCCATAACCGTTTCCCTGTGTTCTTTTTCTTCCGGTGTGGCAGACGGCAGGCGGTAGCATTCTGCAAGAGGTGCGAATACCTCTGCATCACGGTCGGATAAATGTAAGAATTCCTGCTGCATGTTTTTTAAGTGCTCCAGATATTCCTGCATTTCTTCTTCTACTTCTGCATATTTTTTCTTTCCTACAGTCAGGTTTACCACCATCTGTCCCAGGGCATTTCCCAGCGCTCCTGCTAAAGCAGATGCCCCGCCGCCACCTGGAACCGGTGCCTTGGAAGAAAGGACCTCCAGGTATTCGCATATCTTTTTCTCTTCTGTCATTTTCTCTCCTTGATCCATACGTTCTGTCTGCAAAGCAGACAGATTGATAAAGAAACATTTACCTTAACATACACACAATGCATATTTTGTTTTCCATATTTTCCCAATTACTGCTCTGCTTTAACCATCACATCTTTTGTCAGATCTTTGATGACTTCGCCTGCAATGATCAGACCTACAACTGAGGGCACAAATGCCGTACTTCCCGGAATATCCCGGCGTTCCGTACATTTATTGGCTGCTCCCGGCGGGCAGATACAATGATTTCTGCAGCTGATCGCCATATCATTGATCGGTCTTACAGGCTGTTCTTCGGAGTAAACTACCTTTAATTTCTTTACTCCTCTTTTTTTCAGCTCACGGCGCATGACTTTTGCCAGTGGGCAGACTTTTGTTTTATAAATATCTGCCACCCGGAACATGGTGGGATCTAATTTATTTCCGGCACCCATGGAACTGATGATGGGAACTCCCTTTTCTTTTGCTTTCATTACCAGTTCCAGCTTAGCTGTAACAGTATCTACTGCATCTACAATATAATCGTAGTCTTCAAATGGAAATTCCCCTGCATTTTCCGGCAGGAAGAAACATTTATGGACTTCTACTTCTGCATCTGGATTGATCTCCAGAATACGCTCTTTCATTACATCTGTCTTATATTTTCCTACTGTTTTATGGGTTGCAATGATCTGGCGGTTTAAGTTTGTCAGACATACTTTGTCATCGTCGATCAGGTCAAATGCACCTACTCCGCTTCGCACCAGTGCCTCACACACATAGCCGCCTACTCCGCCGATCCCGAATACTGCCACCCGGGAAGAAGCCAGCTTCTCCATGGCTGCTTTGCCAAATAATAATTCTGTTCTTGAAAACTGATTTAACATATGTTTTTTCCTCTTTGCAGTTCTCTTTAAGTGTAATAAAAACAATCTGTTTCTTAAAAAATGATACTTCATACCTGCTGTCTTGTCAATTGGTAAACCTTTGGGTATAATAGTTATAACTAACTGGCGTATTCAGCCGCGAAAGAGGTGTACAGGACATGAATCCAATGAATTTTCTTGCTTTAAAACCATCCTGGGAAAAATTCCGGACCAATCACCCGAAGATGATCTCCTTTGTGAAAACAGCTTCCAGGGAAAGCTTTTTAGATGAGGGCAGCCTGATCGAGATCAAGGTTACAAACAGTTCTGGAAAGACCATGGCTGCTAATATCCGGGTAAAAAAAGATGATATTGAGTTTTTAGGAGGCTTAAAAAATGCGCTGGAGAAATGATTTCCCCAGCTTTTTCTTTTTTCCTTACTTTTTTTTGACAATTTAATGAAGTGTATATATTTTAGAACATTTGTATGTTAAAATTCAGATACATATCAATACATGCAGATAATACAGCACTTTACTTTAAGCTGCGGACACAGCTTTCCGGCAGTGTCAGAAAGGAGTTCCTATGTTAGAACTGATCCTCTATTTTGGTCCCGTTATCCTGGTAGTGCTTCTGGTGCTTCTCATCATAACCCAGGGGTATGTAAAAGCCCCGCCGGATCACGCCTACATTATTTCCGGTCTCAGAAAAGAGCCCAGAGTCCTGGTAGGCCGCGCCGGTTTAAAGCTGCCTTTTTTTGAACAGTTAGATAAACTGTATCTTGGCCAGATCACTGTTGATATTAAAACAGATGAATACATTCCTACCAACGATTTTATCAATGTCATGGTAGATGCAGTTGCAAAGGTGCGCGTGGCAGATGATCCGGCTATGTTAAAGCTTGCTATGCGAAACTTCTTAAATAAGAACTCCGCCAAGATCGCCGCTGATCTGCAGGATTCTCTTCAGGGCAACATGCGTGAGATCATTGGTACGCTGACCCTTCGTGCCATTAATACAGACCGGGATTCTTTCTCTGACCAGGTTATGGCAAAGGCTTCCAAGGATATGGAAAAGCTTGGGATTGAGATCCTTTCCTGCAATATCCAGAATGTAACTGATGAACATGGCCTGATCCAGGATCTTGGTATGGATAACACATCTAAGATCCGCAAGGATGCTTCTATTGCAAAGGCAGAAGCTGAACGTGATATTGCCATCGCCCAGGCAGCTGCAGATAAAGCTTCCAATGAAGCACGGGTTCTGGCAGAAACAGAGATCGCCCAGAAAAACAATGAACTGGCTATTAAAAAGGCTGAACTGCAGAAAGCCTCTGACACGAAAAAGGCTGAAGCAGATGCTGCTTACGAGATCCAGAAACAGGAACAGCAAAAGACCATCCAGGCAGCTACTGTAAATGCCCAGATTGCCAAAGCTGAACGTGAAGCTGAACTGCGCAAACAGGAAGTTGCTGTACAGCAGCAGGCATTAGAAGCTGAGATCAATAAAAAAGCGGATGCCGACCGCTACGCTATTGAACAGGCAGCCGCAGCTGACCTGACCCGCCGCCAGAGAGAGGCGGAAGCTAAGAAATATGAGCGTGAAAAAGAAGCAGAAGCGCAAAAAGCACAGGCAGAAGCACAGAAATATGCCATGCTCCAGGAAGCAGAAGGTATCCGTGCCAAAGGTGAAGCAGAAGCTGCTGCCATCCAGGCAAAGGCTCTTGCAGAAGCAGAAGGTATGGAGAAAAAAGCCCAGGCTTACCAGAAATACAACCACGCTGCCATGGCAGAAATGATGATGAAAGTCCTTCCTGAGATTGCAGGAAAGATCGCAGAACCTTTATCCCAGATCGACAAGATCACTATTATCGGCGGAGGAAATGGGGCTGATGACGGTGTTGGCAATATTGCAGGTAATGTTCCTGTTGTTATGGCAAAGCTGTTTGAGTCCATGAAAGAGGCTACAGGCGTAGATCTTGCTGAGATCATGAAGGCAGATACATATGATGCCAAAGTCACCCGGAATATTAATCTGAATGGGGCTGAGGATGCTTTGAAACAGGTACTCGCTGCTGATACAGATCCCGCTGACAAACTTGTTGCTGAAAATGGAGCAGCTCCTGATACCAGTTCTGCCACAGTGAATTCCTGACCACATTTGTATAAATTTTTTGTTCAAAAAAGGGTTGCTGCACATAAACACAGCAACCCTTTTTTTTATATTATTTTTTTAACCCTACTGTATTTAATTCGCCTTCACTTTTTGCTACTACAACTGCTGCAGCAGCATCACCTACAATATTAGGAATAACTCGTGCCATGTTCAAAATGCGGTCAATACCAGCTAACAGACCAATTGTTTCCAATGGCAGATGTACTGCATTCAAGACAATCGTCAGCATCACCAGACCAGAACCAGGGATACCTGCTGTTCCTACGGAAGCTAAAACTGCTGTTACCATGACCATGATCTGCTGGGTCAGTGTTAATTGAATGCCAAAAACCTGTGATGCAAAAATAACTGCTACTGCCTCATAAATTGCTGTTCCATTCATATTCATAACTGCACCGAATGGAATAACAAAATCTGCAATCTTATCACTGACACCTAACTCTTTCGTGCATTTTAAGTTTAATGGTATCGTTGCCACACTGGAGCAGGTTGCAAATACAAAAAGCATTGCTTCTTTCATGACCGAGAAAAAACGGATCGGACTGATTCCGCCGTACAGACCAGCCATTAATCCACCTTGTACAAAAATGGTAAATAATGCACAGGTAATATAACATGCAGCAATTGTTTTCATATAAGGAAGCATTACATCCATACCATATTTACCAACAATATTTGCCATCAGACCAAATACGCCATATGGTGTAAATTCCAGAACAATATTCGTAATTTCCTTCCATGCCTCTGTCCATGCACGAAAGAAATTCAAAACAGGTTCTCCTTTTTCTCCCAGTTTGATCAAAGCAAAGCCTAACAATAATGAGAAAAAGATGATCTGAAGCAGATTTTGTGTGCTTAAAGAATTAAATGGATTGGTTGGGATAATGTCCATCAGGGTATCTACAATACTTGGGATTTCTTTTGCATCATAGGCCTGCGCTGACTCCATCACAAATCCAGCACCGATCTGCATGATATTACATAAAACAAGACCAATAGCAACGGCTATTGCAGTACCGCCAAGAAAAATTCCTAATGTCTTTCCTCCAATTTTTCCTAATGTTTTAAAATCCTTTACATCTGCTGCCGAACATATCAAAAGTCCCAGCACCAATGGTGCAACTACCATGGTCAAAAGACGTGTTAGGATTGTTCCAAGAAATGCCAGCTTTGTTGCTTTCTCTCCAAAAATAAGTCCTGCTGCAATACCAAGAACAAATCCCACCATAATTCTTGTAAATAAACCCAGCTGATTCCATTTTTTTATTGGATTCATATGTGCACACCCCCGCTTTTTATACAAATCTGCATACATGGTCTACTGCAATATCAGAAAATCCATAAGCTTCTGCTTTGGTCAGTTTGCCGTTGCAGACCTGAACGATCTCATCTAAAAGCATTTTTCCGCTTTCTTCAATTGTCTTCGTACCCTCAATGATCCCGCTTAAATCCACATCCATGTTGTCTTCCATGTGTGTATAAGTCCGTTTATTGGCTGTTACTTTTAAAACAGGTGCAATAGCGTTTCCTGTTGGTGTTCCCCGTCCAGTTGTAAATATGACGCAGGCACATCCGGCTGCCACCATGGATGTAACAGAAGAGATGTCATATCCTGCTGTATCCATAACAATGGCACCATGTTTGCTCGGGCGTACCGCCTGCTCTAATACTTCAACTATAGGTCTTGTTCCGCCTTTACGGATACATCCAAGACTCTTTTCATCCAGTGTAGAAAGGCCTCCTGCTTTGTTTCCAGGTGTTGGCTGTCCTGCACGGCAGTCCTGTCCTGCCTGTTTTAAATGTTTTTCATATTCTTCACAGACACGGATTACCTGATTGTGGATCTTAGGTGTTGCTCCTCGTTTTGCCACAATATGTTCTCCTCCGATCCATTCAATAGACTCACTCATGATCGTAGATGCACCAAGATCCACTAAAAGATCACTTAATTCTCCTACTGCAGGATTGGAAGCAATTCCTGATGTAGCATCTGATCCGCCGCATTCAATTCCCATAAGCAGTTCAGAAATATCGCACCATTCTTTTCTTACGAGACCAGCCTGTGCAGCCAGTTCTCTTGCTGCTCTTGTAGCCTTTTCAATGGTCTTTAAGGTACCGCCTTCTTCCTGGATTCCAAAGGATACTACCGGTTTATCTGTCATCTTCTGGATCTTTTCTCTTAACTGCTTATGTCCTACCGTTTCGCATCCAAGACCGATGATCACAACTCCGTATACATTAGGATTACATGCAAATCCTGTTAAAATTTTCTGGGACATGGCTGTATTGTCTGCTACATCTGAACATCCTGTGTTAAATACAATGTTTACTGCTCCCCTTACCTGGCTTGCAACAATACGGCTTGACTCACTTCCGCAGGCACAGGCTGGAAGAATCAGTACATGATTACGGATCCCCACTCTTCCATCGGAACGTCGGTATCCCAGAAACTGGATTTTTTCTCCATTTTCTGTTTTCCGGATCTCAACAGGCTCTTCGCCCTTTTCTTCTACCAGTTCGCTTTCATAGTCACGGGGCACGCTGTAAATATTGTTATGATCTACCAGGCATCCTTCATTGATTTTTCTTGTAGTCTTTCCGATCAGCTCTCCATATTTTATAACTTCCTGTCCTTCATCCAGATCTGTCAGTGAGATCTTATGGGAAAATGGGATTGCCTCTTTTGCTAAAATTTCCAGATTCTCATTTTTGCTGCGGTAATGGACCACTTCCCCTGCTTTTACATCTCTTACACAGGTTACTACATTGTCTTTTGGATCCATGATCAGTGCATCTACCTTCATATTTTTCCTCCTGCTACATTCATTTTTTTGGCTCATCTGTATCTCTTGACATCAGTATAGATCTGCTATATGATAAAATCAATTTTATGATTTTTATGTTATTATAAATTAAATTTATACGCAAAAGGAGATCCCATGCAGCTAGAAATGAAATATATTTACACTGTTTATCAATGCGGAAGCTTCTCAAAAGCAGCCGAAAAGCTTTTCCTGACCCAGCCTGCTTTAAGTATTTCCGTACAAAAAGTAGAACATGAAGTGGGAATGCCCTTATTTAACCGGGACAAAAAGCCTTTGGAGCTGACTGAAGCCGGCATGATCTATATCCAGAAAATTGAACAGATCCAGCATTTAGAGCAGGAGCTTGCCATGCAGCTGAATGACCTGACTGATCTGAAAACAGGACATCTGCGTGTTGGCGGAACTCATTATTTTAATGCCTATATTCTTCCCCCTGTTATTGCAGCTTACAAAAAAAAGTTCCCGGGGATCAGTTTTCAACTTATTGAAGCTGGTTCCTGGGAACTGATTGATATGTTAAAAAATGACAAAATAGACTTGACCTTTAATTGTACTCCTAATCCTTCTGATAAACTGCGTCGTTCTCCTTCCTTTCAGGATACGATCCTGTTAGCTGTTCCAAGCCATTTTTCTGTAAACCGTTTTTTCACTGAAACAGCCCTTTCTTCCCAGGATGTCCTGGCCCGTAAGTTTGAAGATCCGGATTGTCCTTCTATCACTTTGCAGGCATTTGCAGATACACCTTTTATTTTACTGACTCCAGGCAACAATCTTCGTAAACGGAGTATGACTTTTTTTAAAGAAGCAGGAATAACTCCCAATATCACCATGGAGGTATCACAGTTGGTAACCTCTTATCATCTGGCCAGATCCGGGATCGGGGCAGCTTTTATCAGTGACTGGATGCTGACTAACGCACACCCTGAAATGTCTTATTATAAGATCAATTCTCCTGCTTCTGCGCGGTTATTTGATATCGTTACTTCAGGTAAGAATTATTTATCCAAAGCCCAGAAGGCCTTTATTGATCTTTTTCAGGCTTATTATAAAAATTATATCTATTGATCTGACGTATCCAGATCATCTGCTTCTGGTTCTTCCTGAACTAACTTTTCCCGGACTGATCCTTCCTGGATTGTTTCTTCCGGCTCTTCACTGCCATCCTTTAACTTCCAGCGAAGGATCACCCTAAACAGGTCTCCTTCCACCTCTATCTTCATGGTACCGCCCTGGACTTCGGTAAAACTTCTTGCAATGGCAAGACCAAGACCGGAGCCTTCTGTATTTCTGGACGCATCCCCTCTTACGAAACGTTCTGTCAGCTCTTCCGGTGAGATCTTCAGTTCTTCTGCGGAGATGTTTCGCAGTGTTACCTGTACATATTCTCCGTCTTTTTCTGCTTTAATATAGGCCCTGGTGCCTTTCATGCCATACTTGGTGATGTTCACCAGAAGATTTTCAAAGATACGGCAGGTCTTCTGGCCGTCTAAGGACGCCGCCAGGCGCTCATTTGGCAGGTCAAAATGGAACTGAATGCCGCTGGCTTCTATTTTATCAGAAAGTTCAAAACGGACCTGTTTTAACAGACTGACCACATCTACCTCTTCTGGATGAAGAACTACGGTACCGTTTGCCGCCTTGCTTACCTCAAACAGGTCTTCGATCAGCTCTTTTAATCGCATGGATTTCTGGTCTAAGATCTGGATGTAGGAGTTTCGTTCTTCTTCGGTAATATTTTCCTGCTTTAACAGATTTACATAAGTAATAATGGCAGTCAACGGTGTTTTTAAGTCGTGGGAAACATTGGTGATCAGCTCTGTTTTGGTGCGCTCGCTTTTTACCTCTTTTTCCACTGCTTTTTTGAAGCCGTCCTGTACCTTAAATAACTGGTTCTTAAATGGCTCAAAGATTCCCAGATCTTCCTCTTCTTTCACATTCAGGTTTCCCTCTGCCATTTCCTGGATGCAATGAAGGAGCTTATGGTATTTTTCCTGTACTTTTCCCCAGTATTTCTTTAACAGAAAAAATAATATAATAGAGTAAAGAACCAGTGCGCCAATGCCCCAGAACCACAGCAGGGAAATACATGCCAGGATCACAAAGTTTGCGATCACTGCCTTTCCTATGATCTTACTTGATCTGCTTTCCCAGTCTGTCTGTGAGAATAGATCCAGGCCTGTGCATACCCAGCGTTTGCAAAAACGAAGGAATCTTCCAAGCCAGGTGCGCTCTTTAAAATAGCGCCATGGGCCTAAGCTGAAGAAGGAACGGAAATTGGTGATACCCCAGTAAAACATTCCGTAAATGACCACCCAGAACAGGAAATTGGCTGCAACAGCCAATGCATTGACCATAAATGGTAAAAAGCCTGCTTTTGCCAGCTCTGCCTGGAGAGTTCCTGCCATAAAGCTGCGTACTATATCTAATGGGATCTCCATATTTAAAAGAAGCAGCAGCCAGCCCACTCCGATGACACAAAGAGGCTCAAATGACCAGCTAAATACCTTCATTTTGACCACTTCCATTCCCGGAATAAAGGGGATGAGAAGTGCTGCCACCAGGACTGCCAGGCTTACATACATAACAACGGTAATAAATCCGTGACCGCTTTGATAGTCATAATTGTCATATGCATATGCATTCTGCGGTTTTTCCTCATTCCAGCTTCCCAGTTTGTTTGGCTGGCAGCGGAACTTGATTGTCATATTTTTCGGGCCGTTAAATTCCAGTCCTGCTCTCCGGTAGCTGTTTGTCAGTCTTGAAGCTAAGGGATCATAGAACTCAAAGCGGCCAATGGAACGAATCAGGCCGGAGGTATTGCTTTCCAGGCCTTTTACATCGGACACCGTCAGTCTGCCGTTTTCATCAAAATGTACGGTAAACTGAAGTTCATTATCTGCTACAGTACGGGAGAATATTTCCTGGGGATCATTTACATTGCTGCGCAGGTATCCGCCCTGAGGATCCATGACTGCATAGGAGATCCGGTCATTATACTGGTTATAAAGATTATTCCATGTGGTCCCCAGTTCATCAATCATGTCTTTTATTTCTTCTCTGAGAGCCTGAATATCTTCTGTATCTTCCGTATTCTCTGTATTGTCTGCATCATGGACTTCTTCACTGGTATCTCCTGTAGCTGCACCGGTCACTGCAGCTGTATTTGCTGCCGCATCTCCATCGGCTGCTGTATTGGAAGCGCCCAGTATTTCCGGTGCACTCTGCATATTTTCTGCACTTACCCCATACGCAGCCCCGGTCCCATCGCCTGCAAGGAACGTCTGGGAATAAGTAAGTATACCACCATTTTCTTCCTGTTTCTGCTGATGCCAGAGAACGTAGCTGAAATTCATCACCTGGGTGGTCAGATTTCCAAATCCCCCTGCTGCTTCTGTTTCCTGACGGCGGTTCCTGCTGTTGAACTCTGCAGCCTTCTCTTCCATATAGGGATATAGCCCCACTGTGGTACCCGCAGCAATAAAAACCGTCAGTATCATGGCTATAATTCCCAGAATTTTCCAATTGTGGTTCTTTTCCGCCTTGTTTTTTTCTTTTACCACTTCCGTTTTTATGTTTTTTTCTTTCAGATCATCCCTGTTTTTCAAGTTTGTATCCAACGCCCCACACCACCTTTATATATTTTGGATCTTTTGGATCCACTTCGATTTTTTCCCGAAGGTTGCGTATATGGACCATGACAGTATCTGTGTTAATGGCACGTTCGTTCCAGACACGTTCGTAGATTTCTTCTGCCGGAAAAACTCTTCCCGGATTGCGGATGAGAAGGAGAAGGATCTTAAATTCAATGGGAGTCACTTTTACGTTTTTGCCGTCTGCAATGACTTCCACTGTCTCCTCATTTACTTCCAGTCCGCCTACCTGGTGGATCTTTGGATTTTCCTTCTGTCCGGAATTTAGCCGGTCTAAGAAGCGGTGATATCTGCGCAGCTGGGAATTGACTCTTGCCATTAATTCCATAGGTGTAAATGGCTTTGTTACATAGTCATCTGCTCCTATGTTCAATCCCAGGATCTTATCCACCTCTTCTGTCTTCGCCGAAAGGAAGATCACCGGAAAGTCGTATTTTTCCCGCAGCTTTGCGGTCATGGTGATACCGTCCATTACCGGCATCATCACGTCTACGATTGCCAGGTCAATGGGCCTTTCTTCCAGGACCCTTAAGCCTTCAAGGCCGTTTTCTGCCTGAAATACCTGATACCCCTGGCTGCGCAGGAAAATTTCCACTCCCTGGCGTATTTCTTTGTCATCCTCTACTAAAAGGATACTGTCTCCGTTCATATACTCATTTCCTCCTTACGGTTTATATAGTAGCAATGAAATTGGAAGAGGCGCTTCATAAAAAATGAAAGTTTTTCTAAAGAATTATAACATAGGAAGGCTTCTCCCACCAGAGATAGAAAAAATACCAGTAAGAAAACCGGGTGGAGAAGTTCCCGCCGGCAGGCGGGAATGCCGTGCTGGAAAACCAGACGCAAAAAATCGGCAGATCTGCACAAAAAAGGACCACCCGGTGCAGCCACACAGGCCACACCAGAGCAGTCCTATTTTCATGTTTTCCAGATTTTTCCAAAATCCTGTTTTTAGAAACTCTTACAGGATATCCTGATGCATCAGATGCCTGATCCGCTCATCATTCAGGCCCTTAATAACCTCAACTGCCATGCGGACAGTGTTTTCCACATCTTCAATGGCACAGAAATTATAATGGCTGTGTACATAACGGCTTGGAATGCCAAGTACCAGGGTTGGTACGGCTTTTCCTGCAAGGCTTATCTTGCCTGCGTTAGTGCTGCCGCCTCTTCTTACTGTATCCTGGTAGGTAATGCCCATGGTATCGCCCAGTTCATGTGCGTACTCTAAAAATGCAGGATTGGTAATATAGCTCTTATCCATGCAGCGGATCTGTACGCCTTTATGCATGCCGCCCTGGGATTTTTCAGCGCTGAAATAAAAATCATCTGCCGGAGACCCTTCAAATACAATGGCCAGATCCGGCTGTACCTGTGCAGAGGTAACCGTTGCACCTCTCATTCCAACCTCTTCCTGAGAAGCAAAAGCACCTACTACTTCCACTGCCAGATCATCCTTTACTGCCTGCAGTGCCTTTAACGTGTGAATGATGCAGGCACAGCCCATACGGTTGTCAAAAGCTTTGCCAAAGCATAATCCATGCTCTGCGTCATACTCAAAATCCACTTCCGGAGCAGCCGGATCACCGATATGGATGCCGAAGCTTTCCATTGCCTCTTTTTTGCTGCATGCACCTACATCCAAGAACATTTCACGGATGTCTAATGGCGCACTCTTTTCTTTATCTGTCATAAAATGCACCGGACGGGAAGTAGTAATACCCTTTACCAGTTTGCCTTCTCTAGTGCGTACTAGCAGCGTATGGGCCGGAATACTTGGCAGATCCATTCCCCCTAACATGATCAGGCTTAACAGACCATTTTCCATAATTCCCTGTACCATAAAACCGCACTCATCCGTGTGAGCATCCAGCATCAGCACCGGCTTCTTTCCATCTGTATTTCCGCCGATCCTTGCATATACATTATTCATGGCATCGTTGGTCAGATTCATGCCTGTGCAGTGTTTTCTTACCGCTCTTACCACATCTTCTTCAAATCCGCTTGGGCCAAAAGCATTAGTCAGGTCTCTTAATACATTCATATCAATCATGCTCGTATGTTCCTCTTACTAAAAGAGTTCCTCCTTCCATCATCTTACGGCCGCCTGCAATGACGGTATCCAATGTTAAGTCATCTTTGATCAGCAGGATATCTGCATCAGCGCCTGCAATGATATGGCCTTTTTTCTTCTCGATCTCCAGTGCTTTTGCAACATTGGAAGTAAAATAGGTCAATGCCTCAGCAAAGTCAAAGCCGCCTCTGGTGACTAAAGAACACATCTGTGCATACATATTTCCCACATCGGTAACACCGATTTCTTTTAGCATGCCTGCTTCATCATAGCTGGACCAGCTTCCCTGACCGTCAGAGCTGAAGGTAATGTGGTCCATAGGAACATCTGCTGCCTTTGCCTCTTCAAGAAGTGCAGGCATTGGATCATGTCCGATGACTGGCTCGCCATTTACAAAATCTTCACAGGTAATATCAATATAACCGCCCATTTTTGCCAGTTTCAGTCCATCCAGATACAGCTCATGGTTGCGGCTCATATGAGTAGGCTGGAAGGTCTTTACCGGGATATCAGTCTCAGCCAGTGCCTCAAATACAGGCCCTAATTTCTTCTTTCCGCTTCCCATATGTAAAACGATAAATCCAGGCTTTCCGCCGATCATGCCTGCAGTACGTACATCACTTCCCAAACGGATCAGCTCATCTACAGAGATATTTGGTGCCCTGTGGTCAGAAAGAGCCAGTTTCAAGCCCATGATCTCGTCTACAAAGGCAATATCTTTCTTTACGCTTCCTGTTAAGGTCACCGGCGGATAGCCGTAAGCACCGCAGAGAGCATAAGCAGTAATACCTTCTTCCTTTAATGCCTTTACCTTCGCTAACAGGTTTTCCACACTGCGGGACATATCATCTGTTCCAAGAAGTCCTAAAACAGTAGTGATACCAGCCTTTAAAATAGAAGAAAGCTCAACTTGAGGAGTTCTTGTATGGAAGCTTCCTTCTCCGCCGCCGCCTGTTACATGAACATGACGGTCGATCAGACCTGGTGTTAAGCGCATTCCTTTTGCATCGATGACTTCACAGCCAGTACCTCCTTCCAGGTTATCTCCTACTGCCTCGATCTTTCCTCCGCACACTAAAACATCTTTGATCCCAAGATGTTCCGGTGCGTATACATCAGCCTGTTTCAATAATATCATGGTCCTATTCTCCTAAATATCTGATAAATTTGTTGCTTTATTTCTTATAGAAATCCGGTACCGCTTTTTCGTGGTACTCCGCTGCCGCCTGACGAAGTTTTTCATCTAACAGCAGATCCAGTCCGGTCATTGCCAGCCCTTTTGCCCCTTTAATGCAGATCTCATCTGCCCCCGGTTCTGCAGCAGCCTTAGCATATTGACTGGAATGGGCCGGGATCTCTTCATCTGTAATAGACAGATAATCATGGATCGCCGGGATCTTAATGGACACATTTCCAATGTCAGAAGAACCAAAGAGCAGTTTCGGATCAGGCAGACACATGCTGACGCCTACACGGGCCATATTTTCCTTAAAATCTTCACAGATCGGCAGACATGGATAACGCTCTGCATAGATCGGTTCTGACTGGATCTGTACCTTTGCACCTGTAAGGCTTTCCGCCCGCTTTGCACAGCTGATGATCATATTCTGAAGCTCATCAACTCGCTTCATCGTTGCTGCACGGATACAGAACTCAGATTTTGAAAATCCCGGTATTATATTGGAGGCAGTTCCGCCCTCTAAAATAACCCCGTTTACATTGTCCTCTGTTTCAAATAACGGGCGCAGCATATCGATCTGGTTAAACACGCTGATAGCTGCCGTCAGGGCATTGATGCCAGTTGCCGGTGCAGAGGAATGGGCAGACTGTCCTGTAAAGGAAATGGTAAGACTTCCGGAAGCTCTTCCGTTCCGGTTAATATAGTTCCTGCTTTCACCGCCACAGGTGGGATGGATCATCAGTGCAAAATCCACTCCATCAAAGCCGCCCCGTTCCAGCATAATAGCCTTTCCGGCACCGCCTTCTTCTGCAGGAGTTCCAATGATCCAAACTTCTCCTGCAATTCCCATTTCCACAAATATTTTCGCTAAAGAAGCAAATGCACCGGAAGCACAGGTGGCGATCACATTATGGCCGCAGCCATGTCCTACGCCTCTTAAAGCATCATATTCTGCTAAAAAAGCCACTACCGGGCCTTTTCCTGTTCCTTTTTTCACTGCCTTAAAGGATGTTGGAAGGTCACAGCAGCCTCTTTCTGTTTCAAATCCCTGTTTTTCCAGGAAATCACATATCTTGGCAGATGATTTAAACTCCTGAAAACCGATCTCCGGCTCATCATGGATGCTATGGGAAAGCTGGATCAGCTGCGGTCTTAACCGCTCTGTCTCCTCACATATCTTTTTCTTCCATTCATCCACAGAAATCCCTTTTATTTCTGTCATAATCCACACCTCCGTTAAAGGATATTCACAAGCTGCTTCCTATACAAACGATACAAAACAAGGCCGCAAACGTTCTGGCGCCTGCAGCCTTACTTAATTACAGCTTAAAGCAGATGACAAGCAGCCATATGTCCTGGTTCTACTTCACGCAGCACCGGCTTTTCCTGACGGCAGCGGTCGGTAGCATATGGGCATCGGTCGCTGAAATAACAGCCCTTTGGAAGGTTTACAGGGCTTGGAATCTCTCCCTTTGCATCAATTCCCTGAACCAGCGGCTTTTCGCCTACAGTAGGAACTGCTGCAAACAGCACCTTGGTATACGGATGTACCGGATTGGTGAAAAGGGTGTGTTTATCTCCCATTTCCACAATACTTCCCAGATACATAACGCCCAGTCTGTCACTGATGTGACGTACAACTGATAAGTCATGTGCAATAAACAGATAAGAGAAATTAAATTCATCTTTCAGATCCATTAACAGGTTTAAGATCTGGGCCTGAATGGATACGTCCAGAGCGGATACCGGCTCATCGGCAATGATGAACTCCGGATTTACAGCTAAGGCTCTTGCAATACCAATACGCTGTCTCTGTCCGCCGGAGAACTGATGAGGGTATCTTCCAGCCTGCTCCGGTCTTAAACCAACACGGGCTAAAATACTCATGCAGCGTTCTCTTGCTTCTTCTTTGGTCTTTGCAATGCCATGGAACAGAAGGGGTTCCATAATGATGTCAGCAACTCTCTGTCTCGGATTTAAGGATGCATAAGGATCCTGGAAGATCATCTGCATGCTCTTGCGGTAAGGAAGAAGCTCATTTGGTCCTAAGTGGCTGATATCTTTTCCTTTATAGAGTACCTGTCCGGAGGTTGGCTCCAGGAGGCGGATAACGGTTCTTGCTGTAGTAGATTTACCGCAGCCGCTTTCTCCTACCAGACTGAAAACTTCCCCTTTTTTAATCTCAAAGCTTACATCATTTACAGCGTGAACTACTTTATCTTCTTTTACAAGCTTTCCCTTTTCAAAACGAAGGGACTGCAGGAGGCCTTTTGTAAGGTGGAACTCCTGACATACATTTTTTACTTCAATGAGAGTCTTGGATGTTTCCATTTATGCTTCCTCCTGTTCTTTTTTCTTTAACAGTGGGAAGTGACATGCAGCCATATGGCCCGGTCCCACTTCCTGCATCTGCGGCTTTTCATGGCGGCATATCTCCTGGCAGTATTTACATCTTGGTGCAAAATAACAGCCTTCCGGCAGCTCAAACATATTTGGAACCATACCGGGAATATAGTCCAGACGGTCTCTGTCCTCATACAGCTTTGGAATGGAATTTAAAAGTCCCTCAGTGTATGGATGTGCATTATGATAAATAATATCCTCTGTCTTTCCGGTCTCTACCAGTTTTCCACAGTACATAACATTGATCTTGTCAACCATCTGGGATACAACTGCCAGGTCATGAGTGATCAGCATCAGAGAGGTATTATGCTCCTTCACCAGCTTTTTCATAAGCTTTAATATCTGTTCCTGAATGGTAACATCCAGGGCAGTAGTAGGCTCATCTGCGATCAGCAGCTTCGGATTAGTAGCCAGTGCAATGGCAATGATAACACGCTGGCGCATACCACCGGAAAACTGGTTTGGATATTCTTTTAAGCGTTCTTCCGGATTTGGGATGCCTACTGCATGGAGCAGCTCAATACATCGCTCTCTTCTCTGTGCCTTGTTCATCTGTGGCTCATGAAGGATCAGCACTTCTTCCATCTGTCTCTGGATGGTATAAAGAGGATTTAAAGATGTCATAGGATCCTGGAATACCATGGAAATGTCTTTTCCACGGATCTTTGACATATCTCTTTCACTGATCTTTGCCAGGTCTTTTCCATCAAACATGATATGGTCTGCATCTACCACACCCGGATCTTCTACCAGCTTTAAAATAGAGAAACTGGTAACAGACTTTCCACTTCCGGACTCACCTACGATACCTAAGATCTCACCTTCTTTTAAGCTGAAGCTTACATTATCTACTGCTTTTACCACGCCCTTGAAGGTGTGGAAATATGTTTTTAATCCCTGTACGTCTAATAATACTTTATCTTCCATACCGCACCTCCTATTTCAGATTCGGGTTCAGCTCATCTCTTAAGAAGTCACCTAAAAGATTAATACCGAATACGATCAGCATGATATACAGACCTGGGAACACAGATGCCCACCACAGACCTGAGAACAATACATCAAAACCAGTTTTTACAAGCAGTCCCAAAGAAGGCTGTGTGATCGGCACACCAACACCTAAAAAGCTTAAGGTTGCCTCTGTCAGGATAAAGCTTCCGATCTGGATGGTTGCCAGAACGATAATGGAATTGATCACGTTTGGAAGTACATGTTTTATAATGATAATGCGGTTTGGAAGGCCGATGGTACGTGCTGCTTCCACATATTCCATTTTTTTAACGGAAAGTGTTTCACCGCGGACGGTTCTTGCATAAGTTACCCAACCTACCATAGTCAGGGCGATCAGCAGTTTTCCCACGCCGCGTCCAAATACGGACATGATGAATAATGCGATCAGCATGGATGGGAAAGACAGCTGTACATCTGCAATACGCATGATAACAGCATCTACTTTGCCGCCAAAATATCCTGCTAACAGTCCCAGTGTGGTACCAATGGCACAGGAACAGATCATACCTACCAGACCGATCATAATGGAACTTGCGCTACCATAGATAATGGCACTTAAAATATCACGGCCCTGTTCATCACTTCCCAGCAAAAATCCGGCTTTTCCGCCGTCTAACCATACAGGTGGAAGATAAGAATCTGCCAGACTGATGGCAGTCAGGTCATATGGGTTCTGCGGAGCCAGGAAACGTCCAAATACTGCAACCAGGATTGCAACTACCACCAGGATACTTCCGATGATGGCTGGAATATTGTGTTTATAGTGATAGAAAAACTCAGACTTTAAAAAGTTTTTCCACCATCCTGTTTTTTCAATGGTTACTTTCTCTTCCATGTTCATCACCTCAATTCAATTCTAGGATCAATGAGTGTATATAAAATATCAACAATAAAGTTCAGCACCACAAACATGCAGGCTGCTGCCATCAGATAAGCCACGATAATAGGTCTGTCTGATTTATTAATAGCATCAATAAGCAGCTTGCCCATGCCAGGCCATGCAAAAATGGTCTCTGTAATGGTGGTGAACGCGATCATATTTCCCAGATCCATACCGAAAATAGTAACAACCGGGATCAGCGCATTCTTTAAAGCATGTCCAAAAAGAATGGACTTGGCAGGAACACCTTTTGCTCTTGCAAACTTAATATAATCCTGACGCATATTTTCCAGGATGCCGGAACGGGTCAGTCGAAGCATGGTAGCCACATTGGTCAGAGCCAGTGTTATTGCCGGAAGAATGACATAACGGATACCTCCGGGAGCAAAAATGCTTAAAGCTACATTTCCCACCATTACCGTATTTCCACGGCCGGAAGCCGGAAGCAGTCTTAAAACAACTGCAAAAACGTAGATCATCATCATGCCAACCCAGAAGGAAGGAAGAGAAATACCTAAAATAGAACCGGACATAATGAGCTTGCTGCTGGCTCTCTTAGGATAAGCACCTGCATATACACCTAAAGGAATGGCAATACACAGTACAAGACAGGCAGCAACAGCAACTAATTCAAGAGTTGCAGGCATACGTTCAAAGATCAGATCCATAGCAGGTTTGCCATATGTATAAGACTTGCCAAAGTTGCCATGGAGTACATCATTAATAAAAATACCGTACTGAACCGGAAGAGGCTTATCAAGTCCTAATCTGGCTCTTGCGGATTCGATCTGTTCAAGGGTTGCGTTTTCCGGTACCAGCATATCAACCGGGTCACCGATAAAGTTGGTCAGCAGAAATACAAGAAGGGATACTATAAAAAGTACCACGATCATCTGCACAAACCGTTTTACAACATACTTTATCATAAAATCTTACCTCCTATGATTATCAGAGTATCTAATGTTCCTTCGATCCTCATCTTCACCTGCCTTTACGGCTGGCTCGGATCATCACTGTCAGCTGCACACGCAGGTACAGAGAGGATGTTGGTTGTTGCTGGTCATGCAACCCATGAACAGCAACTGTTGGATTTCCAACGGATTTTTGCATTTCTGGAGCACATTTTTACGAAAAGGAGCCGCTATCCTTTACACGGCCCCTTTTCATTGTTATCCAACTTTTATTTGTAGGAGAACTCCCATGCAAATACGTACTTGTTTACTCTTGGAGTGTAGTTTAAGGTATCTTTGATCGCATAAGTATTCTGCTCAAAATGAAGCGGGATATATGCATAATCTTCTCTTGCGATCTTGTCAGCCTCTGCTACCAGCTCGCCTCTCTTAGCATCATCCATTTCAGTAAATGCCTGATCAATCAGTGCATCCACCTGTGCATTGGAGTAGTGGCCTCTGTTGACACCGCCATTACCTGCCTCACGGTTGTAGGTATAGATCATATCATGTGCCAGGGAAAGACCATCACCTGAAGAATCAGACCATCCAGTCATTAAGAACATGGACTTGTTCTCAGCTGGCTTAATGTAGCTGAAGAAGTTAGACTTTGGCATCAGGTTTAAGTTAACCTTGATACCAACTTTTTCAAGGTAACCAGCTACAGCCTGAGCGATCTGCTCATCGTTCATATAACGGTCATTTGATGCGTCTAAGGTTACTTCAAAACCATCTGGATATCCAGCTTCTGCTAACAGTTCTTTTGCTTTTTCAGGATCATAAGCTTCACGGGTAACTTCAGTGTATCCTACATAATCTTCTGGAATGATGGAGTTCATCTCAAAAGCACATCCGTTCATGATGTTCTTGATAATGGTATCTTCATCAATTGCAAGGTACATAGCCTGTCTAACCTTTACATCAGACATAGGGTTCTTCTGTCCTGGGAACAGAGGAGAATCTTCACGGCTGTCCAGGTTCAGATAGATCTCACGAAGACCTTTCTGCTTGATCACGCTGATGCCGTCAGTTGCATCCAGACGATCCATATCACGTACAGATACATCGATGGTGAAATCAACATCACCAGTCAGCATGGTAGCAGTTCTGGTTGCTTCATTTGTAATAGGACGGAAACGTACATTTTTGATGGCAGGTACTTCGCCCCAGTAATCTTCGTTTGCTGCCAGGTCAATATGATCTTCCTTAACCTGCTCTACGAATTTGTAACGACCGGTACCAACTATATTGTCAGCAACCTGCTCTTCTGTACCAACTTCTGCATTCTCCTGCTTTAATACATACAGCTGAGCTACGTCAAATAACATAACCGGGTTTGGTGTTGTAGTCTTAATAACAACGGTGTTCTCATCTGGAGCTTCTACAGACTCAAAAGTAGCTGTATAGCTGCTGTATGCAGATGGAGAATCAGGATTGGAAGCTAAGTTGATAGATGCAACAACGTCACCTGAATCCATTACTTCACCATCATGGAACTTAACATCTTTTCTTAAGTGGAAAGTCCAGGTTAAACCATCCTCAGATGTCTCCCAGCTTTCTGCCAGACATGGAGAAAATCCCATATCTGCATCCTGTGAAACCAGTGCCTCATAAATGTGGAGCATGATCTGGTTGGTAGCACTCTCATCATATCTGTAAGGATCCATGGACAGTACATCAGATGATGTTACGATCACTAGGCTGTCCTTTCCAGAAGCATCTGCTGCTTCGCCTGCAGCTTCACTTCCAGCTGCTTCACTGCCTTCTGCTGCGCTGCCAGCTGCTGTTGTGCTGGATGCAGAAGAACCGCCGCAGCCTGCAAGGCTTGCTGCCATTGCTGCTGCAAGTGCTACTAATAAAGCTCTTTTCTTCATTTTTCATATCCTCCTCTATCTTACTTTTTCCGCCAGCCCTTTTGTTAAAGGACCATATAGAAAAAGCAGGGCACACTTCTCGCATGCACAGTCCTCTGACTGTTTTCAAAAGCGCCCTTGCTTTAGTGACTATTTTATATGAATCTTTATATCGCTGTCAAATGTCCGCACAGAAAATACAGTGGTTTTCTCAATAAAATTAATTTTCTATTGCAATTAGGTTGTTTTATTCATTTTATTATTATATAATCAGCCTAATAAGGAGAGTGAATGAAATGAAGAAGAAATTACTGATATTGACCCGAAATCCAGTGGCAAAAGTGGGGATCGCATCCTATCTTTCCTCTCTTTTAGGGCAATATCTGACCATTGTATCTACCAGGATCGCCGATCTGAAACCAGAAGACATGGAAGAGACAGACTGTATCTTGTATTCAGTAAGTGAATTAAAAGACCAAATGCCTTTTCCAGTTCCAGATTCTGTAAAACAGCTGGTATGTATGCGTACCTTCAACCATACCTACCTTCAGCGCATCCTTCAGATCCCGCCGGGCTCTTTTGTGTACCTGATCAATGATACCGTAGACACTACCTATGAGATCATGGATCAGTTAAAAGAATACGGGTTTTCCCAGTATCATTTTCTCCCCTATCTTCCAGGGATTGAAAAAGTGCGGGAAGACATCCAGTATGGTGTTACTCCGGGAGAAGTGCATCTGGTTCCTTCATTTATCAGACAGGTGGTAGATATCGGCAACCGTATCGTAGATATTTCCACCATCAACGAACTGATCGCTTTTTTCAAACTTCCTGCCAGTCTGGCTGATGAAGTTACGAAAAATTATTTAAACCACATTGTACAGATACAGAGACTGTCCAACCAGCAGCTTAGTCAGGCACTGGATATGAAAGAGATCACCCGAGGTATCCTTGAAAATGCTTCTGAAGGACTGTGTCTGCTGAATCAGTATGGCAAGATCGAGCTGTGTAATTCTCTTTTTCTGAAAATGACGGGAATCAAAGAACGGGATATCCATGAGAAAGAATTTTCCAGATTATTAAAAGAAGCCGGGATCATTTACAATTATCCCGGCCAAAGTGACGGAACTGCCATACGCAACGGGGAAGAAGCTTTCCGCATGTGGTTTCAGGATTTCAGCATTGCTGACAGCCGTCAGGTCCGCCTGATCCACACCAATCCCATTCAGGATGAACAGTTTCCTGCCCGTATTACGAAATTATGTGATTTCAGCTATTTCTCTACTGTAAATCCTTTACAGCTGCATATGTTAGACACAGCCCGAAGAGTATCGGTCAATGACTTTCCTATTATCATAGAGGGCGAAAGCGGAACTGAAAAGGAACTGTTAGCTCAGGCCATCCACTTAAACTCCCGGCGTCATGACGGACCTTTTATTTCCTTAAATATCTCTTCCCTGAAATCAGAGTCTGCAGTAGCTGCCCTTATCGGCAGTTATGAACAGCCTGAAAATGGCACCCGCAAAAAGATCGGTGTACTGGAAGCAGCAAAAGGGGGAACGCTGCTGATCAATAACCTCCAGTATGCGGATTCAGATCTGCAGCGCCTTCTTTTAAGTATTTTAAAAAATGGATTTTTCATTCCTCTGGGGAATAATTCCACTCCTCATCCTTTGGACTTACGTCTGATCGTCACCTCAGTCAGTGACCTGTATTCCCGGGTACTGGAAGGCAAATTCTTAGATGAACTGTTTTTCCTTTTAGGCACAGTATCCTTATATACTATTCCTTTAAGGCAAAGGAGAAATGATATCCCCCTGCTGTTAGAAACCTTCTTAAAACAGGCCTTTCACGAACCGGGGCTTTCTTCCAGGGAACTGCTTACAGAACCGGTACTGACTTTCCTAAATCAGTATGACTGGCCGGGAAATGTACTGGAGCTGAAAAATGTATGTACCTACTTTTCCTGTATCTATCACAGGGAACCACTGTCTTTAAGCGACCTTCCAGGATACATTTTAAATCAGATACGAAAACATGAACAACAGCTGGATATGACCGAACACCGGCTCCTTTCCCTCATTGCTTCCAATCCCCGGAGCGGACGTTCCTTTCTGTGCAGCAAGCTAAAAGAAGAAGGGATCCATTTATCAGAAGCTAATATCCGCACCAGCCTGCAGCGGCTGGCCAGTGCCGGATACATTAAAGTCCACAGAACCAGGGGCGGCTGCGAGATCACAGAGCTTGGAATGCTGGTAAATACACGTTAAGCTAACTGCTCAGAATCATCCATTTTTAACAATTCTGCATTTTGCAAAGAAGATTCATTCCCATCCGAAATGCCGACATCCACGATTGGCTCCGGATGAGACTCACACCAGATGTCATACCAGAAAAGACATGCATCCGTCCAGGCAGACCGGGCGTTTTCATATTGTGCTTCAAATAGGGAGATTTCCCGGTCCGCCTGGTCTTTTGCTTCTTTCCCGTCGCCACCACAGGACAGTGGATCTTCTCCATCCACTGTCTCACCCCAGTGCTCCATCTCCCATTCTTCTGTTTTTCCAGTTTTTTCCAATATCTGCTGCCAGATCTCCTCTGCCTGCTCCGCCGCATTTTCCATCGCCTCTGCAGCCAGCCGCATTCTCCACTGATCATAGGCCTCTTCCTCCGGAATTTCCCGCAGCCTGTGCCGTTCTGCTTTTGGCACTGCTTTTAAGCCTTCGATCAGCGCCTGTTCCTCTGCCTTTATGCGGGCTGCCAATGGCTCACCGTAGGCTTCTTTTTCTTTCCTTTCCAGATAATGCTCATATCCAAAAGGATAATAGAAAGCCGCATTGTTTTCAAAAATAAGCACGGATTTGGCCACCTGACGGATAAAATACCGGTCATGGGATACGAAAAGGATGGTCCCTTCATATGCCTGGAATGCAGATTCCAATGTTTCTTTTGCCTGGATATCCATATGGTTGGTAGGCTCGTCTAAGATCAGGAAATTCGGACGGCTTTGCAGCAATTCTGCTAACACAAGCCTTGCTTTTTCACCTCCAGACAAATCATCCACCCGTTTTGCACCATCCTTTCCTTTAAAAAGATAGGCGCCTAAAATAGTCCTCACTTCCTTATCCGTCAGACACGGAAACAGGTCTGAAAAATGTTCCACCACTGTTTTTTCTGACTGGATCGCCGCTGAATACTGGTCAAAATACCCAATGGTAATATTATTTCCCAGTGAACAGTCTCCTGCTACAGCAGGCAGAAAACCTGCCACTGTCTTTAAAAATGTAGTTTTTCCAGAACCATTTACACCTAAAAGCCCTATCTTCTGGCCTTTGCGGATGCGCAGGCTCAGTTCTAACAACGGATGTTTATCGTAACCGATTTTTAAATGCTCTGCCTCAAACACCCATTTGCTCCCCGAGATCAGCGGCGTGATCGTTCCTGTAAAAATATGAGCCATATCTTCCCTTGGCTTTTCTATGGGATGCATCCGTTCTAATATCTTTTTTCTGGAACGGGCGAAAGCGGCCTTTGAAGGCTTATTTTTAAACCGTTTGATCAGATCTTCCTGTCTGGCTATCTCCTCCTGCTGGCGCAGATATGACTTCATCTGGATTTCATAGTTTTTACGCTTCTGCTCACGATACTGGGTATAATTTCCCGGATAGCGGGTGATCTTCCCCTGATCCAGCTCATAAACAATATCTGCCGTCCGATCCATAAAGAAGCGGTCGTGACTGACCATGACCACTGCCCCGGGATACTGTTTTAAATATCCTTCCAGCCAGCAGGCTGTTTCCATGTCCAGATGATTGGTGGGCTCATCTAACAGTAAAATATCCGGCTTTTTTAGCAGCAGCTGGATCAGGGCGATCTTCGTCTTCTGACCGCCGGAAAAGGCTGCTATGGAACGTTTTTTATCTTCCTTCTGAAAGCCAAGTCCCGTAAAAAGGGTGTCATATTCCCGTTCGTATTCAAAACGTTCTCTGTCAAAAGGTCCTTTTGCCGGACAGTTTAGCATCACCAGCTCTTCCACAGTCCGTTCTTCTCCCACAAATGCCTGCTGTCCCAGCATTTCCACAGTCAGCTGCCTGGAAGCCACGATCCCCGGTCCCTGACGCCTGTCATCCCGATCCAGACTCAGTTCACCTGCCATCAGCCGCAAAAGCGTAGTCTTGCCTGCGCCGTTTCTTCCTACTACTGCTATTTTCTGATTACCCTGAATCTCAAAATCAATATGAGACAGGATTGTTTCCCCGCCTAAGGTGACGGTTCCGTCTTTTATCTGGTATTTCATGGTATAAACCTCATATTTTGCAAATAATCCATACAATTTACGTTACAGTTCAGCCTTGCGAAGATTTAGAGTCAAAAGTACGTTGAAAACTTGTTTTCATAAGTGCTTTTGACTCTAAAGCTTCATAAGGCAAACGCCCAAAGCTTCTTGTCCGCTGCAAGCGGGCAAGAAGATGCAAGGCTGGACTGTAACCAATTTACAGCTAGTATAGCCGAACAGACGCTCTGATGCAAGTACACAAAAAATCCCCTTTCCATGGCACAAATGCCACAGAAAGGGGACAACTCTTTTTATATAAACTTACGCAAATGGATTTTCTGTCTTATACAACATTCCCGCAGGCTGATTAAAGCCGATCTCTTCTACATCTACGCCAATGTACTTAAATACCTCATACAGACTCTTGCCGAAGTGACCGAAAGCAACTGCACCATGATGTGGGAATCCCTTTTCGATCAGCACATGACGGTAGAAACGTCCCATTTGAGGGATCGCAAAAATTCCAATGGCGCCAAAGGAGCGGGTTGCCACTGGCAGTACCTCGCCCTGGGCTACATAAGCACGAAGGATATTGTCCGCTGTGCTCTGTAAACGGTAGAATGTAATATCGCCAGGCATGATGTCACCTTCCAGAGTTCCCTGTGTAACTTCTTCCGGCAGAGAACGTGCCATAATGAACTGATATTTCATTTCGCAGAATGCCAGCTTCTTGGAAGTGGTATTTCCGCAGTGGAAGCCCATGAAGGTTTCTTTTAAGTCATAATTAAATTTGCCCTTGATATCCTCATTGTACAGGTCTTCCGGTACAGAATTGTTGATATCCAGAAGGGTTACTGCGTCCTGGCTGATGCAGGTTCCGATAAATTCACTTAATGCGCCGTAAATATCTACTTCGCAAGATACCGGGATGCCGCGGCCGGTGAGCCGGCTGTTTACATAGCATGGAACAAAGCCAAACTGTGTCTGGAATGCAGGCCAGCATTTTCCGGCAATGGCAACATATTTACGGTAACCTCTGTGGTCACGGATCCAGTCTAATAAAGTAAGCTCATACTGCGCCAGTTTTGCAAGGATCTCCGGCTTTTTATTACCTGCTCCCAGCTCCGCTTCCATATCTGCTGCAACCTCTGGGATTCTTGGATCGCCTGCGTGCTTATTAAATGCTTCAAACAAATCCAGCTCAGAGTTTTCTTCGATCTCTACACCCAGGTTATACAACTGCTTGATCGGAGCGTTGCATGCTAAAAAGTTTAATGGTCTTGGACCAAAGCTGATGATCTTCAGATCAGACAGACCGATGACTGTTCTTGCGATCGGCAGGAAATCATGGATCATATCTGCACATTCTGCTGCAGTTCCTACTGGGTATTCAGGGATATAAGCCTTGATATTGCGCAGCTGTAAGTTATAACTTGCATTTAACATACCGCAGTATGCGTCGCCTCTTCCGGATACCAGATTGTTTCCGGTCTCTTCTGCTGCTGCAACAAACATTTTCGGTCCCTCAAAATGCTTTGCAAGTAAGGTTTCAGAGATCTCAGGTCCGAAGTTTCCAAGATAAACAACTAAGGCGTTGCAACCTTCTTTTTTAATATCTTCTAATGCCTGTACCATGTGGATCTCGCTCTCAACGATACAGACCGGACACTCATAAATGTCCTCTGCGTCATATTTTGCCTTGTAAGCGTCTACCAGAGCTTTTCTGCGGTTTACAGATAATGACTCCGGAAAGCAGTCACGGCTGACTGCAACAATACCAACTTTTACTTTTGGGATATTTTCAAACATGTTTTTTTCCTCCATATTATAATTCAGTATTTTCACCTTTCAGTCCAATAAAGCTGCCTTCTGGAAGTCCTCCCTCTGCATGGCCGATAAGCCATTTATTCACAGCTGCCAACAGTTTCTCTTCCCCACTCTTATTTTCCGGCTTGTGGCTTAACTCCCCATTGGTTCCCTTTGGAAGGACAACTACACAGCGGAAACCTTTAGCACTGGTCTGGCATGGCGCATAGTGAAGAGTAGTTGCATACACTTCGATCATAGTACCTGCCGGAACGAAAAATGCTTTTACCTTAGATGTATCTAATGTATGATCATCTTCTATTTCCTCTTCTTTGGCCAAAAGCAGGACCATATCGCTGACTGCAATATTGATCTCTGAGTCCCTGTGATACTCTAATGCGTTTAATTTACGGTTATGTCCGTTGCAGTAACCGATCTGGATCGGCATCTGGCCATAAACACCGTCTGCCAGTTCCTTGGCGATCTTTAAATCTTCCAGTTCCTTTACAGAAGCCACATACACTACATCATCAGGGCATGGGGTTTCTTCCATTTTCTGTAAAATTTCTTTTAAGTCATAGCCATGAATGACCTTGCCATACTTTTTAAATTCCGGCTCCATTACACTTATCTGTTTAATCATACTAATTCTGCCAACTCCTTATAATCATTTTTCAAGCTTGTATACAATTTCTGGTACAATCTGTGATATTTTTCATAAACAGCCACTTCTTCTGCCTTTGGCTCTGTACTGTCCCTGGGTGTGATCAGCTGGTCACATGCCTTTTCCACACTTTCATACAGACCACAGGCAACACCTGCTAAAATGGCAGCTCCCAGTGCTGGACCTTCCTCCTGTACCACCCGCTCTACAGAGCAGTTGTAAAGATCTGCTAACATCTGGCGCCATACCGGACTCTTTCCACCGCCGCCGCAGGCTTTCATACAGTCTACTTTTATTCCCAACTCTTTAAGGATCTCATTGCAGTCGCCAAGAGAATAGGCAACGCCTTCCATTACAGCACGCAGCAGGTGCTTTCTTGTATGAATTGCGGATAATCCGAAAAATACGCCTCTGCAGTCCGGATCCAGATGTGGTGTCCTTTCACCCATTAAATAAGGAAGATAGATCAGCCGGTCACTTCCCGGCGCTACAGATGCTGCGTCTGCATTGATCTGGTCATATACATCCACGCCTTTGTTCTCTGCCTCTTTTACATAATCCTGGCAGAACTGGTCTTTGAACCATTTTAGGGAAAGTCCTGCAGCCTGTGTCACCCCCATCATATGCCATGCTCCCGGTACAGCACAGCAGCAGGTATGGATCCTTCCTTTTGGATCGATCGCCGGTTTGCTTGTATGTGCAAATACAACACCGGAAGTACCAATGGTCGTAAAGGCAGTTCCGTCTTTTACAACACCGGTTCCCACTGCAGCAGCCGCATTATCACCGGCACCACCTGCTACGACACAGCTTTCGGAAAGTCCTAACTCCTGTGCCACCTCTGGAAGCAGTGTTCCTGTTGCTTCACAGGATTCATATACCTTTCCTAAAAGGTTCTTATCAATCTTTAATGCTTCCAGCACTTCATCTGACCAGCAGCGGCCTGGAACGTCTAAAAGCTGCATACCGCTTGCGTCAGAAACTTCTGTTGCAAATACACCGGTGAGTATGTAACGGATGTAATCTTTTGGAAGTAAAATATGACGGCAGCAGTTATAATTTTCCGGCTCATTTTTCCGTACCCAGAGGATCTTCGCTGCAGTCCAGCCGGTCAACGGCGGGTTGGCTGTAATACGGATCCATTCTTCCTTTGGCATGATCTTTAACATGTCTTCTACTTCTGCGCCAGTTCTCTGGTCACACCAGATAATAGAAGGACGGATCACCTTTCCTGCCTCGTCTAACATGACCAGTCCATGCATCTGTCCGGAAATTCCGATTCCTTTTACCTCGTCTTTATCTGCCCCTGATTTAGAAACTACTTCTTTTATAGTCTTAAGAACTGCAGCCGCCCAGTCTTCCGGTTTCTGCTCTGCCCAGCCATTTTCCGGCTGATACAGCGGATATTCCTGTGAAGCAGATGCGATCACAGTTCCTTTTTCATCAAACAAAACCGTCTTTGTTGCGGAAGTTCCCACATCGATCCCCAAAAGATAATTCATGATCTTCTCATTCTCCCTTCTAAAAAACAGTTACACTGTCAAATCCATTCTAAAATGATTATAACTTATCCTAATCTTTCTTTCCAGAGCAGTTCTTATCCTTATAATAGCACTTTCTTATCTTTTATTACTGTTCACGCATCCCATGTACAGTAACTATCTTTTTACATTCTTCTCATTGTATGGTATATTGGGAGCAGAAAATAACGGTGAGAATACCATAGTGTTGGGAGCAAAATACCTTTTGACGCCAAAATCAAAGAATACATAGAAAGACGAATCATGGATTTTAAAGATTTTAAATACGAAATGGTGGTCCCTAACGAAGACCTTCCCTGCAAATTTTTCATTTTTGAAGGAAGAAATGGCAATTACCGCCGAGCCAACCACTGGCACCAGTCTGTAGAGATTTTCCTGGTATTGGAAGGCAGCCTGAAATTTTATGTGGACAGCCAGTCCCAGCCTTTAAATGCCGGTGAGTTGATCATTGTAAACTCCAATGAAATCCATTCCATTGAAGCACCTGACCCCAATCTGACCCTTGTGCTTCAGATCCCTGCTTCCTATTTTGCACCTTATATGGGTGAACAGGACTATGCCATATTTGTAAGCCAGTCCCAGGAGAAAAACCATTCACTGGCTGTTCTTATTGAAGAAATGTATCATATATACACAAAAAAAGAAAAGGCTTATCTTTTAAAGATGCAAAGCCTTTTCTATGAACTCTTATACCAGATGGCAACGGATTTTATGAAAACAGAAGCCGATGAGGGAACTCTGCGGCAAAAACGGCACTTAGACCGCCTCTCCCAGATCACTTCTTATATGAAGAAACACTATAACCAGCCTATTACCCTGGAAAGCGTAGCGGAAACCTTCAGTTTCTCTCCCAACTACTTATCCCGCATGTTCCGCCTTTATGCCGGGATCAGTTATAAAACCTATCTTTTAAATCTGCGCACAGAATATGCTTTCCGTGAAATGATCCACACAGACCGCAGTTTAAATGATATTGCTATTAACAATGGTTTCCCAAACAGCCGGGCGTTCGCAAAATCCTTTCTGAAACGCTATGACTGTCTGCCTGGAGAATACAGAAAGAAAATGCAGCTTATTGTTTCCCAGCCTTAAGGATCATCAGAGACAGATAGGGGACGTCATTCTCCTTTAATTCCTTATAATCACGGATCAGGCGCTGTTCCTTCGTTCCGGCTTTTTCCACCAGTACAAAAGACTCTTCCCTTTTGCTTTCCTGGATCGCTGTTAAAAGAGCTTCTTTATCAGAAGAAGGCTTCATAAACACTACATTGTCATGTTCCATAAGCAGTTTTTGCAGATCCTCTGCATCGTTTTTGCGTACCGGCGCGATCACCAGATCTTCATCCCAGGCAGTAAGGGGAGTCTTTGCGATAGCTGCTGCCGCGCAGAAGGAAGGAATTCCCGGAATAATTTCCGTCTCTGTACCAAAAGCTTCTATATAAGGAAGAGTATACATAAAAGTGCTGTATACAGATGGATCACCTAATGTGATAAAAGCTCCTGTTTTCTCTCCTTTTAAATATCCAGAGATGATACGGCCATTTTCCTGCCACATTTTCTTTAATTCATCCCCATGGTAATGCATGGGATATTCCAGATCTACGATCTGGGCTTTGCTGTCTTTTACATGTTCTTTAATAATATCAAAGGCAAAGCTTCCTGCTCCCTTTTTCTTTTCCGGGCAGAAGATCACATCTGCCTGCTGTAATATTTTATATGCCTTTAAGGTAAGCAGCTCCGGGTCTCCCGGTCCTACTCCAATGCCGTATAATTTTCCCATTTTTTCCTAATTTCCTTTTATTTTTTCTCAATAGAACCATTTTAACAGCACTTGTCTGCCACAGCAAGGGATTTTTGTGGTAAGATAGATGCTATATTATTATGTACCCAGGGAGGATTTATTTATTATGAAAAGATCGATGAAACTTCTGGCTGCTGCTCTTGCAGGAACGATTGCTTTAAGCGGCTGCGCCAAAAACTCTGACAAACAGGCATCTTCTGCCGAGACAACTATCGCTGAAACAGAAAGCTCTAAAGAAGCTTCTGCTGCGTCCACTGAAACGTCTGAAGAAAGTGCTGACCAGTCCAGTAACGCCTCTGAAAACAATGAAAATGCTTCCGGTGCCGCTGTCCGCGTTGGCTCTTTAAAGGGACCTACTTCTATGGGCCTTGCTGAGTTAATGGACCGTGCAGAAAAAGGCGAAACTGAAAATGATTACACCTTTACCATGGCCGGAAAAGCCGATGAACTGGTTGGTTCTGTGGCAAACGGCGACCTGGATATTGTTTTAGTACCTGCCAATGTTGCAAGTATCCTGTATACAAAAACCCAGGGCAATGTAAATGTGATCGATATCAATACCCTTGGTGTTCTCTATGTAGTTGCTTCTGATGACTCCATTTCCTCCATGGAAGACCTGAAGGAAAAAACCCTTTACATGACCGGAAAAGGTACTACCCCGGAATATGTGATGAACTATCTTCTTTCTGAAAATGGTTTAAATGACGGGGATGTTACCTTAGAGTTTAAGTCCGAAGCTGCCGAAGTTGCCTCTGTATTAAAGGAAGATCCATCTGCTGTAGGCGTCCTTCCCCAGCCTTTTGCAACTGCAGCCTGCATCCAGAACGAAGCTTTAAAGCCGGTTCTTGACCTGACTGAACAGTGGAACCTTTTAAATAAGGAAAACGGAAGCCAGTTAGTAACAGGCGTTACTATTGTACGCAGTGACTTCTTAAAGGAAAATGAAGAGGCCGTAAAACTGTTTATGGAAGACCACAAGGCATCTGCCGCTTATACCAGTGAACATCTGGACGAGGCTGCTGAAATGGTAGCAGCTTTAGGTATCGTTGAGAAGGCACCCATCGCAAAAAAGGCTATGCCAGCCTGCAACATTGTGTGCATCACAGGGGAAGAAATGAAGTCTGCGCTTTCCGGTTATTTATCTGTTCTGGAAGCTGCTGACGCAAAATCCATTGGCGGCCAGTTACCAGGCGATGACTTCTACTACCTTCCATAAATAACTTACAGGATCTTTTTCTTAATGCTTAAATGAAAAATCAGATGAAAAAATATGGAAAAAACTGGGTATGCTGGCTGATCTGGATCGGGATCTGGCAGCTGGCAGACCTCTTTATCCACAACAATGTTATTTTTGCAGGTCCTCTGGATATGGCGATGACTTTGGCTGGCTTGTTACGGGACAGTGACTTCTGGCTAAGTCTCCTCCATTCATCCCTTCGGATCTGCCTTGGCTTTTTAAGTGCCTTTTGCCTGGGGATCCTTCTTGGAAGCCTTGCATGGGCCTTTCCTCTGGTAAAAGAATTTTTAAAACCACCTATGCTGATGATCCGCTGCGTACCAGTGGCCTCTTTCGTCATTCTGGCACTGATCTGGATCGGATCAGAAAACCTGTCGGTTTTTATTTCCTTTCTGGTGGTGGTGCCTATGATCTATGGTGCCACACTTGCCGGTCTTGAAAATATGGATCAGAAACTTTTGGAAATGTCCCAGGTCTTTTCCATGCCATTTTCTAAAAAAGTGCGATATCTCTTTATCCCGGCTGTCCACCCTTATCTGGTAAGCAGCTGCCGGACTGCCCTGGGAATGAGCTGGAAATCAGGAGTTGCAGCAGAAGTGATAGGTATTCCCAATGCTTCTATTGGCGAGCAGCTCTATTACACCAAATTATACCTGGATACCTCCGGGCTTTTTGCCTGGACCTTTTCCATTATCCTTATAAGCGCGGTTTTTGAATTTGTTTTTCTTACATTATTAAAGAAAGTACGGCACTGATATGGAACAGATCATAATAAAAAACCTGTCAAAATCCTATGGTTCCCTGACCGTTTTGAAAAATGTGAATCTTACGCTGGACCGGGATCAGACTTACTGCCTGATGAGCCCTTCAGGAACAGGAAAGACCACTTTATTCCGCATTCTCATGGGGTTAGAAAAGGCAGACGAGGGGAAAATTGTCTGGAATGCCGGTTCTGGTTCCGGTTTTGGCTCTGATAGGGATGTTTCCCGGCCTCTGCGTATTTCCACTGTTTTCCAGGAAGACCGGCTCTGCCCCACATTTTCACCTTTAGAAAATGTGATGATGGTGCAAAAGCAGCCCACCTGCGAACCTTTAAAAAATGAGATCCGCACCGCTATGTGCCGTCTGCTGCCGGAAGAATGTTTAAACCGGCCGGTATCTACCTTAAGCGGGGGTATGAAACGACGGACTGCGATTTTACGGGCACTTCTTACTAAATCCGATATGCTTTTATTGGATGAACCCTTTACAGGACTGGATGAAGAAACGAAGATAGATGTTATAAGATTTTTACAGGAATACAGAAATAACCGTTTTCTGCTGATCTCCACTCACCAGAAAGAGGATGTAGAGTTGCTTAAAGGCATATTGATCACATTGTAATATTGCTCCAATACTGGCTATTCCAGATATGATTCAACCTAAATACTCGTTACAGTCCAGCTATTACGAATATTTTGCTATTTTAAAGCCCGGTTTTGCCGGGCTTTTTTGCACAGTAAGAAATTTTTATGATCTGTTTAATTTCTCGGCTGGATCACGCTTTTTCCATTGTCAAAAGACGGATTAAACGCATAGAAATTCTTGCTGTCCAGCTTCTCCTGGGTGATGCGCAGTGCTTCACCAAAACGCTGATAATGGACGATCTCACGCTCTCTTAAATATTTGATGGGTTCGCATACGTCATAATCCGTTACTACACGGAGAATGTTGTCATATGTGGAGCGGGCTTTCTGTTCTGCTGCCATATCTTCATGAAGATCCGTAATAATATCTCCCTTACTCTGGAACTCGCAGGCATTAAAGGGCACTCCACCAGCTGCCTGGGGCCAGATCCCGGTAGCATGGTCAATATAATAAGGTCCAAATCCCTGTTCTACCAGCTGCTCAGCTGTTAAATTACGTGTAAGCTGATGAACGATAGCTGCTACGATTTCCAGATGTGCCAGTTCTTCTGTACCAATATCTGTAAGGACTGCCTTGCACTCCTTGTATGGCATGGAATAGCGCTGAGAAAGATAGCGCATGGAAGCTCCCATTTCTCCATCCGGCCCGCCGTACTGACTCATTATAAACATCGCCATTTTCGCATTTGGCTCTTTGATATTTACAGGAAATTCCAGTCTTTTTTCATAGATCCACATTAATAGCCGCCTCCTTCCCATGGCCACGGGTCATCTGTCCAGGACCAGTAGACTGTATCTCTGGCGTTTTCAGCACGTAACGGCCCATACTGGGCTTCGTAGGCATTTCTGGCATCTGCATATGCCTGTGACATCTGTTTCAGATAGGCAATGGCCTGAGAGTCACAGGGATGTGTATCCAGATAGAGGTTTGCTTCTGTTACTGCAAAGCCAGCCTGGTTTACTGCCATAAGCAAGGCATCCCTTGAAGTGTTGTTCATCTAGCTGCACCTCCCTTTATCAAAAGCCAGGTCCAGTTCTGAAAAGATGGTTCCCTGGGCTAATCCCCGTTCCGGACCATAAGGGTTCTTCCACTGCTGCCATGGCACATAGGCCATTGCCAGGGGATAATCTTTTTCTAAAACTCCCGGCATACTTCCCGGACAGAAAGCATTGCCCTCCAGTCCCGGCATGTAGTTCCACCCGAAATCTCTGTTATTATCCCAATTATTTCCATTTTGCGGTGTCTGCATGGTTGCGGCATTTGCCGGCATCCGTCCTGTTCCAGTATTTGCTGGCATCATCTGAGGCATCTGTCCTGTCATCCCATTTGCCGGCATCAACCGGGGCGTCTGACCTGTCATCCTATTTTCCGGCATCATCCCATCATTTATCTGGTTTCCCATCTGAGGATACCGGGTTACGTTTCCCGCCTGCATTGCCGGATCCAGGCAGCTTCTCACAGACTGGTTCTGGTTTCCGGATACCTTACGACACCGGCCGCTGCAGCCGCAGTCACTATATTTCATATCTGTATATGGCTCCATATCAATTAATATCTCCTTTTCTTTTCCCTATTAATTTATGTAGTCCTGCTAAATGCTGTTACAACCGCTGCCATCTTTTCCTGTATACCACTGCCCTTTCCCACATTCTGTTTTTTCTCCGTTATCTGCACACATTGTCCCTCTGTCCCATATCTTATAGTACAAACATATCAAAGACAGCACTTACCGGTGCTTCTTTCCTGTGTTTAAGCAATCATCAGTAAGTAATTAATTAAAAGGAGTGTGGATTTATGTGTTGGTTTGGATGTAATAATCGCTGGAATAATGGATGCAATGGCTGGAATAACGGATGCAGCGGCAGCTGTGGACGTTGTAATAACAACGGATGCGGCGGCAGGAATTCCTTCCGTGAAGGCTTCCGTCAAGGATACTGGCAGGGATATAATGATGCACTGTGGAACCGCGGCAACTGTGGTGGCTGTGACCATGATGGCGGCTGTGGCGGATGCAGCAGTGACCGTGATGGCGGCTGTGGCGGTGGATGCGGTGGCAGCTGCAACTAGTGTACTGTATCATTCGCTTTCAGCAGAATGACGCAGAATGAATTTTCAATCTGCAAGGCGGAGGAATGAGGCGATGCGGTGGCATCGTCGATTGACGACAACGCAGCAGATGGAAATTCAGGCAAGTCATTATGCGAAATGTGAGTGATACAGTACACTAGTACATCGCTCTCATGCCTCTTCCGGCATGACCAAGTACTATCCGGTACAAATCTGCTTAGACAGGTATGAAAAGAAGGAAATATGTACTTTGGAACGAAAAACGGCGGCTGGGAAAACCCCAGTCGCCATTTTTTGAAGAAAAATGAACTGATTACAAATGTTTTTAGAATTGCGGGAGTGCAAAGCACGCAGCAATTCGGTATCAGAAGGGTTTAAACACCTTATAATCCAGCCAGTCAAAATCTGCCTGAACTCCATCCCCATGAAGATCCTGACAGGAAACACCCACCATGGCACCTGTAAAACCATTTCCTTCTACACGTTCATCGGAAAGGTTTCTCATATCAAGCACATCTCCTACCTGGGTATAAGAGATTCCGTCCTGTGAAACGAAAAATGTCACATCACATTCTCTTACTTCTGCCTTTAAATATACAGGTTTTCCATTTTCTTCCAGATAAATCTTTTCGCCCTGGGTGATCTCCTTATTAACAGAAACATTTAACATTACATAAGGTTTTCCTTCATCATCCACAGACATATGCAGATAATAATTATTATCATAATTATAATAACATACGATCCCGGCCATATGGCAATAATCTCCTGGAGTAAACTCCATTTTTGCAGTAAAATCATAGGAATGATGCTGATGTCTGCGTGCTAACAGTCCCTGATTGTATTTAGATGCCAGGGAATTTCCACCCTGAATATGCAGCTTCCCCTCAGAAATGCTGATCCCGCAGGTTTTGGCACTCTGGCGCAAAGTCATATATTCCAGAGGAATTGCTGTGATCTTTCCAAAATCTGTAAATCCTGACTTTTCAGGCTTTACCTCCACTTCACCCGGAACTTCAAAGAAATCTTCCGGTGATGCTGTATCATTAGCTGACAATTTAAACCAGCCATCATCTGTATAAAGCATATTCTGGATAGCTGTTTCACGTCCTGTAATACTGCAGTCACCCAGACTTCTGGAACAAAGATGTGCCATATACCAGTTTCCATCTTTTCCCTGAATGATCTGTCCGTGACCTGCCCGTTTTAACTGTACATCTTTTCCAAAAGAAGTAAGGACCGGTACATACGGACTGATCTCATAAGGTCCTGTCAGTTTTTCAGAACGGCACATAGTCACACAATGCTTAAATTCTGTACCGCCTTCTGCTGTTACCAGATAATACCACCCGTCATGATAGAAAATATTCGGACCTTCCGTTGTTCCTTTATCACTGCCTTTAAACACATTATAAACAGGGCCAACTAATTTTTTTGTCTCCGGATCATACTGCTGTACACCTACACCACCGAAACGCTTATGATCCAGCCTGTAGTCAAAAAGCATATTGACCAGCCACTTGGTACCGTCCGGATCATGGAAGAGAGAAGGGTCAAATCCCATTTTATTAAGGGGAATAGGATCAGACCATGGGCCTTTTGGATCCGAAGCAGTTACCATAAAATTATGAGTATCTTTAAAACGGTTCCGATTGGTGTATACTATGGTATAGATCAGGTAGAAAGTACCATTATCATATGTAAGATTGGGCGCCCATATACCGCAGGCAGTGTCCATTCCTTTTATATCAAATTTTGTTTCATCTGTAAGAGCATAAGAAAGGATCTCCCAATTTACCAGGTCTTTTGAATGATGGATACAGATACCCGGAAACCATTCAAATGTAGAGGTTGCAATATAATAGTCATCCCCCACTCTCACCAGGGATGGATCCGGATTAAAACCGGGAAGTACAGGATTCATTACTTTCATGTTCTGATTCTCCTTTTCAAATGTATGTACTCTTGGAATCTTTTTGTACTTGATTTTGCGAGAAGATTTTTTGTCAGGTGTGCCCAAATTTTTGAGGCGTACGCGGTGCGTACGTTAATAAAATTCGGGTGCGACTGTATCTCATTAACCCTTTAAACCGCTGGTAGCAATACCTTCTACAAAATATCTCTGTGCGGCAAAGAACAGCAGGATAACAGGAACTACTGCAACAAACGCCATTGCCATTACCTTTCCCCACTGTACAACGGACTCTGCATCCAGAGACATGCGAAGTGCCAGAGAGATAGGAAACTTCTTTACTGAGTTGATAAATACCAGAGAATTAAAGTAATCATTGTAGGTCCACAAAAACTGGAACAGACCTGCGGAGAATAATGATGGCTTCATCAGAGGCAGTAAAATATGTGTAAAGGTCTTGAAGGTTCCGCAGCCATCAATATAAGCAGATTCATCCAGATCCCTTGGAAGTCCTCTTAAAAACTGGATCAACATATATGGGAAGAACGCATTACAGCACAACAATGCCGGTGCATAAAATGGCATGTAAGTATTGATCCAGTTAAACTTATTGTATAAAGTATAACGAGGAATGATAACAACAGAATTTGGCAGCATCAGCATGGCAATGAGCAGTACAAAAAGGATCTTCTTTCCCGGAAACTGAAATCTTGCAAAGCCATAAGCAACCAGGGCACTGGACATAACCGTAAATATGGTAGTGGGAATGACCAGTAAAAATGTATTAATAAAAAAAGTCGTATAAGTTACCTTACCGCTTCCCTTCCAGCCTTCAATAAAATACTTAAAGCTGAAATTCTGAGGCAGTAAACAAATGGAACCAAATATCTCATCATTTGATTTAAAAGATGCAAAGAACATCCAGATGATCGGATACAACAGTATGACACCGATCACAAATATGACCAAATAATCACGAACCAGTGTGGCAGTTCTGTGTTTTGTCTGTTTCATGATAACTCCTCCTTTTATTCATCAGCGTAATGTACCCATAACTTGGAAGATGCAAAGATCGCCAGTGTAAAGATCATAATAGCTGCAAATACAACCCATGAAATAGCACTTGCATATCCCATTTTGAAATAAGAAAAACCTTCTTTGTATAATTTCAGTCCCAGTACATAGGTAGACTTTAATGGTCCGCCTTCTGTGATGACCTGGGCAGAGGTAAAGTTCTGCAGTGCCTGGATCGTCTGGTTGATCAGATTAAAGAAAATGATCGGAGATATCTGAGGCAATGTAATATGGAAGAAACGGGTTACTTTTCCGGCACCATCGATCTCTGCTGCTTCATAAAGAGAACGTGGAACCTGTTTCAACGCTGCTAAAAACATAACCATAGAAGAACCAAACTGCCATATTTCCAACATACAGATAGTCCGCAGTGCATAACGGGTATCACCTAACCACTGGATCACAGGAAGATGAAGCGCTGTTAAAATTGCGTTGATCACACCATTATCCAGGAACATTAATCTCCATAACAGTGCTACTGCTACGCTTCCTCCAAACAAAGACGGAATATAATACAAAGTGCGGATCAGGTTGATTCCCTTTAAATCCCTGTTTAAAAACATGGCAACTGCTAAAGCCATGATCAGTTTTCCAGGCACTGTATAAAGAGCAAACAGAATGGTTACTTTTAAGGAATTCCAGAACTCTTTGTCCTGGGTAAATAATTTCTTATAATTTGCAAGTCCCTGAAAGGTGGCTTTGGCACCAACGGTATAATCTGTAAAAGAATAAATAAAGGATGAAACAAATGGATACAGCTGAAGGATAACAAATCCTAAAATCCAGGGAAGTATATACAAATACGCCTGATATTCCCTTTTCATTGTTTTTTTCCTATTCATAATGACCTCCTGTAGGCAGAAAAAGAGCGCCGCAAAATAACCTTTGTGTCCTTTTTGCGGCACTCTCTGTTTTTGATCAAATATCTGATTACTGTTCCAGACCTGACAGCAGGTTAATGGTATCAGCTGCTGCCTCCTCTGGTGTGCTTGCTCCGTAGCCAATGGTCTCTACTGAATCAAAGAGGATTGTCTTTGACTCCTGGGAAGATGAGATCTTATCATTTGGAGTTCCGCCCATAGCTGCTGCAATATCAGCACCTTCCATGGTGATCTCACTTAAAATTCCCTTGTCAGAGCAGATCTTTCTCGCCTTTTCTGTTGGAGGAACGCTCCTGGTCGCTCCTAAAGTCTCTAATGCAGTATCATCATTATAGAAGTAATTCATAAACTCTACTGCTGCTTCCGGATGCCCGCAGGTCTTTGTGATCGCAATAACCTGAGGAGTATTGGATGCCCAGCCTTTTTCAACAGCTCCGTCTAATACAGGAAGCTGTCCCATTACATAATTTGCTTCAGGATTAGCTGCCACCATAACATCAATGGTTGAAATGTAAGTTGGCGCTGCTACATACTTACCGGCGATCCAGTTTGTATCAGACTGCAGGCTGTCACCTGTGTAAGATGCCTGATAGGAAGCTGGTGCAACTACTTCTTCATCATACAGCTGCTTTACATATTCATATACTATCTTAAGATCATCTTCTGTTAAATTCAGTGTCTTTGCATCTGCATCAAAGAAAGTCTTTCCAAGAAGCTGTTTTCCATAGTTAAATACGACCATGTTCACAAGATACTCTTTGTTTGCGCAAAGCAGATACATGCTGTCATCATATGCACGCACTTTTTTGCCCATTTCGATCATATCATCCCATGTATATGGCTTGGTAAAATCAATACCAATAGCATCTGCCAGATCCTTGTTTACCAGCATACCAGAACCAGAAATACCAGTTGGAAGACCTAACTGCTTTCCATCGTAGCGTCCATTGATCTCCAGGGAAATATAATTTTCATCGAAATTGGAAAGATCCATGTCATAATCCTTATAATCAATGAAATAGTCACCTGTAGTCACATAAGTTGGGAACACTTCCGGATCTACCTGTACAATATCTGCCGCTGTTCCAGATGCCAGCTGGGTTGCCAGTTTATCATGATAACCGTCGCTGCCGCCGTACTCAGCTTCAATGGTAATATTGGGATGAGCCGCTTCAAACTGCTCGATCACCTTTAATGTTGCTTCGTTTCTTTCATCACCGCCCCACCATGCAAAACGAAGGGTGATATCTTCATCAGAGCTGCTTTTGTCTGTTGTCTCCCCACCAGCAGATGCGGCCTGTGTGCTATCCTTTGTGGATGAACCTCCACATCCAGCCAAAGTACCTGCTGCCACAGCAGCTGCCAACACTACACTCACCAGTTTTTTCTTCATAACCGTCTCCCTCTCTTTTCCTTTATTACATTCTTGATACATCTTTTTGATGATTTTATTGTAGTAAATTTCTGCCGAAACCGAAAGGAACCGGTCTTTTCATTTTTATTCATTTTTTACCGTTTTTTTTGCAAAAGGTATCATTTCTTTTGTTTTTTATTCTTCATTTGTCCCCTGTTCTTCACAGCCCATATTTTCCGGGAAACAAAATTCCATAACGCAGCCCATGCCTTTTTTGCTTCTGATCCGGATTCCTGAGCCATCTCCAAAATGAAGTTTCAGCCGGCTATTTACATTTGCAAGTCCAATATGATGCACATTGATCTCTTTCATCGAATCCCGCAAACGCTCTTTTTCCTCTTTGTCCATTCCCACACCGTTGTCTATGACCCGGAAATATACTTTTCCCTCACGTCTGAGGATCTGTACCTTAATATAACCTCTGCCTTCTTTATAACGCACTCCATGAAGTATACTGTTTTCCACTAATGGCTGGAGCATCAGGCGAAATACTTTCAGATCCATTAATTCCTCATCCACCTCATAATAGATGATAAATTTCTCTCCAAAACGGAATTTCTGGATAGCCACATACTTTTTCAGATACAGCAGTTCTTCCCGGAGGCTGATCATCTCTGTGGCTTCTGCCAGTGCATATTTTAAAATATCCGATAAGTATTCCAGAATGGTAACGGATTCTTCTGACGAAGCTTTCGACTGTATCTGGAACTGCAGGGTTTGCAAGGTATTAAAAAGGAAATGTGGATTGATCTGCAGCTGAAGAGCCGTCAGTTCCGCAACTTCCTGATTATGACGTTTTTCCGTCAGTTCCGTCTGCAGCTTCACAGTATTTAAAAACAGATAAATGATATTATTCATAAGAATATCATACTCATCTTTTACTTCCTGTCGTGGTCCAGAAGGATAGATCCCGCTTTCTGCATCATAAAATACCTGGATCATGTATTCGATCTGACGGAATGTCCGCACTGTAGTGGTATATGCCAATGCCATCATGGCAATAATATTAAACAGGAATACAGCAAAAAAAGCTCCGGCTACCTGAAGGATACCATTCATCTTTGCCTGTGCAGATATCAGTGACACCAGAAAAAGATCATATTGCCCATTAACATCTGTGTGGACCAGATAAGACTTTCCGTTGATCCGTTTCCAGTAATTCTGCTGTCCCTTATTTCTGTATTCTGCACTGTTAAAGCCTTCTGCTGCCCCATTTTCATCATTCCAGGAAAGAAGGAGCTGATCCTTTTTATCCATATAAAGCACGGTTTCGTTGTCTTTTTGCAGGATTTCATCCAGACTTGCCAGATAATCTCCCGCATCAATATTCATAACAACAACACCTTTTTGCAGCTTCATTTTCTGATAAATAGTAAGCATACTGCGTCCATAACCGATATCTTTGGCCGCCCGCATCTCCATCAGGCTTTCTTCCTCTTCTCCCATGGTACGGTAGCTGCTGTACCAGTTGTTTTTCCCTTTGGGTTCTAACTGTACCAGCCCATAATCAGAGGAAAAATAATTATTATAGCCATCCAGATATAGATAAACTGACTGGATATAAGGATAAGCCCGTATAATGCTGCTTAAAGTAGCTTTAATATTTCTCAGATAGATCGCATCACTGTAAGGGATCTTTGTTTCTCTTTGCATCAGTCGTTTTAATGCAATGAGAGTATACGCATTATTAGTCAGCTGCTCATTTTGATAAGCCACATTACTTACCATCATTTCCAGACTGTTATTTACATTTGAAAGGGTATTTTGTGCCCTGGCATCCAGTGACTTATCCAGCTGATAATTATAGGAAACCATGGCAAAAGAAAAGATCATGACTGTGGGGATCATTAAAAGCAGCAGATATCGCAGAAAACGTCGTATGAAAAATTTTCGTTTCATTCTTTTTCAAGCACCTTTCCATTTCTGTATTCTTTCGGCGTCATGCCAAAATATGCCTTAAATGCCCTTGAAAAATTCTTTGGATTATCATAGCCGATATAATAAGCAATGTCATAGCTTTTATATTTGATATCGCCTAAAAGCTCACATGCCTTTTCCATACGGGTTTTTGTAAGGTAATCTGAAAATCCCATGCCGCATTTTTCCTTAAAGATCCTGGACAGATAACTGGGGCTTAAAGAAACCTGGACTGCTGCATTTTCCAATGAAGCTTCCTTATAATTTTCTTTTATATATTCTTTTACAGCTGTAACCACCTGCTCATAATAATTTCCCGTTGTTTCCCGGGACACTGCATATTTTTCATCCAGATACTGCCGTATTTTTCCAAAACAATTTAAAATATCACCACTTTTAATAGGTTTTAACAGATAGTCTTCCACTCTGTATTGGATCGCATACCGAAAATATTCATAATTCTGATGACTGCTGATAAACACGATTTTAATGTCTGTGTCCTGCAGCTGTCTGCATAATTCCAGACCGTTCATTTCCGGCATTTCAATATCACTCATAAGTACATCTACCTTGTGCTGCCTTACATATTCCAGTGCTTTTAACGGTCTGCTAAACCAGGTTACCTGAAATCCCAGCTGCTCCCATGGAAACAGATTAGCAATTCCCTCTACGATCTTATCCTCATCATCTACGATCACCAGCTGATACATACCTTTCCTCCCGCAGTCTTTCATGTACTCTCGGAATCTTTCTTGCATCTTCCCGCAACTCAGGCACAGAAAGATTCCAAAAGAACATTTTATCTTACCTACCGCTATTATACCAGACTCTCTAAAAATCCGTTATTGATTTTAACATGAAAAAGGATGCCCCTTAGTATCAATGTCTACTAAGGCAGCATCCCTTCCTTTTCGCTGCTTATTAGTTTAACCATTCCTTCATGGCTGCGATCTGTCTAAGCGCATCATCCCGTCCCAGCTCATAAACTTCCTTAAGCTTCTTTGGGTCTGCCTCCATGCGTCCGATGGACAGCGGAACGCTTGGACGGATCACAAAGATCTTTCCTTCTTTTTCCCATTTTTCGATCTCATCTAATGTATGATTATACACATCCGGGCGTTTGTATACAGCTTTTACAAATTTCGGATATTTCCTGTATACAAGCTTTGTCAGACCGATTCCTTCTTTTTCCTTCCTGTATCCCTTATGGCGGGTCAGTACCACTACGTCCTTGTCATATCCCATTTTTGCAAATGCCTTTACCGGGATACTGTCTGTACAGCCGCCATCAAGAAGCTTCATTCCTGCTGTCTTTACGATTTTTGAAACAAGAGGCAGTGACGCGGAAGCTCTCATCCGGTCTATCTCCTCCTTCATATCTGTAATAGGAAGATACTCTGCTTTTCCAGTCTCTACATTACTGCAGCCCACATAAAATTTTGTATGGCTTTTCTTAAAGGCCTCGTAATCATAAGGGTCCAGCTTTTCAGGCAGTGTATGATAGCAGAATTTTTCCTCTGCAATGTTACCGGTTAAAAACAGGCTTCGAAAACTCATAAAGCGCCAGTTGCGGCAATACTTCATATAATACCGGATGCTTCTGCCCTTCTGTCCGGACACAAAGGAACAGCCATGGATGGCACCTGCAGATACTCCGATCACACCGTCAAATGTAATGCCGTTTTCCATAAATACATCCAGCACTCCGGCCGTATAAATACCTCTCATACCGCCGCCTTCTAACACCAGTCCTGTCTTTTTTTCTTCCATCATTCTATTCTTCCGGCTGTGAAACCGGCTCCTCTTTCTGTTCTGTCTCTTCTTCTGTCGTATTTTCTGTTTCTGTTTCCCGGACCACATTTTCTGCTTCTTCCGTCTTCTTTTCCTCTGTGGTCTCTTTTACAGGCTCCTCTACTGTTTCTTCCTGGACAAAATCATCCTCTGTCACAGCATTATCCTGTTCCTCTGTCACATCTTCTTTCTGGACCGGTGTACCGCACTTGCTGCAGAAAGAATCACCCTTTTTCACAGCAGCACCGCAGCAGGGACATTTTTCCATGGTATCCAGCTGGCTGAGTTTTTTCTCTAACTCTGCCACATGAGTCAGGGCACTTTCGATCTCAGGGAAGAACATTTTGTATTCATCTTCTGAATCTTCTCTGTGGTTTTTAAAATACACTGCACCAATAGCAGTATACAGTTCATTGATCTTCTGCTTTTCCCCCCTGATCTGGGCCTTTAACTGAAGCACCTGTGCAGCATCTTTTGCCTTTCTTGCAGCTTCTTTTCCATAACCGGTCAGATTTTTACTGATCTCATCAAAGAATGTCATACTGTTCACGCTCCTTCTTCTTTTTCGCTCATTATAGACCATTAGAAACAGGAATGTCAACGGCAGACCTGCAGAACCAGACAACGGCAGCTTCTTCCAGATGAATAACATTCCGGATGAATAGCACACAAAAAATCCACTTTTTTAAACTTAATGTTCTCTCGGAATCTTTTTGTGCCTGATTTTGCAAGATGATGTTTGTCAGCTGTGCCCAAATTTCAGAGGCGTTGGCGTTGCGTCCGCCTCTGAAATTCGGGTGCGGCTGGCGGAAAATCAGCTGCAAAGGCAGGTGCAGGAAAGACTCCAAGAGAACATCTTATAAAAACTTATGCAAGTTTTTCTTCATTACTATGTTTTAATTCAGCCTTCTTCTGGAACAGTTCCTTACCAGATGTGTATACAATGGTCACACCAAGGACCATTAACAGGATGGCAATGATCAGCTGCAGTCCTTCTACCATAAATACAGCTGTTCCTGCGCCAAATGCATTGACCAGGGCAATGGTTCTTTCAACCAGTGCGGTAAAGGTTACACACAGCATGATGATCAGTGGCGGGAACAGAGTCTTGTTTTCTCTTCCTGTTACCTTTAAGAATACACAAAGTGTGATCAGAACCAGTGCGCTTAACAGCTGGTTTGCGCTTCCGAACAGAGGCCAGATGTTTGAATATCCGATCTTTGTTAAGATAAAGCCGCATACCAGAGTAATAACAGTTGAGAAATATTTATTGCAGAATAACTTTCTCCAGCCTTCTGCATGTTCCATATCATCTACACTGAACAGTTCCTGGAAGGACATACGTCCGATACGTGCTACAGAGTCAAGGCTTGTAAGTGCCAGGGCAGATACACACATAGTCATAAAGCACTGTGCTACATAAACCGGGATACCGAACATTTCCAGGAAACCTGCAACACCTGCAGAGAAGATCTGGAATGGGGTTCCTGTTGCAGCAGTTCCGTCAGCAGCTGCAGCAGCACCTGCTACGCAGAGAGCCAGAACAGCTAATAAGCTTTCCAGTACCATTGCACCGTAACCAACCTTTAACATATCCTTTTCATTGGAAATGGTCTTGGAAGATGTACCGGAGGAAACCAGGCTGTGGAAACCGGAAACAGCACCACATGCAACCGTTACAAACAGGATCGGGAACATATCTCCCATTTTTGCGTTCTTAAATCCAGTATAAACCGGAAGATTCATTGTTGGATGAGCAACTAACAGGCCTACAACAGCACCGATGATCATTCCTGCAAACATAAATGTGGTCATGTAATCACGAGGCTGCATTAAAAGCCACATTGGCATTACAGCTGCCATAAAGATATAAGCAAATGTAAGATAAGACCAGGTATCTTTTCCTGCTACTAACGGAAATGCCATACCAATAGCCAGTGCTGCGACTGTACATGCAAGTCCGGCAACTGTCTCTTTCCAGCCTGTAAGATGTAAATGCTTCTGCATTACGCCAAATACCATTGCAAATACGATGAACAACAGGGAAATGGAACCGGCTGCGCCGTTTGTCTGTGCTGCAGCAGACAGCTCTGTTACACCATCCTTTACTGTATATGCGTTAAATGTACCTGCTACCATGTCAGCAAATGCTGCGATTACGATCAGAGTAAACAGCCAGCAGAATAATAAGAACAGCTTACGTCCGGTCTTACCAATGTACTTTTCAATCAGAAGTCCCATGGACTTTCCTTCATTTTTAACACTGGCATACAAAGCACCAAAGTCTGTAACAGCGCCGAAGAAAATGCCGCCGATGATGACCCATAAAAGTACGGGAAGCCAGCCAAAAGCTGCTGCCTGGATGGCACCGGTTACAGGGCCTGCGCCTGCAATGGATGAAAACTGATGGGCGAAAACAGTCCAGCCATCTGTAGGAACATAATCCTGACCATCTTCCATAGCAACTGCCGGTGTCTTGGCTTTTGGATCAATACCCCATTTATTAGCCAGCCAGCGACCGTATAATGTGTAGCCTGCAAAGAGACATACAGCTGCGATCAAAACAATTACAAGTGTATTCATAATCTTTACTCTCCTCTCATGTAATTCAGTGATCTGGTATTTGTTCTTGATTCAATGTAAAACATCCAACTGCCTTTTTATCGTTTCATAATGTGACAGGCGAAAAAAAAGAACCCCATCTTCCCGAATATCCCAAATGGATACTCACCAAGAAGACGAAGCCCCCAAACTCCGCGTTACCACTTCTTATTGCCGGCCTTAACCGACCTCTCTGTCCTATCCTCCGACTCTCTGTCCGGACGAATACGCTCCCTTTTAACGGCGGGACCCCGATCTGTCTTACTGGCAGTTTCCTGTTTTCATACAGACTGCTTGCAGGTGATATCTTTTCTGTCGCGCTGCTTTCTCTCACCAGCCGAAAGCTCTCTGCAATGCGTAGATGACCGGCAGCACACCCTGCGCTGCATTCGGTACACATAACAAAAAAGCATTGTCCTGTTCTTCGCATTTGAATGTCAAACTCTTGAATAGTTGTCATTATAGTCTTTTTTTCCCATTTGTCAATTCCATCTGTTTATATTTTCTTTATAATTTCTATATCTAATTTTTATAAAATATATTCCCTCAGGTTCTAATACCCTATCAAAAACATGTGTTTTTCAGTTTTCAGCATGAATTTAACTAGGAATTTTCTTTCATATGAATTATAATAACTACAGATTTTTAAGCGGATTTTTCCAAAATTTCAAAGAAATCATAAAGAGAGGATTTAAACCATTATGAAAGACTTACATAAGCAGACACATAAAAAAATGGCCCATGGATCCGGTCACTCCTTCATTACCTGTTTCGGTATCCTGGGATGGCTTTTTCATGGCATATTGTCTGTGATCACAACCGGTCTCGTCATCATGGCTGTCATCGGTCTTCTGATCTATGCAAAGGTAAAGCCTGAGTTAGACCAGTGCCGTGAGATTGCCTATGACAAGCTGGCGCAGATGGAACGGTCTGATTTTTCCATGCTCTCTGATACTGTTGTCTACGATAAGGACGGAAAGCAGATCGGACTTATTAACGCAGGGCACTATCAATATGTAAATATAAGCAAGATAAGCATGAACCTGCAAAACGGCTATATTGCCCAGGAAGACCGTCGTTTTAAGAGCCACGGCGGTGTAGACTGGATCGCCACCTTCCGTGCAGGTCTTGCACTGGTAAAGCACGGCGGCCATGTAACCCAGGGCGGCAGTACCATTACCCAGCAGGTGATCAAAAATACATATCTCACTCAGGAGCGCACCTTTACCAGAAAGATCGTAGAGATCCTTTTAGCCCCTGAGATCGAGAAAAAATACTCCAAAGCTGATATTATGGAGTTTTACTGTAATACCAACTTTTACGGCCATCAGTGCTATGGGGTAGAGGCAGCCAGCCTGTATTATTTCGGAAAACATGCAAGTGATCTGGCTCCGGAAGAAGCAGCCATCCTCATCGGTATCAGCAACAGTCCATCTGCCTATGATCCAGTAGCACATCCAGACGCTTCTAAAACAAAGCGAAACGATGTTTTAAACAGTATGAAAGAAGTAGGCTATCTTTCTGAGGAAGACTACGAAAGAGCTGTAAATGCTCCCTTTAAGATCGTACAGCAGGAATCAGAAGGAACAGACGAAAATTACCAGAGCAGCTATGCTATTCACTGTGCGGCCCTGGAGCTGATGAAAAAAGACAATTTCCAGTTCCAGTATATCTTTAAAGATAAAGAAGATTATAATCAGTACATGGACCGTTATACAGCAGCCTACTCTGAAAAATCGGACCTGATCCGCGGCGGCGGTTTTCAGCTTTATACTTCTTTAGACAGTTCCATCCAGCAGCAGCTTCAGGAACAGATCGACCAGTCTCTTTCCGGCTTTACAGAACTGCAGGAAAATGGAAAATTTGCTCTTCAGGGGGCCGGTGTCATTGTAGATAATAAGACAAACTACGTAGTTGCCATTGTAGGCGGCCGCGGCACGGAAGACAAATTCAACAGAGCTTATTTAAGCGCCAGACAGCCGGGAAGTACCATCAAACCTCTGATCGACTACGGTCCTGCTTTTGATACAGGAGAATATTATCCTACACGTATTGTAAATGACCACAAGTGGGAAGACGGACCTTCCAACAGCGGCGGCCGTTATTTTGGAAATGTAACAGTCAGGGAAGCCTTAAACCGAAGCCTGAATACCGTTGCATGGCAGATCTTAGAGGACATTGGTGTTAATTATGGTCTGGATTATCTGGGTGAAATGCAATTCCAGAAGCTGACCTATGTAGATAATGATGTTCCGTCCTTAAGTATCGGAGGTTTCACCAACGGTGTCCGTGTAGTGGATATGGCAAAAGGCTACAGCACCCTTGCAAATGGCGGTGTATACAATGACCGCACCTGTATTACAAAGATCGTCCACGAACATGACGGAGAGCTGACCAAAGACTTAAAGCCATCTGCACATCAGGTTTACCGGGATGACTCAGCATTTATGCTTACAGACGTTTTAAAGGGAACCTTTACTGCTGCCTATGGCACAGGTCAGGGCCTTGGACTGGATAATGATATGCCCGCAGCCGGAAAGACCGGTACTACCAACAGCAGCAAAGATACCTGGTTCTGCGGATACACCCGCTATTACACTGCTGCTATCTGGGTCGGTTATGATATTCCACGAAATATGCCTGGTATCTACGGTGCTACCTATGCCGGCCGGATCTGGAAATCAGTTATGGACCAGATCCACCAGGAATTAGAGCCATGGGACTGGGTACAGCCTGAAACAGTAGAGCGTAAAGTGGATTCAAAAACCGGAATGGAAGACTATTTCAGCACCACTGCCCAGTTCCGCGCAGAGCAGAGCCTTCACGAAAAAGAGCAGGAACAGCTTGAAACCTCTCTCCAGGCTTCTGTAGATGCCTTTATGGAAAAAGAGATCACATCTGTAGAAGATACCTATACTGTAACAGATGAATACAACAGCATTACTTCCAAACTGCCTCTGTTAGACGACGGGGAACTTCGCGCCAGCCTTTTAGAGAAGGCAGAAAGCCGGTATGACTATTTTAAGGAGATCATTGCCGGTATGGGCGATGAGATCAGCCGGTATGAGGCTGTTCAAGCAGAGGAAAAGAGACTTGCCCAGGAACAGGCTGCAAAAGATGCAGAAGCCAAACGGGCCCAGGAAGAAAAAGCTGTAAAGAAACAGACCTTTATGCAGGCCTTAGAACGGATTGAAAATCTGGAGTATCAGGAAACAGATGCCCAGAATCTGGTATCTGATGCCATTGACAAGCTTTCCCTGGTTGCCGGAGATGAAGAAGAATCTTCTCTTTCCGCAAGACTTCAGGCTGCTATCTCCCGCATTTCCACACTTCCAACGGCCAGCGAATGGAATGCTGCACAGGCTGAAAAAGAAGCGGAAGAGGCACAGAAAGAAAGTCAGGCTGACCAGCAGGTACAGACCCAGCAGCGTCAGCTTCGCTCTTCTTTAAACAGAGAACAATATAAATGGAACAATGCAGAAATCTATGGACCAGGAGGCAGAGGCGATGAAGAATAAAAAAGTACTTTGGCCGTGGGCGAAACGATATGTAATGGGAACAAGTAAAATCCACCCACAGGATTCCTCTGAAGCAGAAAACGAAGACGGCGCAAAACTTCCCTACGACTCTTCTCCTATTGAAATAAATGAATGGTTCCACACCTTCATGTACATGAACATCCCTATCGCAGGCTGGTTCTACTTAAAAAAACTGGCCCGTCAGCCTGAACATAATAAACTGCAGGACTTTGCAAGAGCTTATCTCTATTATAAAATGGTCTTTCTGGCAATCTCTCTGGTGATCGTGATCCTGCTTTTGATCATTGGCATCTTCAGTATCAACCGATTATTTGCCTATATGGAACTATTGTAAAATCCACCTGATCCTGGATGAATGCTTCCAAACCTGCATATAAGTAAAAAAATCCCCGTATCCGACACATTGTAGTGTGCAGATACGGGGATTTTTTATGCACAAACTTTATGATCTGTGCAAATTCTCTTCTTATTCGTAAAGGATCAATGCGATCATCTCAACCGGCTCATCACCGATGCATGCAAGACCATGGCCTTCACCTGGTGCACAGTAAGCTACATCACCAGGGCCGATCTCTGTGATCGTACCATTGTCATTATAACGTCCGTGACCGCTGAAAATGTAATAAGTCTCGCTGTCTCCCTTGTGAACATGATAGCCGATCTCACTGCCTGGATAAACAGTGGTATGACCGAACACACGGCCTTTCTGGCTCATTTCTTCCGGACCATTTAATAAGCTGCGTACCGTGATCTCCCCCACTCCGTTAAATGGGGCCGGTTTGCGGACAGTTTGCTTTTCTTCACTTTTTCTTACCATAATAGCAACCTCACTTAAATTTAATCATGCTTTTGACCCTGGTATCATTCAAAGTATACATTCTTTGCATTATTATAATATACGTCTTCCAGTTCGCTCTCTGTAAAGGCATCGCCCTTAACAAGGTAATCTGCTAAATGCTCATAAGGATCCTGGGTAGCTGCAAATGGCGCATCTGTACCCCAAAGCAGACGGTCTGCTCCTAAGATCTCCTTTGCCATTTTCAGTACTTCATGTACTGCCGGGAATGGATAAGTGCCAGGTGCAACAATCTTAGGCAGTGCTGCAATATCAAACCATACATTTGGCTTTTTCAGCAGCTCCAGGCTTAATTCCAGTTCTTTTTCTCTTCCTGGGATCGGTGCCAGCAGATGGCAGACAACTAACTTCATATTTGGATGATCTTCTGCGATCTTAGCAAGACTCCATGGCTGGTGGCTAGGCATAGTCAAGTCACCTACATCCAGTGCAACCGGCGCATTGTGTGCCTCAATAATATCAAACAGAGGGCGCATTTCTTTTCCTGCCAGGTCAAATGGATCATGGCAGCCCATGAGACCGCCGCCGCTGCTCACCTCAAACTTGGCAGCTTTAAATCCCTGCTTTTCAAAGAAATACTCCATGGTTTCAGCTGCATTAGTCATATATGGATCAATGGTGCAGGTCGGGCAGAAACGATCCGGATATTTTTTCAGGATCTCTGCATGATAACGGTTCTGGAATCCATACATACTGCCCTGCATCAGAACAGCCTTCTCAACCTCATTTTTATCCATCAGAGCCAGTGCCTGTTCTGCAGTAAAGTTTGTTTCTCCATATTCTCCATTCTGAGGGAACAGATCAAATACCTCTCCGTTTCCCCATGCCGCCTTACCATTTCCAATAGCACGCAGTTCCCCGCGGCGGCAATATCCAGCAACAATCTGAGCCAAATGTAAATGTGCATCTATCTTTTTCATCAGGCCATTTCCCCTTTCTTAAGGAATTTAAATTGTTTAAACCAATTTTTTGCTTTATCTTGATGCTGAAGTGCGTCAAAAGCAACAGCAGCAATTATAACAATACCTTTTACAAGGTCATGCTCCGTAGAAGGAACACTCATCAGGTTCAGTCCATTGTTTAAAAGTCCGATCAGGATCGCACCGAAGACACAGCCAGGTACAGTTCCCACACCGCCTAACAGACTGATACCACCAATAACCGCTGACATGATAACATAGTTCTCGTAGCCGCTTCCTGTACTTGCCATACACTGCTGTGTCATAGAAGCCAGAACGATGCCGCCAATGGCTGTGGTCAGTCCTGAAAGAACATATGCCAGGATCGTAACACCTGTATCGTTAATACCGGAAAGACGGGAAGCCACCGGGTTGCCGCCTACTGCATAAAACTGACGTCCAAGGGTGGTTTTTGAAAGTACAAACCAGCTGATAACAGCTACCACCAGCATAATATAAACCGGTACCGGGAAACCAAAAATCTTATATGTAGAAATACCTACAAATAATTTTGGTTCCATACAGCTTAAGATCTTGTTATTGGTAATCACCATGGAAAGTCCTAAAAATGCAGTAGAACTTGCAAAGGTGATCAAAAATGCCGGAACTTTAAAAAATGTAATAATGATGCCATGGAAAGCACCTGCCGCAATACCAACAGCCAACGCCAGCAAAATACCGCAGATCACGCCGGTTGTACTATAATTCATAGAGCGGATCGTCATAACGCATGCTACAGAACACAAACCGCAAAGTGAACCGATGGAAAGGTCGATTCCTCCTAACAGAAATACAAAGATCGTTCCACTTGTCATAATGCCATAAACACTGATACTCCACAGCACATTTGAAAGATTGGAAACGGTTGGGAAGGAATTCGGTCGTAAAATGGCCAAAACAACAAAGCAGAGAACCAAAATGAGCGGCTTTGTAAGATTACTTACTTTGAATTTTTTCATATTGCTTCCTCCTCTGTGGTAATACCGGAGCCTGCTTCCAGTACCATCGCCTGTGTTACCATACCATGATCAAATTCTTTCACAATATGGCCTTTTCTCATAACCAGGATACGATGAGAAACACGGATCAGCTCCTGCAGATCGGATGAAACTAAAATGATGCCCACTCCTTTTTGTGCCAGCTGTTCCAGTATATTATAGATCTCGTCTTTGGCACCAACATCAATACCGGCAGTTGGCTCATCAACGATCAGGATCTTCAGATCACGCTCCAGCCATTTTCCTAAAACAACTTTCTGCTGGTTTCCGCCGCTCATCAGACCTACCTGCTTATCAGGATCATTTGGGCGCACATCAATGGATTTTATGGTATGAAGTGCCATATCCAGTTCACTTTTTTCGTTGATGGCAAGACCATTTTTCTTAATAATATCGTAGTTAGTCAAAGCTACATTGCGGGTGGTGGACAAAAGAGGGATAAATCCCTGTCCGCGTCGGTCTTCCGGCACAAATCCAAAACCTGCTTTGATACTTGCCTTTGGAGATGGCTTAAAGTTTTGCTGTCCATCAAATGTTATGGTACCTTCTGTATGGGAATCAATACCATAAATAGCGCGCACCAGTTCTGTACGTCCCGCACCGATCAGACCTCCGAAACCAAGGATCTCACCTTTGTGCAGCTCAAAATTGATGTTGCTGAAATTACCTACATTAGAAAGGTTTTCTACCTTTAATAATACATCACCTGTAGGTTTGCGCATTTCTTTAATAGAACCGCTGCTTTCATCTACTACTTTACCAATCATGTACTGGATGACTTTTTTCGGATCAATATCATCATGCTCCAGAACTACCTCATTTTTACCATCTCGCAGAACGGTAAGGCGGTCGGACAGACGGTATACTTCCTCCAGACGGTGACTGATATAAATAATAGAAACACCACGTTCTCTCAGCTGTTCAATAATTCCAAAAAGGGTCTCTGCCTCTTTACCGGAAAGAGAAGCGGTGGGCTCATCCATGATCAGCAGCTCTGCATTGCAGCTTAAACCTTTTAAGATCTCCACCAGCTGGCGGACACCAATACCCAGGTCAGAAACCCTTGCAGTTGCTTCAATTGGGAAGTTATACTGTTTGATCAGCTCTGCCGTCATCGCATTCATTTTCTTATGATCGATCACACCGAATCGGCGCGGTTCACGTCCCAGGAAAACATTCTGTGCTACAGTCAGTGACGGAATAACAGAAAGCTCCTGATAGATACAGGCCATTCCCAATGCCTGGCAATCACCTAAACTATTGATCTCTACCGGCTTTCCCTTCCATTCAATTACACCTGAATCCTTTGTATAAGCACCTGTCAGGATTTTGATCAGTGTGGATTTTCCTGCACCGTTTTCTCCCATCAAAGCATGAACTTCGCCTTTACGGACATCAAAATTTACACTTTTTAACACCTGTACGCCAGAAAAGCTCTTACAGATGCCTTTCGCTTCCAGAATTACTTCACTGCTCATACAGCTGCCTCCTTTTCTGCTTTTTTCTTCTGAGCACGGTTCTGCATAAAGCCACGATACCATGCATCAAAGATAACTACCAGAATAATGATAATACCTTTAATAACATACTGGTAAGCTGTATTCAGCTGCAGCTTCAGGATACCATTATCCAGTGCTGCCATAAAAATAGCTCCCAAAAAAGTACCAATAATATCACCATCGCCGCCATCCAGAGCACAACCTCCGATAACTGCTGCTGCGATCGGGTCAAAGTTAAAGCTGCTGCCAAGCAGAACTGTGGTTGACTGAAGGCGGGCAACACTGAAGATACCGCCTACTGCAGCCAGCAATCCTGTGACTACAAATGCACCGATACGGGTACGATCCGTATTGATACCAGAAAGCTGTGCCGCTTTGAAATTGGAACCAACTGCATAAAGATTCGTACCGAAACGTGTCTTCTTTAAGATAAACTGTCCCAGCAGGCTAAGCAGGACCATAGCGATCACAACATAATAAATACCATTAACACCTTCGCCTAAGAAAGTAAAACCATGGGCACGCATCTGCACACTCTGGATCGAACCTGCTGCATCACGTACTGCGATCACGTAAGTCAGGCTTCGGTAAATCCCCATCGTAGCCAGCGTTCCAATAAATTCAGGCAATTTAAGCTTTGTAACAACAAATCCATTAATTGCACCACAGACAATTCCTACTACCAGACCGATCAGGATCATGATCGGAAGCGGGATCAATGTATAAACATAAATATTGGCCATGACCATACCTGTCAGCGCCATAACTGATCCTGTGGAAAGATCAATACCTGCTGTTAAAATAACATATGTAATACCTATACCTACAATACCTGCCACTGCAGAGTCACGGACAATTGCAGACAAGTTAGAAGCGGTAAGAAAATACGGGCTCTTGGCTGCAAAAAATACAGCCAGTACAGCAAGCATTCCTACCGAGATCAACTTACGAAGTGTATCCTGTTTCACTGTTGATCCTCCTTTTTAATCATATTGAATAAAAGAAGGGGTGAGGCTACTCACCAGAAAGCCTCGCCCCTCTCATTACAGATTTAAGATCCTATGATGTTGACTATTTCCTTATGATTACCAACGATCAGACTCAGGAATATCACCAACTGTATCTGGAGTAACAACTTTACACTCCATAACAACCTGTGGTGTTTCGCTCAGGCTGGTGTAGCTGTACTCAGAGTTGATCAGCATCAGAGCGATCTTTGCTGCTGTACTTCCTTCATCCCAGCTGTTGGTATAAATAGTACCCGCCATCTGACCATTTTCGATCATCTTCAGAGCATCTTTTTCGCCATCAGCACCCCAGATGTACATAGATCCGGTCTTGCCAGCAGATTCAACTGCTAAAGCAGCACCTTCAGCCATAGCATCGTTGATAGCAAATACGCCATCGATCTGATCATAGTTCTGCAGGAAGCTGTTCATAACAGTAGTAGCAGTCTCTTTCTCAAAGTTTGCTGCCTGTGCATCCAGAACCTTGATCTCAGGATAGTTAGCAATGGTATCTTTGAAACCTTTTTCAAGGTTATCCGTACGGGTCAGACCTGCAACACCTTCAATAATAACAACGTTGCCCTTTTCTCCCATCTGCTTTGCCATCTCATCAGCAGCCATACGTCCTGCATCGTAATCAACAGCCATAACCAGTGCGGAGTGTGTAGTATAAGCATCCAGGTTCATTGTAACAACAGGAACACCAGCAGCCTCTGCATCATCAACAGCAGACGCTAATGCAGTACCATCAGAACACTGCAGGATGATAGCCTGGCAGCCCTGGTTTACAGCATCTGCTACCTGTGTAACCTGAGTCTCTGCAGAAGAGTCAGCGTTGTACTCGATGATGGAAATATTATCCCATGCAGCACACTCACGCTTGATTCCTTCCAGCCATCCCTGGTTGTTCGGAGTAGAAATATCATGTGCAATGTAAGCAATCTTGATCTCAGTCTCACCATCATAAGGATTCAGGCGGACCTTCTTGGAAGCAGTTTCAGTGCTTTCAGTTGTACTTGCTGCTGCAGCTGCTGTTGTTTCCTCCCTGGCACCAGCGTTGTTAGTTCCATTGGAACATGCAACAAGTGCACATGCAGCCATACCTACGGCAACGGTTTTCAGAATGTTTTTCTTCATAGTTTTCCCCTCCAATTATATTTTTTCACAAGAGAATCTGCAACATGTTGCTTTGTTTATCGAAACTTGTTGCAACATGTTTCATGTCCAAACTGTAACATATTTGCACAATAAAATCAAGTGTAAATGATATTTTTTTAATATTTTTTTGTTTTATTCTAATATCTCCCCTGATTTCGTTGCACAAACTGGATACTTTTTCGCAACAAAATCGCCTTGTCCTTATTTTAACGAACTTTATTTGTAGCTTGTTTCACTTTTTATGAAACTTTTCATGTTTTGTTGCAAATATAAACTTACAAAAGCAAATTATACGTTGCTTTTACAATTTTTTTCTGGTAGAATGATGGAAGAATTGCAGACAGAAAACTACAGACCAAAAATTACAGATAGAAAATCAATGATAGAAAGGAGTGTGTACCATGACCATTTATGATATAGCGGACATTGCAAAGGTCTCTCCCAGTACGGTATCCCGTGTGCTCAATGGCAAAAGTGGTGTAAAAAAAGAAAAGCGTGACCAGATCCTGCAGCTTCTCCAGGAAAATAACTTTAATCTGAAAATGGCCAAACAGGCTGCTCCTACCAAATGCAGCCGCGTAGTCGGCATAATCGTACCTGATGTTCAGAACCTGTGCTATATGGAAGGCACCCACCAGCTGGTAAACTTTCTGGATCAGTCCGGTTTCAGCGTTATCATTATGAACGGCGGCGAGACAGACGAACAGCGGGGTACTACTGTAACCTGTATGTCAAAGCGTGGTGTGGAAGCCATTATATTAGTAGGCGCTAAATTTGGCAGTACCAATGTACATGATGCCATTCGCGATTACCTTTCTGATATTCCGGTCTTTACCGTCAACTCCCATTTTGACCTGCCTAATGTATACAGCTTTGTAGCTGACGAAGAATACGGGGTAAAACAGTGCGTGGAATATCTTTACAGAAAGGGCCGCCGCAAACCACTGCTGCTGTTGGAAAAAGACTGCCCAAGCAGTATTCCCAAACGAGATGGTTTTATTGCCGGCTGCAGCGAATATGACGATGTGCGCTGCCACATTTATGACGATATCATCGGCCTTGGCCTTGATACAAGACAGGCCATCCGATTGGCACTGGCAGAAGCTCCTGAATGCGACGCTATTATCTGTTCCGATGACCATTTAGCTGCCTATGCATTGCAGCAGATGCAGCATTTAGGCTATACATCTCCTGAACAGATCTCCATTGTAGGAATGGGTAATACCTGCTTCTGCAAGATCACCCGGCCCTGTTTAACAAGCATCAGCACCCGTCTCACAGACGGCTGTATGCAGGCCGGTCAGGCACTTTTACAGGTTTTAGACGGACAGGAGCTGCCTCACCACACTCCTCTGCTTTGTGAAATGATCATTCGTGAAAGTACGTGATCTTAGAAAATCTAAAAAGAACATTTCAACAAAACAGGACCAAAGGGTTCCTACATGCAAAAAGGGGCTGTTGCAAAATGCAGCAGCGCTTTTCTGCTATCCAGTTGTTCTGCCTCTTCGAGACATCTGTGCGGGCAGAGCGGACTTTGGTCCGAACTGAACGCACAGATGTAACGAGAAGCTGTGCAGACAACGGATGCAGAAAAATAGAGGCTGTATTTTGCAACAGCCCCTAAAATTTACCTGTCTTCTATTTTCCTTCCATCTGGGCGATCCGCGCCTTCAACTGGCGGATTTCCTCATCCTTCTCACTTAACAGCCGGTCTCTTTCTTCCAGTTTGCGCTTCTGTTCATCAATAAACATCTGGATCATTTTCTGGTCCATCATGCCTTCGATGATATTTCTAAGCTCATCTACCGTTTCTCCAGCTGTTTTTCCTTCTTCATCAATGACAATATCTGCATATTTCTCATAATAAGGAACACGTTCATTGTACAGGTCACGCAAGGTAAATCCCGGTTTTAATGCAACACCACGGTCTACTACATTTCCAATACGCTTTTCCATTTCCTCATAACTCATTTTCAGGTAAACGATCTCACTGATCTCCTTTAAATGAGCCATAGCCTCTTTGCCGTAAATAACACTGCCGCCTGGGGCGATCACAGACATTTTCGCTTCCAGGCCTGCATTAATGCGGTTCTCCACTTCCAGAAAGCCGTCCATGCCTTCATCAGCAATAATTTCCTTTAACAGTCTTCCTTCTTTTTCCTGGATCACAATATCCACGTCAATAAAAGAAAATCCCAGTCTCTTTGCAAGAAGCACGCCTACGGTACTTTTACCAGATGAAGGCATGCCGATCATAGTAATATTCGGCTTCATTTTTTGTTTCCTCCTTATGAGCAATGACGCAAACTAACGTTTTTTCTTCTTCTTTGCAGGCTTGCGTACAGAATATCCGAAGCTTCCCAGCTTCTTTCCCAGTTCAAAATATTCCCCATGGGAATAAGCAGTCAGTCCGGAAGCATTCAGGTTAAACTTGCCTTTATCATCCATATACTGGTTATCAATGGTCACGCCTACCACCTTTGCCAGGAACATATCATGGCTTCCCAGTTCTTTTACCTCAGTTACCTTACACTCAATATTTACAGGACTTTCCTCAATCCCCGGTGCCTTTACATAGCGGGATGCCTGAGGTGTTAAACGTGTTTCGGCAAATTTATCTACATCACGGCCGGACTTTACACCACAATAGTCCGTAGCCCGCACCAGCCTCTTATTTACCAGATTGATAACAAATTCCCCTGTTTCCTTGATAATATCGTGGGAATAACGCTCTTTCCTTACAGAAATAGAAACCATCGCCGGATCAGAACAGATGGTTCCGGCCCATGCAACAGTAATAATATTCGGTTTTTCCCCTTCTCTTCCACAGCTTACCATAACTGCCGGAACAGGATACAGCATATTTCCCGGCTTCCAGTATTCTTTGCTCATTTTCTCTATCCTTTCTGCCCTCTTTGTAAAATGCATGAGAGACCCCAGGCCTGAGCCTTACTCCTGTTCAGCTAACATCAGTTCCGGGATCAGCTGCTTCTTTCTGGAAACAACTCCCGGCAGACAAAGTACCGGCTTCTTTAAACCTTCCTCTTCCAGCAGCTCAATATCCTTGTGGAATGCCTTTCCAGCCAGCTGCAGTGCTCCCTGTCCTTCACAGACCAGATCCGTGGTCTCTGTTAATATGTTGGTCAGCATAAAGAATATCATATCAAGACCATTGTTTTCCAGTGCTTTTTCCATAAATGCTTCCATACGTCCTTTTAACCTGTCCAGTTCATCCCCATTTAAGGAAGTGATCTGTCCCACGCCAATGGTCACTTTTCCAGAAGTAAAGCGCTTGAAATCCTGATAAAAGATCTCTTCGTCACTCTTGTCCTTTAAATTGCTTCCTGCACTGAACATTTCCATTGCATATTTTTCAATATCGATCCCTGCAATATCAGCCAGTGCTCTTGCAGCCATTTCATCCACAGCTGTACAGGTTGGGGAACGGAACAGCAACGTATCAGATACGATGGCGCTGCATAACAATCCGGCGATCTTCGGCTCTACCTTCACTCCTGCTTCCTGATACATCTGATAGATAATGGTGGCAGTACAGCCTAAAGGCTGGTTGCGGAAAAATACCGGTGACATAGTCTGAATGGTTCCCAGACGGTGGTGATCGATGATCTCCAGGATTTCCGCATTTTCAATACCTGCTACTGCCTGGTTCTTCTCATTGTGGTCTACTAAAATGACCTGTTTTCCTCTTGCGCCCAGCAAATTTCTGCGGGAGATCATTCCCAGATAGCGTCCATCCTTATCAAGGATCGGGAAATCACGGTGGCGCTTACTTGCCATCACTTCACGGATCTCATCAATATAGTCATCACTGTTAAATGTGATCAGGTGCTCTCTTGTCATAAAGTAGCTGATAGGCATGCTCTGGTTGATCAGACGGGCTGCTGTATAGGTATCGTAAGTGGTTGCGATAATGGTACAGCCTCTTTCCTGAGCGATCTTTTTTATGGTCATGGAAACGCCGGCGCCTTCACACACGATAATGCAGTCTGCGCCCATTTCAATGGCACAAAGCTGAGACTCATAACGGTTTCCTAAAATAACCAGATCGTGGGGTTCAATATAAAATTCCATCAGATCCGGGTTTGCAGCTGCGATCAGTACCTTTCCCTGATCAAAATAGGCCTCTGCGCTTCCGATGATCAGATCTGCTTCCAGTGTCTCGATAATATTAGAATACTGGGTATTGGCCTTTGACAGAATGCTGCTGTCATAAATGTTCATATAGGTCTTAGTAATATCGCCTACTGTGATCAGGCCTTCCAGTGTACCGTCTTCCCTTACAGACGGGATTGTTACAACATTGTTCTCCTGCATGATGTTCCATGCTCTTTTTAAGGAAATGTTATCTGCCACACCTTTTGTCTTGCGGATTTCAATGTCCCTTACCTGGGTACGCACATCTTCCACCAGCACCGGCTCTTCTGCTCCAAAATAATCCAGTACAAACTGAGTCTCTCCATTTACATGTCCTGCTCTTGCAGGTACATATTCTTCCCCGGTCACTGCCTGCTTTAAATTTGCATAACAAATGGCTGAACAGATGGAGTCTGTATCTGGATTTCTATGTCCGATCACCATCGTTTTTCTGTTTAATTCCTGTTCCATTTCTCCCTCCCTAAGCTGCATATCCCGCTCATTCTTTTCTCTTTCGTTTTTTCGCACAACGTTTCTTTTTATGTACAATGATTTATAATCTGTTTACACTATGTTCACATTTCGTTCATATTTATTTTTTATACTATTTCCATAAGAAAGAGATAACATAAAAACAGGTTATTAGTCAAATTGCACATAGATTTTTCATAATTGCCCCGGTTGGAAACGACCGGGGTCTCCTCATATTATGGGGCTTTTTTGTTAATCAAGTATAGCAGACCACCATTTTTTTTTCAAGTGCTCCTATGTATACAGTAAAGTGCAAAAATGCTGCAGAGTTCAAGGCCCTGCAGCATTTTATGATATTCTTTCACTTTTATCTCCGATACTGGATCTTCCAGCCTGCATATGGAAGACTGAGACCTACCGCCTCACTCTTTTTTTCTCCATTTTCATCTGACGTAAATACAGTGTTATTTTCAATCACATAAGCAGTCTTTCCATTGGAAGAATACTTCTTTTCCTCTGTCTGCACTTTCCCTGTTTCATTTACCAGATAAACCTGACCGGCAACCTTAAAAGGTTCATAAGAACTGCCTTCCCTGGCGCTGACTAAAAGGCCATTGTTATAAAGGAAGCCATCCTTCACCCCGGTAATACCACAGCCCTTTTCAGAGCCGGAAGTACCGGAACAGAAGGTATAAACCTTATCTTTTTTATCCACTGCATTGGTATTACGTCCAATGCTCATGGCACCGCCTGCTTCCGGATCAAAGTAAGCGGTCTCCGTCTTGTCTCCTGAAGTGAATTTGATCAGTCCAGACTGGCAGACACCATAGGAATCAAAGAAATAATATTTTCCATCTATTTTTACAGCTCCGTCCTTCAGCCCGGTGGTATCTGCGGATAAAAACAGCGGACTTCCATTATTTTCCAGATAAAACCATCGGGAACCATCCTTCTTCATAAGAGCTGTTTCCTCAGCATTGGTCTTTCTCACTGCCTGGGTATTCAGCGCAGTACTCCATGCCTTTGTATCCCATGGTCTTTCAGAAGTTTCAAACCACTGCCCCTTTAACATTCCATCTTCTTTTCCGCCAAGATATACAAAACGGCTGATGCCTGTTCCATCTCCCGGTTCTGCTTTTTCCTTTACACACTGCCATCCGGTGAGCATAACACCGTTTTCATCAAAATAATATTTCTTTCCGTCAATAGCCGCCTCCTTCGGAACGCCGTTTTCACTTTTTCTTGCCTTGCCGTTAGACTGGAAATAGTACCATCTTCCATTTTCGGAATCAGGGGTAATATCTTTTGAAATACTGCCCTCTGCCGGACGTTTCTTTCCATTGCTTTCCAGGAAGTACCAGCCGCTTCTGGTATAACCCTCAGAACCATTTCCCAGATAATAAATATCCCCGTTTTCATAATGCCAGCCGGTACGCATCCTGCCGTCACTGTCAAAACAATATTTTGCCTTTTCTATGGTCTTCCAGTCATTTTTCTCAACTTTTCCGTTCCGGCCAAGATAATACCAGCCGGATTTCATAGAACCCTCATTTTCATCCACATAGATCCAGGATTCTTTTGTCATGCTGCCATCTTCTCCGGCATAGTAAGTTCCATCGATCCAGGTATTCTTTGCCAGATTGCCTTCTCCATCCAGATAATAGGACACTCCCCGGGAAGTTTTCCACTCATTCTTTGCATAAGCACCATTGCTGTCCACAAAATGAACTGCCCCATTTTCATTGACCCATCCTTTTTCCGCTGCCATAACAGAAAGCGGAACTGTCCCGGCGATCAAAATTCCAACAGCCAGTGCCCTGATCCAGTTTTTCATCCAACGTTTCTGATCTTTCATATTCTGTCCCTCCTAAAAATGGCTGCTTACTCATGTTTTTGTCGGGTCCCAAGTTCAAAAATCCTCCTGCAAGCAAGCCCTCACCGGATTTACGACCTTTTGACCCTAGTCTCATTTTATCAGAAAAATCAGGCAAATACATGAATTAATTTTGAATATTTACATAACAATTCCTTAAACGCTGCTTTTGATGTCTGAGACAAAGACTCCGTGAGGACATCTTACATATTTATTTCCGGGAGACGTCCATACAATTTCGCCATTCTCCTGCACTGCTTTAAAACATCACTGTTCAGCTCTCCCGGCAGCAGCCTCCATTTCCAGTTTTTTCCAAGTGTAGACGGTTCGTTAATACGCGCCTCTGCTCCCAGTCCCAGATAATCCTGCACCGGTATTACTGCCAGCTTCGCCGGGCTTGCCATAGCCAGACGTATAAACTCCCAGTGCATCTCCTTCTTCGGGGTATGGCGGCAGCCCATGTATTCCCTTGCAAAGGACTTATCTTTCCGGCTCATGGTCTCGTACCATCCCACCAGGGTATCATTATCATGGGTTCCTGTATACACAATACTGTTTTCTGTGAATTTGTGGGGCAGATAATCACTGTTTTCTGTGTCATCAAAAGCAAATTCCAGTACCTTCATTCCCGGGAATCCGCTTTCCTTTAACATCTCATGGACTTCCGGTGTCAGAAAGCCCAGATCCTCTGCAATGATGGGCAGCTTCTCTTTTTTCAGGCTTTTCTTCAGCTGGTCAAACAGCTCCAGTCCCGGTCCCTTTTCCCAATGGCCAAACTCAGCGGTAAGATCCCCATAAGGAATGGAATAATATGCTTCAAAACCCCTGAAATGATCCACACGCACTACATCATACAGCTTCAGACAGTACTCCATACGTTTGATCCACCAGCTGTAATGATCCTTCTTATGATATCCCCAGTCATACAGTGGATTTCCCCAAAGCTGACCTGTTGCTGAAAATGCATCTGGCGGACAGCCGGCCACTGCCTTTGGCAGACATTCCCCATCAAACTGGAACAGCTCCGGATGAGCCCAGCTGTCAGCCCCGTCAAAAGCCACATAGATGGGGATATCCCCAATGATCTGGATACCATTTTCATTGGCATAGGCTTTTAAACGGCTCCATTGTTCATTAAACTGAAACTGCTGGAATTCATAAAATCCCATCTCATCTTCCAGCATTTTTTTGTATTTCTCTACTGCCGCAGTCTTGCGAAGCCGGATGTCCTCATCCCATTTATTCCAGCTGGCACTTTTAAAATGATCCTTTACTGCCATATAAAAGCAATACTCTCTGGTTTCAGGAGCCAGCTTAGACTTAAGGAACTGACGATGATCCATCTTTTCAGCCTTTGTCCCTGCTTTTTCCACATTTTCTGTCCATTTAGCCTCTTTTTTCCACCGTTCATAAGCCTTTTTCAGTACCTTAAACCGTGCTTTGTATATTTTATCGTAAGCAATATACCGGTCATCATCACCAAAATCTGCCGCTTCACATTCATTTTCTGTAAGAAGACCTTCCTGGACCAGCTGCTCCAGATCGATAAAATAAGGATTTCCTGCAAAAGCAGAAAATGCCTGATAAGGCGAATCACCAAAACCCGTAGGGCCCAATGGAAGGATCTGCCAGAAGCTCTGTCCGCCTTCCTTTAACTGATCTACAAATTCATAAGCTTCTTTTGAAAAACAGCCAATACCATACTTAGATGGCAAACTGGCGATTGGAAGAAGCATGCCGCATTCTCTCATATTAATCTCCATTCCGCCGCCTTCGGCTGGCGGCACAAATAGTAACGAAAGTATTTCAACTCTCTATGTTGTGCTGTAAAATATTTGCAAGAAGCTACACTACAAAGCACGGGAGGAGGAGTTGTAATAACTTTCTTCGTTTTAGACAGCATATTAATCAGTGTAAGTTCTGCCTTTTCAAGCACAAATAAGTGGCATCATGAATCCGTACACTAAGAATTGTTTAAGCGCCTTAGTTTAATTGTGTGGCAGTTCAGTCAATGGCTTCTTATCATTTACGAAAGGAGTCTGACTATGAAAGTTACTTATCAAACCTGTTGTGGTGTCGATGTTCACAAATCTTTTCTCGTTGCCACA